>JADFXL010000154.1 GCA_015233585.1 Alphaproteobacteria bacterium | reverse complement strand
GGCCCACAACTTGATCCGCAAGGCTCCGGGAAAGGACTCCCTACGCCTCCGCCGCAAGGTCGCAGCCTGGGACGACGACTTCCTTGCAAGCCTTATCGCCGCATGATCCCTTCACCCGATTCCCCTGCCGCTGGAGCGTTGTCCACATACCAATAGGGAAGCGAGCGTAGCGAGTAGGCTTTCCGCCATCGGAGCGCGCCCACCACAGCGCCGGCGAGATGGCGGAAAGGCGTTTCCCTGTTGGTTTGTGGGCAACGTGTTCCGCGTTGGCGCCGCCGCTCTAAGGCCGCGCCGGCCGTTGAGCACTTCCGCGACCCGGCTGCGCGCCTCCAGGACGGGCGCCAAGTCGGCCGGGGAAAGGCCACAATGGGACACCACGTATATGACCTTTGACGACATATGGCGTTATATGTCATACTTGAATCCATGGCACAGGCAACCCTCATCGTTCGTGAACGTCGTGTCGACGGCTTTGGCGGTATCCTTGACATCAAGGTCTGGCGCGTACCAGCTCCCGTTTCCCCCAGTGAACATGAATATAAGTATTCTCTATATTATGGACGAGATGGCAAGAGGGTTGTGGGATTCGACAACGAGCGCGGCAAGGGTGATCACATGCACGTCGGCGGCCAAGAACGGTCATACGCCTTCACAACATTAGAAAAGTTATTGAAAGATTTCTTTATCGAGGTTCAAGCTTGGGAGAATGACCATGGGCAGCCTTAGCATCCACATCGGAGATTCCCTGGAGGATATTGGATCTCGGGTGCTCGATGCCGTTCGCCGCTCGGAAGCCGGTGAAGAGGTGTCGGAAGATCACCTGACATTCGATAGCTTTGAGACACTCGCGCGCCTCCTGACACCGAAACGGCTTGAGCTGTTGCGTTATCTACACCGTCACCCGGCAGCGAGTGTTCGCGCCCTTGCACAACAGCTTGGCCGGGACTATCGGCGCGTCCATGATGACGTCGACGCACTCGCCAGCTCCGGGCTAATCGATCGCCACAACAACGGAACTGGTTTGACGGCGCCTTGGGATGTCATAGAGACAAGGCTTGCGCTCTGAACTTAACCAAACGATCGGCGCGACAGGCGGTCCCCGGGGCAATCGGGTGAATGAGGGGGTGATGACAAGGGGGAAAAGTTCTGAATCTATTCGAGCTCTCATGCGCGGGGCGGGAGGGGTCCCGGATCATCGATCCGTAGGGCGCTGGTTATCGGAAAGATCAAAATGCGGCCATGATTCGACGACACACAATGAGCAGGCGTTTAAGTAACGCTTTCCACCTCCTATCACCTGAATTTACTCGGGGTTGAAGCTCGTACCAAGGGTCTACCTTTTGCTTGATAAAACCCAACCGAGATAAAAATTTATGACGATCTTCATTTGATTCTCCGATAGGGACACTCTTCAGGTAGAGAGTAACGCCGTGCCGAATCGAAATATCACTCAATAGACTTAACATCGGGCCGCCAATCTTGTTTCCTTTTGGGCACGCATTCCAGTCAATAATATATATTGCAGAATCGCCAGTTATTGACAGCTTGAACTTAAATATGAAGTCGATATACCGGTGCTGATACGTCATTTTATCCGTACGCAGTATATATGTGTCTCCGGCTGGATGTGCCGTTATACGCGCGGTTACCCGAATCGGATCTAGCCCAATTTTGGTTATCTTCTCAAAATCGGTACGAAATTCAGCCAAGGCTACGACCGCTGCACTGCGTTCCATACATCCTGTCATTGGGCATCCTTCTTTTACTGTGCAACCTGATTCCATGAGCTTGCGCGAATCAGCTGTGGTGGGGCTTCACACCCTGGCTGGTTGGGCGGGGGACCCCAGGTGTGGAGCCAGATGCCTGACGGGCCGTTGCATTGCCACACCTCAGCCGCCGGCCGGCGCCTGGGTCGGTCCCACCGCGAACGTCACAGAACGCACGCCGAGTACGCGGCAGATCGCCGCCTCGTAGTGCTCTTGCAGCCAGTTCCGGGCGAACTTTGAGGGCGTTAGCACCCTAACGTCCGGTCCCTGGCGAACGACCGTGACATCCGGTTTGAACCACTGGCGGACCACGGTCTCGTCCAGTTCGTCGACCAGCCGCTTGGCTGCTTCCTCCGGCCAGCCCGGGCCAAGTTCGATCGACTTGCCGCCAGGCGCCATCGGCGCGGATGGGGCGGCCAACCGACGTACCCTAGCGGCCTCTGTCGCCATGTCTTTGCTGAAGAAGGCGAATGTCCGAGGCCTCTTGCCGTCCTTGATCAGTTTTTTTGATCGATCCACAGCGACCGTCCGAACGACCTCCGCGGTTGCGCCCGCAGCCACCAGATCACGCGCCGCCGCCCGATCCTTGGCGTCCGGTGAATTCGGGCGCAGCCGCTCCCCCAGTTCCGCCGCTACGGCATCGGAAAACGCGGCCAGCAAGGCATCTTCCGCAATCCCGCTGTCCGCCGGACGGTCGGACGGTACCGGCGTGCTGTCCAAAGCCGATTGGGCCCTCTTTGCCCGACCGGCGGCTGGCGCTGCCTCCGCGCGCGGAGGCTCCGGACAACCACTACCACTACTTTCTGAAAGAAAAACAGTTGTAGTAGTAGTGGCCATAGTCAAAGCCGTATCACGTTGGACATCAGCCGATGGCTGAACGGACGACTCGAGGCTGTCTCCCGATACGGTGGCCGAATATCCATCGGATGGTTCCTCATCGGACGGGGGCGAATCCGCCGCCCGTCGCTCGGCTTCCCGCTGCTTTTGCTTGCGTTGCGCGTCCCGTTCCGCTCTTTCTTTCGCCCTTCGTTCCCCATCCAACGCGCGTAGTACGAGCTCTTCTAGGACGGGATGATGATATCGATCATCACTATACAGGCCCCAGTCGGCCATGACCGCCCGCCGATGATAACGCCATGTGCCAAACGCATCACCACACCCCGCCAGCCGGCATAGCGCGCGCTGATTGTTGGGCAGCGAGCCGGCCGGTATCTGCTTCAACGCTGCCTTGAACAACTTCAGTCGCATTCTGTGGGCAGCGTTGACCAAGTCCTCGGCAAACTCGTCGTCGATGAAGTCGAGTGGCAGGCCCAGCCTGAGATGGGCGACCGACGCCCCGGCCGGTATCTCAGACGCCGGTCGGTCATCGCTCGTGCCGGGCGCGCGCTCTCCGCACAACCCGAGCACAGGTAGTGGTGGCGGGACGGAGGGCGTGGAGGTCCGGGCTTGCGTCATCATGGCAGGTGTTCTGCTGTCGGGGTGGAGCGAGGTTCAGCCCGATCGATGCGGCGCTGAGCGAGCGCCTGGCGGTCGAGGTGCGCGACGCGGCGTGACCCGGCGTTGAGGAGTGGCCGCTGCGGGCTAATAGGTTTATTTTCCATTGGGACCATCGTCGGGCCGGGGGCGACGCGGCGGTGTCGTGCACGGCGGTGCAGTGCCCTGGTCGCGATCCGCAATTTTCTGGGCGATCCATGCCGCAACCTCGGATTGAGGCCAGCCGACGCGCCCTGGGCCGATTCTTACTCGTCGTGGGAATAAATCCCTTTTTTCGAGCCGGCGGAGGTGCTGGTCGGTGTAGCCGCTGGCTTTTACCACCTCTGTTTTCCTCAGGAACGCTTCCATGGTTGGCCTCGGTCACGGGGGTTCAGTGAGGCGCAGCAATACGCCGCCTTATCCGACGCGTCAACTGGTCCCAGACGGATTCTGGGACAAACATGCGTGAATTATTGATCGTGATAAAAATGCGGCATGTTTTGCGCCGCTTTGTCCCGTGACGCCCCCCCCAATCCCGCCCTCTTGCGGAGTCATGCGCCTTATAGAATAATGAGTTGATGACGATCACAGCGCCACAGTGCCGCGCCGCTCGCGCGATGGTTCGAATAAGCCGGCAACAACTGGCTGTCGCGGCTAATGTTGGCCTGCGAACCATCGACTATTTCGAAGACAACCAGCGTATTCCGCGCGCAGCGTCGCTGGCATCGATTCGCAAGGTGCTCGAAGGATATGGTGTTGTGTTTCTTGAGACGTGGTGGGGCGCACATGGAATACTTGAACGAGTAGAAAAGCCAGTAACGAAAGATAATGTAAAACTTAATTCGACCATTCCAACATCCGGAGAGCTTTATGTAAATGCTGTTTGTGCCGTCTGGGACACGATTCGAATGCACGTTCGCAATCCTAGGCAGAGAGACGACTATTTTGATTCGAGGATCAAGTCGATTCAGCTTAGAGATGATGCGGCGTTAAAGGATGCGTATAGCGACGGCGTAGCTTTTACGGTTAATATGGTCTCTCCGCAGATACAGCGTTCCGTTTATTCCAGCCTTAAGCGAAACAAATCCGGCATAATATCTCATTTTGGAATTGCTGCCAATTACCAAAATACTGATATGATTAGGTTTAGTGTTAGAACATATAGAGACAGTGAGCCAGACTCAGATGACGACAGCGCACAGCTCTTAGTGGACATTGATGGGAAACCTGTAAGAATCCGGTCAGCGGCTGTTGTCTTCGAGGAGGACATTGAGCATCAAGATTATTTCCGAAAGTCACTTGAGTGGTGCGAACTCATCGCTGGGTATATTGGTGACGCGGCGTGAAGTAGCTCTTGAACTTGAACTGGCCTAAGACAAGGAAATATCAAAATTAGGTCTTTTCGGGAGGCGACAAAACAATTGATTCCAATCGATTCGCCCAACACCCCAGTGCGGCCCGTTTCTCCACCAAATATCCATGCCGGTTATACACCGCAGTGATGCCCTCAGTCTTCCCAGGCGAATGGTTCAGGACGCGGGAAACGATGTGCGGAGGAATGCCAGCGCGCGCCATACCGGAAGCCGCCGTTCGACGGAGGTCGTGAAGGGTCCATCTCGCCAAAGCCGGGGGCGAGACTCCGGGGGCCTGACCGGTGATCGCCAGTCTTGCGGCGGTTAGCTCGTCCAACCGCTCTTTCCCGCCGGAGAAGCCGGAAATTGGCCTGGTGCCGTTCGTCGTGAAGACGAGATCGGTCGGGAGCAATGGCGAATCGGCGTCCGCCCGAACTGCGATGCGGGGGATTCCACTGAGGATGCGGACGGCCAACGGCGAGAGCGGCACCTCATGCATGCGACCGCCTTTGTTTTTCGAGGCCGGGATGGTCCACACGGGATTGGGACCATTCAGGTCCGTCGTTTCGCTCCAGCGCATATTGGCGACTTCGTCCCGGCGTTGCGCGGTCACAAGCAAGAGGCGAGCGAGATAACCGAAGGGATAATCGGCCTCGTCCATCAGCGGCCACAGCAGGGCGATCTCGTCGTCGGACAACACGCGGTCGCGGCTGGTCTCATCGCCGCCGGGTGGCCGAATGCCCACGCACGGGTTCGTCTCCAGCCGGTCCTCAGACATCGCCCAACCGAAGAACGCTCTCAGGTTCGCAAGCGAGCGGTTTGCCGCGACCGGATGCCCGGCGTCGACCACATCAGCCAGCGCCTCGCGGATATCGCGTTTGGTGACCTCAGCAAGGGCGCGGTCAGGCCAGCGGGCCAGCAAAATCTTTTCGAGCGGCCGGCGCGCCTCCAACTGCGAGCGAGGTTTCAGGCGGGAGATATGACCCTTCTCATACGCCTCGACCGCCTTCTGGACCGTGAAGACGGACGGTGGAGGCACCTTCAGAGCTTCTGCGGCGGCCTTCGCTTCCGCGCGCGGGTCCTCTCCCTTTTGGCATTTGATCAACAACGCCCGCGCTCGCTGGCGCGCATCGGCAAGGGAAAACCCGGCCCCATTTTCTTCGACCTGAGCCCTGCCGATGGTCAGCCGGAGCAGCTTGCCCTGAAGCCTGGTCAGGAGAACGAACGATTTCTCGCCCTTGTCGGTCACACGGAGTGCAAAGCCGGGAAACGCCGCGTCGAAATGCTCAACCCTCTTGCCCGGCGGCGCTGGAGGGAACCGCTTGATCGCGGCGGCCGTGAGCGTCTTCTTTTCCTTACCCATCGTCCCGCTCCCGCTTTGGGGTAACGCGGGGGTAACAAGATCGGCTGATTTTCCATGTTACCCCGCGTTCAGGGATGGTAACAAAGTTTCTGGAATAGTCAATTAAAACAGCGTGATCGAGAGAGAGAATGTTCAGTCATAGTCGGGGAAGCCGATGGCATTTCCCAGTCTTGTCAGCTGATGCGTTGCCGCCCGCCAGCCAGGCCAGCCCCACCGCGACCGCATGCTTGCAGAAGGCCCCGATGTCGCCGACCGGACAGGTACAGGACCATGCCAGGTCGCCCCCGAGGGCGCCGTCGTCCCGCCACAGCCTGACCCGGTAGGTCTGGCTGCCGCTGACGGTGGCCACGATCCGCTCGCCGTCGAACCGCAGCGCCCGAACCTGCCCGTGCGCGAAATAGGCCGTGCCCCGCTCGAACGAACCGCCGTCGGCGAGGCGGCGCAATTGGTCTTCGTTGGTGAGGATGGCGAGGGAGACACTCATCGGGACCTCGTGGCTTCGCCGCAAGTGGGAGAATAGCCAGCCAATGGCGGTCTGTCGACGGGCGCTGTCCCACCGTCCCCGCTACAGGCCTTATCCGGGGAGCGCCGCTCCAGAAGCCGGATGGTGGGCTACCCACTGCGCGCAGCTTGGCCATCTGCCAGAGCGGATCGAGCAACAGGCGGCGCAGGTCTTCGGTGTCTCCCGCCTGGCCGAGGTGCCAGGGCAGGTGGCGGAAGACATAGCCATCATCGGCCAACGTGTTCCAGTGTGTCACGAACGCGCTTTTGACCAGAAGGGGAGGGGGCGTTGCTGTATGAGAGATGGGGTAGGGTCTCGGAGTCGGCGTTCAGGCGCTGGCTTCAAACCACTGTAAGCTGCTGTCGTCAAAAGCGATGGTGGTGAGCGTTACA
>JADFXL010000153.1 GCA_015233585.1 Alphaproteobacteria bacterium | reverse complement strand
CCACTCCTACAGGCCGTTATTGGCAAGCCGCTACTGGCTTCACGAAAATGTCACGTAACAAGGGATGGATATGTAGCCCCCGGTGCGCTCCGGTGCAACGGATTGGTTCAAAAATTGTCCGAGGGCGGCGGTCCCCTTTGCTCTATTGCGATCACCACGAGTCGTGACGTTAACAAGATCTTGTAAATAAACCGGAACACGTTAGGCTCAGGATACTATATTCGTTACGGGGAGAGAAGAATGGCGACCGTCATCACCGTCGCGCAGCAAAAGGGCGGCGCGGGCAAGACCACCCTGACAGCTCAGTTGGCGGTGACGTTCGCCAGGAACTTCGGCAAAGTTGCTCTGATCGACATTGACCCCCAGGGGAGCCTCGGCGCCTGGTTCAAGATCCGTCAGGACGCATTGGGCGAAGCGGCTGGCGGGATGCATCTAAGCGGCATCCCCGGCTGGCGCCTGGGCACCGAGCTGGATCGTTTGCATCGCAAATTCGATTACATCGTCATCGACAGCCCGCCCCACGCCGAAACCGACTCCCGCGCCGCCATCCGGTCCGGCGATCTGGTGGTGGTGCCGGTTCAGCCCAGCCCTCTGGACCTGTGGGCCACCGCGCCCACCCTGGCGCTGGCGCAAAAGGAAAAGCGCCCACTGCTGCTGGTAATCAACCGGATGCCGCCGCGCGGCAATCTGCCTGAGGCCGTGCTGGCCAAGCTCGCGGTCGAACCAACCCCCATGGCCGCCACGCGACTCGGAAACCGGATGGCCTATGCCGCCAGCATGATGGAAGGCAAGGGTGTGATTGAGATAGACCCCTCCAGCACCGCCGCCAAGGAAATCACCGCCCTGGCGCATGAGATCGCCACCTGTCTTGGAAAAAAGGCCTGACCATGAACCTGCTGCATCCTGTATTCCTGGCTCTGCACTCCCTGGCCGCGATTGTCTGGGTCGGCGGCATGTTCTTCGCCCACATGGCTTTGCGCCCGGCGGTTGGCCCCATGTCCCCCAAGGAACGGCTGGAGCTGTGGAGCCGCGTGTTTCCGCGTTTCTTCGCCTGGGTGTGGGCCGCCGTTGTCATTTTGCTTGGAACCGGCCATGTCATTATTGTCGAAGTTTACGGCAACATGAAATCTGCGGGCCTCTTCATTGAGGCGATGGCTGCAATTGGCCTAGTGATGGCGATTCTGTTCATGTACCTGTTTTTCGTTCCTTACCGCCGGTTCAATGCTGCCATGAGGCAAAGCGACTTGGCAACCGCCGCCGTTCATCAGGCACGCATCCGGCAAATCGTCACGGTGAATATGGTGCTGGGTATGATAACCGTGGTGGTGGGGACGGTCGGACGGCTCATCTAAGCGGATGCGGGGTTAGCGCATTCCAACTTCTCAGCCAATCATCCGCGTCACCACCTTGATCTTCCCCCCCAGGGCCTTGAGGACCGGGCTGCGGTCGGCTATCTCCAGCAGACGGGTCTGCGTTGCCGAGTCGAGATCACCGGGAACGAGGATGTCGCGCTCGATGCGGTCGAGATGGCCGGTGCCGCTCTGGCAATCTTCGGCATACACATTTCCATGGGTCAGCCGCACGGCGATTCGCGTCACTTGCAGTCCGGCTTGATCGGCGTACTGGCGCAAGGTCATTGAGGTACAGGCTCCCAGTGCCGCCAGCAGATGATCGTAAGGGGACGGCCCGGTATCGGCACCCCCATAGACTACGGGCTGGTCGGCGCGCAGAATATGACGGCCAGCCGTCATGGTCTGTGACGATCGGCTTTCCTCGCTCTCGGCGATGAGAACAACGCCTGGGGCCGAGGGGGGCGAAGCCATCTCCGCCATGGCCCCGTCCTCTGCGCCCAGATGGCGTGTGGCCCAGGATGCGATCATCTCGCCGACATAGGCCGCATCCCGGTCGTGGCCAAGCCAGTGGTCGGCGCCGTCAAGGGAAATGAGGCTCTTGGGATGTTTGGCTGCCGCGAAAATACGGTTGGCATTGTCGAAGCCAACCACCTCATCCTCCGGCGCGTGAAAGAGGATGAGAGATCGGCCCATACCCGAAGCGGCTTCCAGTACCTTGCCCTCGTCCATGTCTTCAATCAGATCCCGGCTGATGGCAAAATCGTGCTGGGCAAGCCGCACATTCGCCTCGCCGCTATCCAGGATGTCGCCGATCGAGTCGCGAAGCAGCGCCTTTATGCTGTGAACGCCGCTGGGGGCGCCGATGGTGATGACGGCCTTCAATTCGGGGATCACCCCTGCCGCCGCCAGCGCCGCCGCGCCGCCCAGGCTGTGCCCGATCAGCAACTCCGGCGCCCGGTAATACTGGCGCAGATAATCGGCAGCCGTCACCAGATCCAGGGTGTTGGAGGCATAGCTGGTCGAGGCGAAGTCGTTGTCGGCAGAACCTAGGCCGGTGAGGTCGAAGCGCAGCACAGCGATACCGCGTTCGGCCAGAATGGTGCTGATGCGCGATGCGGCGGCGCCATCGCGGGAACACGCAAAACAGTGGCCAAACAAGGCGTAGGCGTGCGGTTTTCCAATCGGCCGGTCCAGTCGGGCCGCCAGATTGCTGCCTTTCACGCCAACGAACGTCACGTACTCGCTCGCGGTAGCGCTCATCCTGATTCCCTCCCATTTTCTCATCCTGACATGCCTGGGATGGCGTGCGCGGTCAAGTCTTGCCTTCACCCCGCCCGCACGCTAAAGGCTGTCATGGACCAGCGGGGAGGGGAAGTGATGAAATGGGTGAATCGGGATGACATGAGCTTCGCCGACAGCGGGGCGGTAGTGGTCCAAACCGATGAGGGCTGGGAAGCCTACCCCTTCGGCATGGACGGCGGCAGTGCCGGTTTCCACCCCAGCCGCGAGCAGGCCATGGCCGCAGCCGAACAGGTGGCCATCAGCACCCTGTGCTGTAGCGGCGACGGTGGCTGTGAAGATGGGCCCTGTGAGGTCGAATGATGGCCACCCCCCTTACCACTGCTGACGTGGAAATCATCGAGGCCCAAACCGTCTATCAGGGCTATTTCCGCATCGACCGCTATCGTCTGCGTCACCGCCTGCATGACGGAGGCTGGGGAGCGGAAATCACACGCGAGTTGTTCGAGCGTGGCCAAGCCGTGGCCATCCTGCTCTATGACCCCGACGCCGACGCCCTGGTGCTGATCGAGCAATTTCGCATTGGCGCCCTGACGGTGGGTTGGCAACCGTGGCTGATCGAGGTGGTGGCCGGCATCATCGACCCCGGCGAGTCCGTCGAACAGGTTGCCCGGCGTGAAGTCCGGGAGGAAGCCGGCTGCGAGGTTCTGGACCTGGTCCCTATTCACAGTTATCTGGTCAGCCCCGGCGGAACCTCGGAAACGGTGAGCGTCTATTGTGGCTGGGTCGACTCGCGCGGGGTCAGCGGCATTCATGGCCTGATTGAAGAGGGCGAGGACATCCGCGTCCTCGTGATTCCTGCCTTCGAAGCCCTCGCCATGCTGGAACGGGACGAACTGCGCAACAGCGCGACCCTGGTCGCCATGCTGTGGTTCGCGCTCAACCGAGACAAGTTGCGGCAGCAATGGGGTGGAAAGCGGTAACGCATCCATGCAGGACAACAGTACGACAAGACCAGACGACGGCGTGTCAAGTTGTCACAAAAACGCCGCAAACCACGCAAATATATGATAAAATGTTAATTGTGTTGCGGTGCGGGGTTTCGGCCATTACTCTGCCGCCCGTCCACGGTCTGTGTCGTCGTTTCCGGCCAGTGCCGTTTTGCCATGCACGCACCCTCAATAAACCGGGACATCCTGCTTGAGGGACACGACGACGCGCCGTCATTCACGAGGTTAGCATGACCACAAAAAATCTCAAGCCCCTGTTTTGCCCCAGTTCCGTGGCTGTCATCGGCGCATCAACCCGCCCCAAGGCGGTTGGCTCGGTGCTCATGCGCAACCTGCTCCAGGGCGGATTCGCCGGGCCGATCATGCCCGTAAATCCAAAACACCGGGCGGTCGGCGGCGTGCTTGCCTATCCAGACATCGCCAGCCTGCCCGTCACCCCCGACATGGCGGTGATCTGCACGCCGCCCGAGGCCGTGCCAGCTGCAATGACCGCGCTGGGCGAGCGTGGCACCAAGGCTGCCATCCTGATCACCGCAGGACTCAATCGTGTCCGCGATGCTTCGGGCCGCACGCTACAGGAAGTGGTGCTGGAGATTGCGCATCGTTATGAAATCAGGATTCTTGGCCCCAATTGTCTTGGTCTCCTGGTGCCGGGCATCGGCCTCAACGCCAGCTTTGCCCATCAGCCCGCCCTGCCCGGCAAGATCGCCTTCGTCTCGCAGTCCGGGGCCATGTGCACCGTGGTGCTCGATTGGGCACGGCCCAAGGGCATCGGTTTCTCCCACTTCATCTCGTTGGGCGATTCCGCCGATCTCGATTTCGGCGATGTCATGGATTACCTGGGCAGCGATCCCTCGACACGCGCCATCCTTCTGTATATTGAATCCATCCACCTGCGCCGAAATTTCATGTCGGCGGCACGGTCGGCCGCCCGCAACAAGCCGGTACTGGCCATCAAGGCCGGCCGAATGGCCGAAGGCGCCAAAGCGGCGGCTTCCCATACCGGCGCTCTCGCCGGGTCCGATGATGTGTACGATGCCGCCATTCGGCGTTCGGGGATGTTGCGGGTCAACAGTTTCGAGGAATTGTTCGCCGCCGTCGAAACCCTGGCCCGTGGCCGCCCGCTGCGGGGCAGCCGCCTCGCCATCCTTACCAACGGCGGCGGTATCGGCGTCATGGCGGTGGATCATCTGGTCTATGACGGCGGGCGGATCGCCAATCTTTCCGCCGACACAATTGCCAAGCTCGACAAGGTTCTGCCCGACACTTGGTCCCGTGCCAACCCCGTCGATATCATCGGCGATGCTCCCGGCGAGCGCTATGTCGATGCGCTGAAGATCCTGTTCGAAGCCCCGGAAGTCGACGCGGTGTGTTGTATGCACGCGCCAACCGCCATCTCCTCCAGTACCGAGGTGGCCGAGAAGATCATCCCTCTGGTCAAGGCCGACCCCTCCGCCAACCTGTTGACGTGCTGGGTCGGCGAGGAAGCGGTGGCCGAGGCTAGAAGGCTGTTCGCTGCTGCCGGTATTCCCTCCTATGACACGCCCGACAAGGCCATGCGCGCCTTCATACATCTGGTGGAATACCGCCGCAATCAGGAATTGTTGATGGAGACCCCGCCATCGGCGCCGTCGGAGTTCACGCCGGCGGTGTCGGTGGCCCGGCTGGTGGTAGAGAATTCCAGGGCTTCCGGTCACGAAATGATGAATGAGCCGGAGGCCAAGGCCGTGCTGGCGGCGTTCGGCATTCCCACCATCGAGACCCACATCGCCCGTACGCCCGCCGACGCCAGCCGTCTCGCCACCGAAATGGGAGGGAAGATCGCCCTCAAGATTCTGTCTCAGGACATCAGCCACAAATCCGATGTCGGCGGTGTCATTCTTGACCTCGACGGCCCGCTGGCGGTGGAGAAGGCCGCCGTTGGCATGTTGGCCAGGGTAAAGCAGGTCAATCCCGCTGCGGTAATCAATGGCTTTACCGTGCAAAGGATGGCTCGCCGCCCCGGGGCACACGAACTGATTATTGGCGTGACCACCGATCCGATCTTTGGCCCGGTCATTCTGTTCGGCCAGGGAGGCACGGCGGTCGAGGTGATCGCCGACCGCGCCATGGCATTGCCGCCACTCAACATGGTGCTGGCGCGGGAGTTGATCAGCCGCACCCGAATTTTCAAATTGTTGAGGGGCTACCGCGACCGTCCGCCCGTCAATCTCGATGCCCTGTGTCTCACGCTGATGCAGGTATCGCAGATGGTTATCGACATCCCGGAAATCGCCGAACTCGACATCAACCCCCTGTTCGCCGATTCGCAAGGCGTGCTGGCGCTCGACGCCCGCATAAAGCTGGCCTCGCCCTGCGGTCCCGGCGCCGACCGCCTGGCCATCCGTCCCTATCCCAAGGAACTGGAGGAGTCGTATGTGCTGGCCGATGGCTCCAGCGTGCTGTTGCGTCCCATCCGTCCAGAGGACGAACCGAGCCATCGCCAGTTTCTCTCGAGTCTGGATCCGGAAGACTTCCGCTACCGGTTTTTCAGCCAGTTCCAGGAGCTTCCTCATTCCGAACTGGCGCGGTTCACTCAGATTGATTACGACCGCGAAATGGCATTTATTGCCGTCACCGCCGACTCTGCCGGTAACTCCGACACGGTTGGGGTGGTCCGCACCATCACCGACCCGGAAAACAATGAAGCCGATTTCGCCATTGTCATTCGCTCTAATCTCAAGGGCCGGGGAATCGGCCGGGTTCTGCTCGACAAGATGATCCGCTACTGCCGCAGCCGGAATACGAAATCAATAACCGGGCATGTACTGGTCGAAAACACCCGCATGTTGGCAATGATCGAGTCGTTTGGATTCAAGCGAGACAACCGCATAGAGGATAACGCCGTTCGGGTCTGCTTGCAGCTCAGATAACGAATTAATGGGGAGCACGAGGGCCTCAGGCCCTCGTATTCTTCAGCTACCTTGAGTCTGTCGGGTCTATCGTCCCGCCTCGAAGCAATCGGGCTATTGTCCCGAACCCCATCTGAAGCGTCACACGGAAGGCGTGCCTTCGGCACGATGCCGGAGGCGTGCCTTCGGCACGATGCCCCAGCCCCCCTTAATCTTTCAATGAAATTGCAGCCTCCACGATTTGTGGTACGCTGTGTCGGGGGAGCTGCAGGGCAACGACTCCAGGTTAACGCGGGGATATCCCGAGCACGGCAGCAAGGTAGCGGGTGTCCCATCCTGCGACCTTTCGCCTGAGCTTGATGGATTTCTTGTCGGTCACGGCCCGCACGAGGTT
>JADFXL010000152.1 GCA_015233585.1 Alphaproteobacteria bacterium | reverse complement strand
AACATCGGTATTGGGCAGCGGCAGCCCGATCGGCACCCGCTGGCGCGCCTCCGGCGTCTCGGGGCCGATACGGTGGAACAGTTTGGCCAGGGTGGTTTCCGAAGGCCCGTAAAGATTGACCATTTCGGCGCGATCCCCGGCGAGGTGCCGCCAATCGGCAATGTCGGCGCCGAACAGCGGCTCACCGGCAATCAATAAATGGCGGAGCGCCGGGAAGATCGGGGTCTCGGGCCGGCAGAAGCGGGCCTGCATCTCCCGATTCATCAGCCGCAAGGTCGTAGGCACGCAATGGACGAGCGTGACGGCACTGTTGGCGATCCACTCGACCAGGCGGTGGGGCGTCAGACGGGTATTCTCATCGGGGATGCATAGCGTACCGCCAGCCATCAACGGTACCAGAATGTCGCGCAAACTGACATCGAACCCAACCGGCGCCAGCCAACTGCCCCGGCACTCGCGACCGATGCCGAACTCCGCCAGTTCCCAGGCGAGGAAATGGCTCAAACCACGCTGTTGACCAAGAATAGCCTTCGGTTCGCCGGTCGAGCCCGAAGTGAACATCACATAGCAGGGTTCGCCCGGGGCGACACTGCGCCCCGGATTGCCCGAATCTTTCGTTCCTGCCGGCGGCACCGCCAACCGCTTCAAGTGGCCATGGCCGATACCATTCAATTTTTCCGCCAGCTCCGGCAGGTGTTCGGCCTGGGCGATCAGCAAGGAGGGCTTGGTGCGTTCGAGATAGCTGGCCAGACGGCGCTCGGGCAGGTCCGGGGGCAACGGCGCAAAGGCCGCTCCGGCCTTGCCGGCGGCCAGCATGGCGACAACGTAATCGCTGCCAGCGGCCATCGCCAGCCCGACCACCGGGGACTCGCCGTCTGCGCGATGATCTTTTATGAATCGCGCCAGCGCATTGGCCTGGGCATTGATCCCCCCATAGCTGAGCCGGTATTCGCTCGTCTCGATGGCAACCGCCTCGGGGAATTCAGCAGCGTTGGCTTCAAACTTCTGGAAAAACGCGGTGCGTTGCATTGGTGTGTCTCTGTTCTGAGGAGAGTCGGGGACTAACGATGCGTGTATTCGCCAGACGGTCCTGTTACATGGGTAGAGACTGCGACACGGTTTTCTCGGACACTCCTGGCAAATTGAACGCCTCCAGGAACAGCCCGAACGTGAGTACCACCATCAACAAATCATCCTCATAGGTTTGGTTGATATCAAAGCCGGGGGCTTCCGCCGCCGTTCTAAGGCGGGTCACCGTGTCTGGATTGAAATAGCCTTGGCTCCGGATCGTATCCGGCGACAGCAGGCGCTCCACCCAGGGCAGGCCGCTTTTGACCAGTGCGGGACTGCCGGGGGCGACAAAGCTGAACTTGCGCCGGTCGATGATCTCGGCCGGCAGATAGCGCCGCGCCACCAGCTTCAGGATCGCTTTTTCTTCCCCGTTGGCCAGCAGGGCCGTGGGCGGCAGGCGACGCGCACAATTGATAACGTCAATATCGAGAAAGGGATAGCGCAACTCCACCGAATTGGCGAATCCGACCCGGTCGCCATGGTCGGCCAGCAAATGATCGGCCATGCGCAACTTGAAATCGACATAGGAGCGCTGATGCATGGGGTGCCTGCCGGCCAGCATGGCGCGGTCGACCGGCGGGCGGCGCAGGCAGTCAAAGTCTGCCATGCGCTCCGCCACCGCTTCCGAATAAAACGCCGCCTTGGTCTCGCGGAAGGCCCGGTAATTCTTCTCATAGAAGAAGGTCTCATCCCCCCACAGACGCCGCCGCATCTGCGCTTCCATCCGGCTCTCGCCGTCCTCCTCCTCGTCCGCTTCCCGAAGGTGGGCAAGTTGATAGCCGACATAGCCGCCGAACAGCTCATCGGCGCCTTCCCCGCCCAAGACCGCTTTCAGCCCATTTGCCCGCACCAGCCGCGACAAGGCCAGCGAACAGGCATCATAGGATTCCTTGAGCGGCGTTTCGGCATGATGGATCACTTCGGGCAACAGTGCCAGAATATCGGCGGCAACCATCTTGATCTCGCGATGGTTCGAGCCGATGCGCTGGGCCATCAGCCGCTGGAACCGCTGCTCGTCGATATCGGGGCGGTCGCTGAAGACAATCGAAAAGGTATCCAGCGGCTTGCCAGGCCCCACCAGATCGGCGGCAATGGCGGCGACCAGCGAACTGTCGAGACCGCCGCTCAGATAAAGCCCGACCGGCAGATCCGCATCCAGGCGCCGTGCCACCGCCTGACGCAAGGCAACATCCAGCTCGTCGGCAAGGTCCGACAGCGGCCGTATCGGCGACGCCGTCTCAATGGCCGGATAGTCAAGATCCCAATACCGTTGCAACCGGGTTTCCCCATCCGCCTCGACCACCAGAAAATGACCTGGTGCCACGCTATGCACGCCTGCGAACAATGTGCGTGGGCTGTACGGGCCGGGAAAGGTCAGGATCTGGTCCAGCCCTTCCAGGTCAACCGCAGGCTGCCAACCTGGAGTTCGCGACAACGCCTTGATTTCCGAGGCGAAGACAAAGTTACCCGCGATCTTTGTGTAAAACAGTGGGGCGATGCCGACGGGATCGCGGCCCAACACCAGCTTTTGATGGTTCCGATCCCAGACGGCAAAGGCGAATTGGCCAGCGAGGCGGGCGAGCCCGTCCACCCCCCATTCGGCGTAAACATGCGGCACCACCTCGGTATCGCTGCGGGAGCGGAATTGATGTCCCCGGGCACGCAATTCGCGCCGCAATTCGTTATGATTGTAGATTTCACCATTACATACGGCCACCACCGCCCCGTCGCGGGCCATCATCGGCTGATTACCGGCGGGGGTGACATCCAGAAGGGCCAGCCGGCGAAAGCCCAGAGCGACCCGCCCTTCCTGAAAGAGGCCGGAATCGTCGGGGCCACGATGGGTCATGGCATCCCCCATGGCCCTGACCGTGTTCCCCTCAACATTGCCGCCGGTGGCGAGGATGCCGGCTATGCCGCACATGGCCTTACGTCACGGCCAAGGATGATACGGGTTTCCGTCCGCCAATGTGCGCCGCGCCGATTCATTTTTTCCATCTCAGAACTCGAAGCCCGTACCAGCAAACACCCGCGTCGGCTTTTCATTTCGTCCCGTCGGCGACACGATCGGCGCGGTGAAGGGCCGGGCGACTTCGACGAAGGCCGAGACATTTTCCAGTACTTGCAAGCGCATACCCATGCCGCCCGAAGCCAGGCTATTGGTATTGGTATTTGGGCTTTTGCAATTCCAGGTACGAGCAATATCATAGAAAACATACGGTTCGTAGCCAAGCAGGAATTTTGCCCCCACCTCCCTTTCCCAGGCCAGTTCGACGGCGCCACCGATGCCACGGTCGCCAGCGATGGTGCCATCGTCATAAGGAGGGGCATTAGATCCGCCGATGGAGAATTTTTGACTGGATGGCAAAATCGTGTATCCATACAGCCCGGCGCCGGTCAGAGTCACCCGGACGCCGTTACCAAATTTGGTGATCCGCTCCACATCGCCCATCACCTTGGAGAATTTTGCTTCCGTTGGTACCCCGCCCGTTGGATCGGGCATCGCGTAAGCACCGATGTACGGCAGGCCATGGGAGGCATCGACGCCGAACCGCTTCGTTGAGCTGCCCAACAGATTATCACGGAAACGGTTCGTAAAGCCCGTGCGCACGTCGCGCAGGCGATCATTGGACATGGAGTTGACTTGCCCGGGGAGGAAAGGATCGCCAGGGCTCAGCATGTTGTGCAAACTCTGCGATTCGAGGAAGGTGGTCCGATCATTGGCGTACACCAGCCCGGCATGAACCCAAAGCGACTCCTGGTGGCTGAGGATCAGCGGCTGGGTGACTTTCGCCTGCACCTTGTCGCTGTTGCTCACGGGATAGATATGCACCACGTTGCCGCTGGGGTCGATGCCGGGAATGTATTGCCGGCTTGGACGACTATCGACGTGGGAATAGCGCATACTGAGCAGAGTGCCATAAAGACCGACCGGGGTGTCGTAGGCGACGCGCCCGGCCAGCAGATTGGCCGGCAAGGCGGGGTTGGTCGAAAAGCCCAAGGCCAGACGGTCGCCATTGTTCAGAGGATTGTTATATTTGAGGGCCGTCGCCAATTCGAGGGGACCGGCCATATAATTGCCGCGATTGTCGAGGTCGATTTTGCCCGCGATCGGGCTGCCTTTCAAATCCACTTCGGGGTGGCCGCTGCCGACCTTCGGGATGCGGGTATCGCTGACCTTCAGCCCCGGCAAGTTGTCAAGTGCCTCCAGAATCCAGTCAAGGTCTTTCTGCGTCAATCCGGCGGCTGGCCGACGGGAAGCGATTTTCTGCGGCAGACTATTGGGAGCTGGTTTCCCATTAATGTTGATGCGCAGGTCGGACATCGCTTCCCTGACCTGCATGGTCACGATGCCAGCAATAACCGCCTGGGATGGAAAGAGGATTTCGGGGACGGTGCGGCCTTCTTTGCGATAGGCCTCGATCAGTTGGGTGCGCACCGTCAAAAGATCGCCAAGGGTGATATCCTTGCCGGTCATCCCCGCCCACATCGCTTTTAGCTGGTCGGGGGTAAACGTGGTGGCACCGCGAATTACAAGTTCACTGAGGCGAAAGCGCTTTTGCGTCAACTCCGCCGGCGGCTTGTCGGTGAATTCAGACACCTGGAAAAAATCGGTGCGCTGCGCCAGCGGCACGCTTGACAATTCAATCACCACATCGACTTCGGGATCACCGGGCAACGGCACCCGCATGTCCAGGGGATAAATGCCGGACAGGCTTTCCATCCTGGTAGCGAGCTTCTGGTAATCGGTCAGCGAGGGGGGCGACAGTTTGCGCATCTCGGCAATCACCGGCTCCAGAACCGGCGGCGTGTCGACGAAGACCCCGTCGCGACGCACGGCAACCTTGTTGATATGGAATTCATGGACCGATATCAACACCCGCCCGCTGGCGAAATCCTGTGTCGGCAAAGACACCCGGGTGGCCGGAAAGCCTTTGCTGCGATAGTATTCACGAATGCGTCGCGTTACCTCGTCGAGGTCGGACAGACCGAT
This sequence comes from Alphaproteobacteria bacterium, assembly GCA_015233585.1. Classification (GTDB taxonomy): domain Bacteria; phylum Pseudomonadota; class Alphaproteobacteria; order Rhodospirillales; family Rhodospirillaceae; genus JADFXL01. The sequence goes on along the minus strand of JADFXL010000152.1, from coordinate 1,827 downwards.
TTCGTGATTCAGGTTGTCGGTCCAAAGCGGACGCAATTCCTTGGTGGGAACGGCCGTATTGCCCTCCAGCTTCACCTCGCGCAGGACAAAACGAATTTTGACATCGCTCACGGCTCCGCCTAAAGATGGGGCTATCCGCGTTGGGCTGGACAGCGGTGGGAGGTCAGGCTCTTGATATTTTTCTTCCAGACGCCCACCACTGGTTGCGTTTGGAAGACCGGCGGCGACGGCACCATGACTGGCCAAAGACGCCAACCACACCAGGGTGGCTACCGAAGAAATTAGTCTTTGAGTCTTCACTGTCCGTCACCCACAATTAGAGTTAGCACAATCGGCCAAAATGGAAGTCGTCCGGCACGCATCTACGCACGTATCGACGGTGGAAAACGACGATTTTCTGGCCATTATTACCACTACCACCGTTTATTACACTGGGGATACTTTGTCATCACGCGTATGGATATCGGCCACTTCGCCAGAGTCAATGTGAATCCGCACATCGGCGACATCGAAATATTTGTCGTCATGAGTCACCGCGATCACGGTTTTTCCCGCCTGCCGCAAGCGGGGCAGGATGTCATGGTAGAATTTGCGCCGGAAATGCGGATCCTGGTCGGCGGCCCATTCATCGAAAACATAGACGGCACGATGCTCAAGCAGGGCCCCGATCAGCGCCAGACGCTTCTTTTGCCCGCCGGAAAGTTGGGTGGTCGAGAAGCGGCCCTGGTCAAGGCGTACCTTGTCCTGCATCTCCAGCAACACGAAAAGTTCGGCAACTTCTTCCGGGTCGATCTGTTCCTGCCCCCATAACGTGTCGAACAGATGATTATCGGCAAACACCACCGCGAACATTTCCCGGTACAAATCGATATTGACCCCGGTAACCGGCCGGTCGTCAACGTGGATGGAACCGGTTTCCGGGCGGTACAGGGCGGTCAACAATTTCAGCAACGTCGATTTGCCGGAGCCGTTGCCGCCAGTAATGAAAACGATCTGGCCTCGGCGAAAGGAAAGATTGATCGGGCCGACCTTGAACCCTTCTTCGCCCGCCGAGCGGCGGTGGTGGAAGCTCAGATTGTCAAGGGTAATGGCGGCAAAATCGGTCTTGAACGGGGCGATGCCTTCCTGGGGTTCATCGTGTTGCGAAAGTATCCGGGACAGACGCTGCTTCAGCGCGGCGACAGCCTCGGCGGCGGCATTGGCGCGGCCCAGCAACGGGATCGCCATAACCACGCCCGATACCGGACCGATCAGGAACAGGCTGGCGGTGGTGATCATGCCGAGCGTTACGTCGTTAATCTTCGCCATCATCGGCGCAACGAACACCACCACGCCGGTCATCAGGAAAAAGGTGACCTGCGAGGCAATGAAGTCCTGGGTGTAAAGCCCCTGGGTATGGACCTTTTTTTCGACCAGCGTAGCCGAAACGTCGCTCAACGCCTCCCCCAGAGCTGCGCTACGGCGGCCGGACAGCTTGATTTCCTTGAAGCCGTTCAGCAGATCGGCGAAACGGCTGACCATGGTGTTTTCGATTTTGATGGCATCGTGCAGGGCGGCGCTTGTCTCGGCAATCCGATGAAGATGGATCCACGCCCCGACGACGATCGAAAACCCCATCAGCGACAAGGCGATTGTCGACAACCAGGACAAATAAAGCATGATCATGCCGACCAGTACCAGGGACTGGACGGCAATCATCAACTGCGGGGCGGCATCGGCGATCACCTTGGTCTCGCGGCTGATCATCGTGTAGACCTCGCTGGTATTCAGCGATTCAACCTCGATCAATTCCGCCTGCCGGATTTGCAGGGTGAGACTATTGCGCAA
>JADFXL010000151.1 GCA_015233585.1 Alphaproteobacteria bacterium | reverse complement strand
GCTGCGGCTGTATGGTCTCGAAGGTGACGGCCGCGGCATGACCTTCGAGGGTTGGCAGGCTTGCGTTCATGCTGAGGATCGGGACCGTGCCACCGACGATGTTCGAGCGGCCTTGAGGGGGGAACGGCCGCTTGATACCGAATTTCGCATCGTGCGGTCCAATGGCACCACCTGCCACCTCAAGTCGGTGGCTCAGGTTTACCGGGACCCGGCGAATACCCCGATCCGGATGGTCGGCATCAACTATGACATCACGGAGCGCAAACTGGCGGAGGACGAACTTTTTCGCTCACAGCAGATGTTGAGAACCTTCTTCGACCGGTCGATGGTCGGCATGGCCACGCTATCTCCAAACCGGGATTGGATTGAGGTCAACCCGGCATTGTGTGATATGCTCGGCTATTCTCCGGAGGAGTTGCGGACGACGACCTGGGTCGACTTGACCCACCCCGACGACCTTGAACTCAATATCGCGCTGTTCGAACGTCTGCTCCGTGGCGAAATCAATAACTATCGCCTGGACAAGCGCTTCATCCGCAAGGACGGTCGGATCGTCGACGCCTTCGTTGCCGTGGCTGGAGTTCGTGACGAGACCGGCGCTCTTGAGTTATTGGTCGCCATTTTTGAGGATATCAGCGAGCGCAAGGCGGCAGAGTCCAAAATGATCCGGTCGAAGGACGAAGCTGAACAGGCCAATCGGGCAAAGTCGGCTTTTCTTGCCATGATGAGCCATGAAATCCGCACGCCGATGACGGGCGTGATCGGCATGGCTGATTTTCTGGCCGGAACGACATTGAGCAAAGACCAGAAGCTTTATATAGATACCATGAGATCTTCGGCACAGACTCTGCTAACTGTTCTGAACGATATATTAGATTATTCAAAAATTGACGCCAACCGGTTGAGGTTGGATTGTATATCTTTCGATGTTCTTACGTTGGTTGCGGAGGCTGCGCGTCTGTTTTGTCCAAAGGCGGAAGAGAACACCAGTTCTATTCGGCTCGACACGGGCGGTCTCGTCACCCTGGTTGTGAGGGGCGACCCGACCCGGATCAAGCAGGTGTTGGGCAACCTCCTCGGTAATGCCGTAAAGTTTACCAAAAACGGAACAATCACAGTCCGGTTGCGTTCTCGGGACGAGGGCGGTCTCCTCCGCTTGATGTTCGAGGTCGAGGATACGGGTATCGGCATTTCGGAAGTGGACATGGGGCGCCTGTTCGTGCCGTTCTCCCAGGCCGATGCCGGAACGACCCGGAAGTTCGGCGGCACCGGGCTCGGTCTGGTCATCTGCAAGCGCCTGGTCGAATTGATGGGCGGTGAAATCGGGGTCACCAGCCACCTCGGGCGGGGCTCGCTGTTCCGCTTTACCTGTCTGGTCGAGTACGGCAGGCTGGAGGACTTGGTCGTCGGACCGCAACCCGCCATCGCAGTCCACCCGATGACGATTCTGCTGGCCGAAGACAATCCGATCAACCGCATGATCGTGAAGCTGGGGCTTGAACAACGCCACCACCGGGTCACCATGGTCGAGAATGGCGTTCAGGCCTACGAGGCTGCGGCCGGGCAACACTTCGATGTCATCCTGATGGACATGCAGATGCCGGTGATGGATGGCACCGAAGCCACCCGGCGCATCAGAACCTTACCGCCCCCGTTTTCAGAAGTGCCGATTGTCGCCCTGACCGCCGACGCCCTTGCCGAGCACCGGTTGGCCTACATGGCCGCCGGGCTAACGGACTTTCTGACCAAACCCGTTGAGTGGGGCGAGGTCGACACCGTTCTGGCCCGGCTTCAACTCGGCATTTCGCCCCTGATTGTTACGATCGCCGACATCGACCGCCAGGACTTCGATGGCGACCAGGTTCCGCTTGTCGATCGCAGTCGGATTCTTGCGATCAGGACCATCATGACACCAGAAGCTTTCGATGGCCTGATCGGCGAACTCGTCCCATGTAGCCGGGAGGAAGTGTCAAATCTTAAATTAGCGATTACCCAGCGCAATTTAACATTAGCTCATCGGGCCGCTCATACGATAAAGGGAATGTATCTCAATTTTGGAGGGGTTCGCGTGGCGGCTCTTGCCAAGCAACTTCAGGAATGTAACGACATTGGGTCTGCCGATGCTCTTTTTCGGGCGGTGGCTACCGCAGTCGATGAAACTGCGATCGAACTGGAACGGTTTACCGCCGATATTTTAAATTGAAGCTCCACATCGTGGTCGGGGCGCTGGCGACCAAGCAAGCCGTATCGTCTGTTCGTTGAGACGAAAAAGTCGGGCGAGAGTGACCAGTGGTCTGTTTGTGAATATCTCTGGTTTTCGACTCCGCCCACTGATAAAACGAGGAGCATTTGTCATTCATTTTTTAGATTGACATTGCTTCGGTGCAGCTATCAGGACAACTGGTAATATGTGTGACGCGAGGACCTCCCCCGATGACGCCGTTGTGCTTGGGGCAAAGCACAGTCTTGGAGACCGCCTAACCGAAGCGCTGGTCGTGATCTCGCCACTGTGGATGTTCCTGGCTGGAACGGTGTTTGCCATCATCGTTGCGGAGGTTTGCGCGGCACTGGTCAGCTTAATTGCGGTCGGTTCCGTGCCCGACGTCATGTGGCTTGCCGCTTTTGTCTGTCCCCTGGTCGTGGCTTCGGCAGAACTGGCCGTCCTGATCGCGGTCATCGGCCACCTCCGCCGGAAAAACCGGCGTCTGTCCGAAGCTGAGGCGACGCTCACCCGGGACATTCTGGCACGTCAGAGCCACGAAAGCGCGCTTCAGCAAGCCAAACAGGCTGCCGAAGATGCCAATGCTGCCAAGAGCCGCTTCCTGGCCGTAATGAGTCACGAGATCCGGACGCCGATTACCAGCGTGTTGGGGATGGCGGACCTTCTGTACAGGACCTCTCTCACCGGGGAGCAGACCGGCTACCTCAACATTCTCCGATCGTCTACCAAGACCCTCCTCACGATTCTCAACGACATTCTCGACATCTCGAAGATCGAAGCCGGCAAAGTCGAAATAGAAGTGACGAACTTCAACCTCAAGGAGGCTATCGGGGAAGTCGTCGAACTGTGGCGACAAAACGCGTCGGCCAAGGGCTTAAAACTTGAACTGGCCGTCTCGGGAGACGTTCCCGCCGTCGTTGTCGGTGATCCGACGCGGGTGAAGCAGGTGCTTTTCAACCTGCTGAGCAATTCCATCAAATTTACCGAACAAGGATCCCTGAATATCCGGGTATTGATTAAACAAGAAATCGACCGGAGCCGAGTTATCCTGATTGAGGTTGAAGATACGGGCATCGGAATTGCGCGTGACCAGATCAATCAACTGTTTACGGCATTCTCCCAGGCCGATCAAACGACCACGCGGAGGTTCGGTGGTACCGGGCTCGGTTTGGCCATCTCAAAGAAACTGGTGGAATTGATGGGGGGGACGATCGGCATCGAGAGCGAACTCGGAACCGGTGCGCTGTTTTGGTTTACCCTGCCGCTCAAGTTCGGGACCGCATACGGTCCGCGGGCGGACGCGATTCCGGCGACATCGCCCGCCGGAGTGCCTGTCTTGACCCAGCCGTTGCGCATCTTGCTGGCCGAAGACAATCGGATCAATCAGATGCTGGTGCGTTCGATGCTTCAGAAGTTCGGTCATACGGTCCGGGTCGTGGACAATGGACGCCAAGCTTTGCACGCTGTGATGGCCGAGGGGATCGATGTCGTGCTCATGGACATGCAGATGCCGGAGATGGGCGGCGAGGAGGCAACCCGAGCCATCCGCGCTTTGCCGTCGCCGATGAATCGGGTTCCGGTGCTGGCGCTGACCGCGGATGTCATGGCGGAACACCGGGAGCGTTACTTAAAAGCCGGGGTCAACGAGTTGGTGCCGAAACCCATAGACTGGCAGTTCTTGTCCGACGCCCTCAAAGCTCACACCGGGCGGGCCGTCGAGGCCAAGCCTACCGTGACGTCGGCGAAGTGACCGCGAACGTTACTCCGGGTCTGGGTGTCCAGTGCGGCAAGCAGGGTGTCCCAGTCGATCGGCTTGGGGACCCTGTCGTTAATCCCGGCTGCGAGATAGCGGTGGCGATGCTCCAGCATGGCGTCTGCCGTCAGGGCGATGATTGGTAACCGGTTCTTGGGCGGCGGCAAGGCCCGGATCGCCCGGGTGGCTTCCTCTCCGTCCATTCCCGGCATCTGGATGTCCATCAGCACGGCGTCGAATTCCCCGCTCGCCACGGCCGCCACAGCGACCCGGCCATTGTCGGCGACCTCGACGGTATGGCCAAACTTCCGAAGCATGGTGCGCACCAACTTTTGATTGATTGTGTTGTCTTCGGCCAACAAAATGCGCAGCGGCCGGACGGCCGCTGGCAGCAGCGGCAGCAGGGTTTCGGCTGTCCGGGCGGCACGGTTGAAGACCGCGCGGAACGGCAGGATGCACCAGAATCGCGAGCCCTTCCCCGGTTGGCTGTCAACGCCGATGGTCCCCCCCATCCTCTCGACCAGCCGTTTGGTGATAACTAAGCCGAGGCCTGTGCCCCCGAATCTGCGTGAGGTCGATGTGCCGAGTTGGGAGAAGGGTTTGAACAGCAGCGGCAATTGGTTGGACGCAATCCCGATGCCGCTATCCTCGACCTCCACCATCAACGTCACCGTATCCTCGTTACGCGCTTTGACGGAGAGGTGGAGGTGGACCTCGCCAGCCCCGGAGAACTTGATGGCGTTGCTGGTCAGGTTGAACAGGACCTGCTTGAAGCGCGCCGGGTCGCCGATGACTTGGCCCGGCAGGTCGTCGGCAAGCTGCGGGACGAGCGCGAGCCCCTTTGCGGTCGCGGTTCCCTTGAACAGGGCGAGGGTCTCGAGGACCGCGTCGTGCGGGGCGAACTCCGTCTCTTCGAGCACGATCTTGCCGGCTTCGATCTTGGAGATGTCGAGAATGTCGTTGAGGATGGTCAGCAGGGTCTTGGTGGAGCCGGCCAACGTGTCGACATAGCCGGCCTGCTCTTCGTTAAGTGAGGTACGGCGGAGCAGGTCGGCCATGCCCAGCACCCCGGTGATCGGCGTGCGGATCTCGTGGCTCATCATCGCGAGAAAGGCCGATTTGGCGTCGCTCGCCTGTTCGGCGCCAAGCTTGGCCTCCTTCAGGTCTTCCTCGAAGCGCTTGCGCTCGGTGATGTCGTAGTCGATGCCGACCATCCTGACCGGGGTGTTGGCCGGGTCCCGGTAGACTTGGGCTACAGATTTGATATGGCGGGTCGTGCCATCGGGCCGAACGATGCGGAACTCGGTATCGTGCTGTCGATCGTTTCTCAGGGCGGCTTGGATCTCGTCGGTGACACGAGCCCGATCCTCGGGAGCAACGCGCGCCTGCCAGTCCTCGAAGCTCATTCCGGCGCAGCCGTCTTCAAGGCCATAGAGCCGCGCCATTTCGGCGTTGTGGACGCAGCCTCCGGTCCGGACATCGTAATCCCAGATACCGATATGCGCCCCGGTGGTCGCCAGAGTCAGCCGTTCCTCACTTTCGCGTCGAGCCTTCTGCGCCGTTTCAGCCAACGCCCGGGCATGCGCCTCCCGGTCGTGGTGGCGGATGGCGAGCCAGGTCAGCGAGAGTACGGCGATTGAAAGCGCGAAAAAGCCGATGCACTGGATAATCGCCTCGTCCTGCCAGGGTGCCAGCGCCTCGCTAACCGGCTTGGACATCGTCAGCACAAACGATCCGTCCGCCACATTCCTGGCGGCAAAGATTTTATCTATGCGATCGGAGAGGGCAGTGAACCGTTGAAAGGAGGCCTTCTGTCCGGTTGCCATATGGTATGCGAAGGCACTCCCCTTGGAGAGGTCGAACCCGACGAAGCGCTCGGTATCGGGCACCCGGCTGATAACCCGGCCATCTTTTCCGACGAGAGCGACCGTCATGCTGGTATCGCCTGGTCGGATCGAGGTCAGCAGAGTATGGAACATCGTAAGTTCGAGCGTGGCCGAGACGACCCCGGCCCATTGCCCCTTGTGGGACGGCAAGGCGCGGGTGGCAAAGATGACGTAGTCTTTGGCTGCCCTGGTCAGGGCCAGCTGACTAAGGACCATCTGGTCCCGACTGGCGGCCCCGCGGATCGGGGCATAATAGGGACGGCTGGTCGCGTCCCAGCCCCGAATCTCCGGCCGGGTGGCCGCGATGATGATGCCCTCGGGGCTGGTGACCAGCACCGTTCTCACTTCCGGAAAGGCCCGCGCCCGTGTCCGCATGAACTCGGTTATGGCCGAGGGTTCGTCCTTGCCGCGCCGTTCAAGCTCTTCGGCCACGTCCCGCAGCAGCAGGTCGATGGCCCTCAGACTCCCGCTGATGTTTTCGTCGGCGATGCGGGCGGCATCGGCGAGACGGGCATATTCGGTCTCCAGTGTGCGGCGATATTCGCGTTCAAGGTCCCAGGCCAACAGGGCTGCCTGGCTGAGCACCAACCCAACTGCGAACAGCCACGCCTGGCGCGCGAACCCCGTGCCCATCCTGGCTTTTTCTGCCATTCCTGCCATATCCATGCTGCCGCTGCTGGGAAGGGCCATCCCGTCCGCTTAACCGCGAAAGATACTGCAGTGCCGAAGCCGGGGCAAACGGTCATAAAGACCGATCGCCATCGTAAGCCGGCACCGTTGTTGGAAAAAGTCACGTGAATCTGGGGGGGTCTCATACCATCGTGCCGAAGGCTTGACTCATGGCCAAGCCTTCGGCCGCGCGCGCCGGCGTACCTGTGTCAAACTCTTTGCACGCCGGTATCATACCAGCAGCCCTAGTCGAAGACTCGTGCCGCTGGTATCGGCGGCGACCGCCGCCGCGCGCCACATGGCGCGAAGGCAAGCCCGCGGATGCGGGCGCCCGCCGTATGAGGGGGCCTTGGATGTGTCAACATCCAA
>JADFXL010000150.1 GCA_015233585.1 Alphaproteobacteria bacterium | reverse complement strand
GCGGCCGCAACCGCCTCGATGTGGGCGCGCAGACGCTTGGTTTCGCGTTCGAAGAACCCGCCGGCATCTTTCAGCAGCACGTTCCTCTGCCACAGGTAGCGCCCGAACGCACCGGCCGGGAAAAAGCCGTTCAGATGGCCTTTGAAAATCACCCGATCAAAGGTGTTGATCGTGTTCTCGATTGACGCGCCATGCCGTTCGAGGAAATGCTTCATCGCTGCCCTGGGACCGATGCGGTGGTCTTCCTGTACATCAGGTTGGAGACCAATGTCTCCGCAAATTCAATCCGCACAGGCTCAGGACAGCACTTTTTGGTTGCGGCTATCGGCTGCGCTATGGCAGAGCAACAACACGATTACGACCGCCATTTTTGGCAAGATACAACGCCTGATCGGCCCTGGACAGAATTGCCGCAGCACTGAAATCGTCCGGCTCCAGAACGGCGGCACCGATGCTCGCCGTGAAGGATATCGTCGCCTCCGCCGCCGTTGGGGCGGCGTGAACCCGGATCTCGGCGACCGCCAGACGCAACCGTTCGGCCAGTATCAGCGCCCCGTCACGGGAGGACTCCGGCAAAAGAATGGCAAACTCCTCCCCACCCAGACGCCCCAGGCTGTCGTGGGGGCGGATCATCGTCATACAGACACGGGCCAGAGCCTTGATGGCCTCATCGCCCACCGGGTGGCCATAGGTGTCATTGATCCGCTTGAAATGGTCAATGTCCAGCATCAGGAACGCCAGCGGACGGCCATAGCGCGCCGCACGAGAGTACTCCTCCTCCGCCAGCACCATGAAATGGCGCCGGTTGAAGGTACCCGTCAGACCGTCGGTTGTCGCCAGACGGCGAAGTTCGGCCTCCATGTGCTTGCGCTCGGTGATGTCGAGCATGACGCCGATCACGCCCGCCGGTGTGTGGTTGGTGTCGCTCCACGCTTTTTTGCTGACCACGACGTGGCGTGGGCCGACTTCGGCCATAGGCATCATCGCTTCGTACTCGACGTGGGGATTGGTCGGATCATGGCTCGCATCGTCCACTGCCGGGCCGATGTAAGCCTCCCCCATCACATCTTCCATCCGCCGGCCGATCCACTCGTCACCGTCCAGACCGTGCCATTTGCGGAAAGCCCGGTTATAGCCCAGGAAAGTACGGTCCAACCCTTTCCACCACAGCGGATTGGGCACGGAATCCAGCAGCCCCTCGACGAACAGCTTTTCCCGCGCCAGATCCTGGGTGCGGGCAATGACCTTTTGCTCCAGTGTTTCGTTGTTTTTTCGCAGCGCAGACACCGCCCGATTGTGAGCGGTGATGTCGCGGGCCTCCATCATGAAATTCACGACCGAGGTGCTCTGGGCCATTCCCGAACAGGACAATGGGGTGACACAAATCTGCGCGTCGATGATCGCGCCGTTCTCGCGCCGCAGCAGCACCGGCATGATGGCCCGCTCGTCCAGGAGGGTATCCATTTCGGAGGCAAAGATCTCCCGATACTGGGGGTGGAATATCTCCCAGATCGGCCAACTCCCCCTGTTTTTGTTGGTCGTGACCCCGAGCATCGTCAGGCCAGCCTGATTCATATAGACGATCCGGTCGCCGCGACACTCGCAGATGAGGTGCATCGAGTTCTCGACCAAAAGCCGGAAGCGGCTCTCGCTCTCCCGCGCCTCCTTGGCCAGATGTCCCTCGTGGGAGCGGTCGCGAACCGTCACCATCGCGTAGCCGTTGCCCAGTTCCCGTGCCGGGCAGATTACGATGGAGGCCTCGAACGGCGATCCGTCCAGCCGCTGCATCTGCACATGCGTCGAAGTGGGTGAAATCACGTTGATCAGGATCAGATCGGAGACGAGGGGCACGTAGTCGCCGCCTACCAGATCGACAATCGCGGTCCCCACCAGTTCCGCCTCCGTCTCGGCCCCGAGCATCTGGCAGCCGGCCGAATTCACCTCAAGGATTCGACCATAGCGGCATAGTGCCGCCAGATCACCCGAAATTTCGAGCATCCTGACGACATTGGTATCGAATCGGGGGCCGCGGCTGCGCTTTTCCGTAGGAATGTCCATGATCTATTGCCCTGCACCTCTGCTACCACGATAGGAGGCAGCCGCACGAGCGTCAACGGGAACAGACGGGAAGTCAGCAATTTCCATTAACTGTCCAGGCGAATCCGGTCCTGTCTCCAGAATTATTTGACGGTGAAGGTCATCTCTGACGAAGTCACATTGCCATCCAGGTCTCTGAGATCAATCTCGATGGTATGCTTTCCGGATGGCAGGTCTGCGTCTGGAATCCGAATGCCGGCTGGGGTGATGTAAGGGCGGACCCGATCGGTAATATCAATGTCGACGAATTTCACGTAGAGGATCTTCAGGCTATCCCGATCAATGGGAATGGAGGTCGGCTCGAACGCCACATCAATTTTTACGGGTGGCGATACGTCTTTGAGGCTGACGGGGCTTTTTACGGTGATGCGGGGGCCGGGAAAAACGCTCCGCATAATCTTTTTCTCCCGCGCGTACTTGGCGGGTGGCATGGCAGCCTCCTGCGGGGTTACCAATAAACTGCCAGCCGCATAGGATAAATCGACCGGAGCAAGAACCTCCAGCATCCCGGCCAACACAACCAGCCCCCATTTATTTGTCATAGAGACACCCCGAAATCAAACATGTCACCTGAGGCAAATTTGTAAAAATATAACATGTGATATCGTTCTGGTAAATACCAAAACGAGAATAACCTATGGCAATTTCATGTGAACGATCCAGACGCAGCTATAAGGCTAAACAAACAGGTTTCCAACGGCCCTTGGCCTTCTGTTAGGGTGTAGGCAGTGACCAAATGGATTGCCCTTTCCTTGATACACCCCTCATTCATTCCTGATCGCTTATCCGCGAGGTTGTCCGAGGGACGGCGGCTGTCCCTGTTCTATGCCGCCGTTTTCGCGACCATCGGCATTCAGCTCCCATTCTGGCCCCTGTGGCTCCAGTCGCGGGGCCTGAGCGCGACCGAAATCGGCGTGGTGTTGGCGGTAACGTCGTGGGCGCGTCTTGTTGTCTCCCCTGTTGCCGCGCATTATGTTGACAAGGGACGCAGCCGACTCGGCCTGACCCTCATCGTCCTTGTCGCGGTCAGTCTGGCGCTGTCGGCTTTTTTAGGGCTGACGCATGGGTTCTGGCTCATTCTGGCCGTGAACAGCCTGAGCGCGGGCGCCTTTTCCGCCGTGATCCCGTTGAGCGATAATCTGACGTTGCTGATTACCTATGCCCGCCGGCTGGACTACGGCCATATCCGGTTATGGGGGTCGTTCGGGTTTCTGGTGATGGCGGTCTGCGCTGGCCGGGTGCTCACCAATACGTCACCCGCGGCGATATTGTGGGCGATCCTGGGCGGAATGGCGCTGACGCTGGGCGCCGCCGCCATCTTGCCCACGGCGCCGCCAGCCGTTGCGGCCCCCCCGCCGCGACTCTTTCGCGGGCTGGTCAGACAGCCGCTGTTCTGGATGTTCCTGGTGGCCACAAGCCTGATTCAGGCCAGCCACAGCGTTTATTATGGTTTCTCCACCCTGCATTGGCGCGAGGCTGGCCTGTCCAGCGCACTCATTGGTGGCCTGTGGGCGGAAGCGGTGGTGGCTGAAGTCATCCTTTTTGCCTTCAGCGATGCCGTGGTCGCGCGACTCGGGCCGGGACGGCTTTTGGTGCTCGGTGCGGCAGGGGCGGCGCTACGCTGGTGCGTCCTGGCCATGACCACGGCCTTGCCGTTGCTGGCTCTGGTGCAGGTTCTGCACGCCCTGAGCTTTGGGGCGGCTCACCTTGGGGCCATGCATTTTATCGCCCGGGCGGCCCCGGCTGGAGCCACCGCCCGTGCCCAGGCGCTTTATTCCTCAGTTGCCGTGGGAGCCATGGGATTTGCCATGATGGCATCCGGCCAGCTCTATCACCAACTGGGCGGGTTCGCTTTTTTCACGAGCGCCGCCCTCGCCGCTGTGGCGACTGTGGTCGCCGGATTTCTCAACCGTCACTGGCACGGCGGCGTGATTTCAGCCGTCCAGATGTGACGGCGACGCCTTAGGCGGCATCATCCTTGCGGTTTTTGCCGGAAGTTACATAAGCAATGGCGGCGTGTTCGGCACAATAGGGCTTTCCGGTCAGAATACGCTTGCCGCAAAAATGGAAGTCCGGTTCCTTGGGGTCTCCGATCGGCCAGCGGCAGGTGGTGGCGGACAGCTCGACAACGGAACGGATCCTGTGATCCTCTTTTTTGACCACACCGGAGCGTTTGATGGGAGAGGGCCTGCCCGTGAGGCCGAGGCGATGCGCCTTCCCGACCACGGCATTCTTCGAGACATCCAGGCGCTTACCGATTTCGCCCGTCGTCAATCCCTCATTCCAGAGCCGCACCAAACCAGCAATACGCTCGTCGGTCCAAACTACCGTTGGTTCCATAATCCAACCCTCAGCTTTTCGTTATAACCCGCAGCACTTCCAGGCCCAATCCCAGGATCATGCCCCCGGCTCATGGGCCAAAAAAAGGGGCCGTGACGAGCACGGCCCAAGTCTAGGGAGGAAAACAAGCACATCACCCGCACCGGCACCAGGGGTGCGGTGCACTTCCATGCTGCAATGCACAATCTGCGATGCCAGGAGCATTCTGTAAAGTAAAATTTCCGTGACCCCTTCTGACAACACCACCCACAACCTGCATAAGGCTATTGTACCACAAACCCATTCATCATTACCACGTCGGAGCAAAGGCGCTTTTGGAAATTACGCGAGACGGTTTAACCTAAATTCGGCAGTTGACTCTTGGGGCTGCTGCCCCAAACCCCGCCCGGAGCGATGCTCCGAACCTCATTATTCTTTGATTTTAAAAGAGAAACGGGGTCCGGGGCTTGCCCCCGGACGGGTGCGGGCGGTAGCCCGCCGTTCACCCTGTGGGTGAGACGAAAAGTTTCGCAACAAGTTGCCATACCTTCTTTTTTCCGCCTGGACTGCCGGATTTAGGTTTAAAGCTGGCTTCTGCCCGCACCCGACCGGGGTTAAGGCCCCGGACCCTTTTTTTCATAAGGGGTTTGGGACCTCACGCCGCAGGCGTATCTTTGGCCGCGTTGGTATACGAACGCGGCCAAACGGGTCTGGAGGGCAGCCCGTATCTGGCATGGCCCTGGGATTACGGAACACCCGCAAGAACGAGTCCAAGAACCTCATCTGCCGACAGGGACTCCAGGCTTGGCCTGCGAACGATCGTCACCTTTGCCCCGCGCTGTCCGCACAAGGCGGGGTCAGATGCGTGGGCATAGAGCACGATGCTGGCACAGCCGGAGGCGGCGATCAGGTGCATGGGGCCGGTGTCGTTGCCGACGGCACCGGCGGCCCGTCGTGCCAGGGAAATGATATCGAACAAAGAAGTGCGGTCGAACAGATCGACCCCGTCACCGCCAGCAACGCGGTCACGCCCCGTGCCGACCCACACCGGCGTGATGCCGCCAGAGTGGAGTTGCCGGGCCAGTTCGGCATAGGCGGCCGCAGGCCACCGCTTGTCCGGGCGATGCGGCGCTCCGCCCGGCACCAGCAGGACATAAGGGGAAGATATACCCTCGTTTGCCTCTCCCGCACACCACCCCAGGTCCGGCGCTGGCACGGCTTCAATGCCAGCCATGCGGAGCTGTTCCGCCTGGCGTTCGAGGGTATGCAGGAAATCGCGGCGCGGGTTGGCGTGGGGATGGGAACACCCCCGCGCGATACCCGACCATTCCGGCCGTGGTTCCGGCCCCAGCAGGCGAAAATACCACGACGAGCGGTCGGAGGTCTGAAGGTCATAGATCCGCTCAAACTTCCCCTCCCGCAGGCGGCGGCGCAGCGCCAGGATCGCATCCGGACGCCATACCCTGGGCCGCTCATCCATCCACACGGCATCGAACCATGGAGAGCGGCGGGCCAGTTCGGCATACGGCCTAGTGGTCAACAGCGTGATGTGGGCATCCCGGTGATGAGCGCGGATGGCGGCAAACGGCCCCATTGCCTGAACAAAATCCCCCAGCGCCCCAAGTTTGATGACCAGCACGCGCCGCTGTGGCGCGTTCATTCGGCGAAAACCTCTGTCTTTTGAGTCTCGTACAACAGCTCCTGGTAAACCCCCAGGGTGCGCTCGCACATGGTTCTTTTGGTGAAGTTGGCGCAGACGTGGGCACGCTGACGCACCGCCAGTTGAAGGCGTTCCTCCGGGGTCAGCGCCAGAACCCTGGTGATGGCTTCGCCCAGAGCCTCGGGGTCTCTGGGCGGCACCAGCCAGCCGGTCGTTCCGTCCTGCACCGTTTCCTGCGACCCGCCGTGACGGGTGGCGATCACGGGGCGTCCCATGGCCTGGGCCTCCACCGAGACCCGGCCGAAGGCCTCGGGATCGGTGGAGGCGGACACGACAACATCGGTCAGCATGTAGGCCGCGCCCATATCGTTACAGTGATCGACGATATGCACCATGCCGCCCAGTCCATGCCGTTTTACCAGGGCCTCGATATGGCGGCGATAGCGGACCCGGCCTTGATCGTCCCCGACCAGCAGACACCGCACGTCGCGCCGGCTCAGCCTTGCCAGCGCCTCGATCAGCACGGCGTGGCCTTTCCATCGGGTCAGACGGCCAGGCAGCATCAGCACCGGCACGCCGTCGTCCAGACGCCACTCCTGGGCCAGGGCGATCATGCGCCGGGGATTGACGGTGGCGGGATCAAAGCGGTCGATGTCGATGCCTCGGGGGATCACCCGAATCCGGGTGGGATCGACGCCGTAAATCGCCTGCATGTGCTCGGCGATGAACCCGGAAATGGCGATGACCCGCTCGCCCCTGGTCATCACCGCGTTATAGGCACGCTTGATGGCGAACGGACCCAGATTATAGGTGCCGTGGAAGGTGGTGACAAAGCGTA
>JADFXL010000014.1 GCA_015233585.1 Alphaproteobacteria bacterium | reverse complement strand
CGGGATCAAAGGCTAATGCCAGATGGTACCACTTGGTTGCCGGCGTATAATGCCCGGCCATAAAGAAAATCGTGCCCAGGTTGTAAAGATCAATCGCCGAGCGTTTGCCCAAGGCCAGGGCAGCGTACTCAGCGGCCGTCGCCTCCGGCACACGCCCGGCGCTGCGGTAGGCCGGGGCGAGGGCGCGCTGTACCGCCGGATCCTCGGGCACCAGCGCCTCGGCCCGTTCCAGCGCCACAACCGCCTGAGCAAAATCGCCAGCGGCAAACAGGGCTTCTCCTTGCGCAAGCCAAGCAGCGGGATCGAGTTCCATGCTGGAGAACGGGCGGGGCGGGCTATCCATGGGCCATTTCTTTGCCAACGCGGCCGCAACGCGCCTCGGGGCTAACTAGAAATGCCCGTACTCGCCACGGCCCCTCTTCAAGACAGAAGGAGTTGCCCACAGAACGGGCAAACCGCGTTGCGAAGGATGGCCTGACGTTGCGCCAAATCGAGTCCCTTCTGGGAGAGCAGATTGTCCAACTGGGCCACCTGTTCTTTATGTTTGGCGAGTTCCAGGCAGGCTGGTGTTCCGCTGAATTCTTCACATTTCTGCACGGTGAAGGCCCCGGCTGGGGGGGACATCAGGGCCACGCCACTCAGTATAGTGGTAGAAAGGAAACGGCGACGATTCATGGTCGGCCTCGTGAGTATCTGGATTTCCACTTCAGGAATCGGTGCGGCGCGGCCAGGGAACGGTGGAAAAATCAACACCCTCTTCAATCAAATCCTTGGCTTCGTCCTGGGTCGCTTCTCCATATATATTACGTTTCGCGGCCTCGCCGTAGTGTATCTTCAGTGCCTCGTTGGCAAAGTGGTCGCCAACGTAGTCTGCATTTTTCTCTACCGTCTTGCGCAATTCGGTCAAGGCCTGGCGCACGGCTACCGCCAAGGCAACCGAGGGATCGTTGTTTTCCGCCCATGAATGCCTCACCAGATGGGGCGCCATAGGGGCCTTGGTGACGTGGGTATCGCCACAGTGAGGACACGAGACCTCTCCCCCCGCTGCCTGTTGCTCGAACGTTGCACTGTTGCGAAACCACGCTTCGAAACAATGACCCTGGCCACAATTCAGTTCAAAGACAATCATTCGCGTTCGTCCGTCTGAGGGTTTTGACTCCCATTATCCAAGATAGTCCGAAATTGTGAAAAAACTATGATGGATTCACCAGGAACCGCGAATTATCACTTGAGTCCAGGGCATGTGGTGCACTATCGGTATATTGGAGGTGCGCATGGTTACTCGCTCGAAGGAATGCTTTGACAGCGCCGCCAAGCGTCACTGGGGCAATGCGGAGGTCATGGATAAGGCAACACGGATTGCCGCCGCCGATCACCATTTTGGAATTGCAGCCGAGTGTGCCATCAAGTACGCAATAGCGCAGACGAATCCAGGATCCGTACCAAAAAAGCACCTGAACGTGTTGTGGGGTTCTGCAACACAATTACTGGACCCGGGGGCGTTTTCCGAACTGTGCGCGACTCTCAAAGGCGATAATCCATTCGACATGCAAATCTGGCTTATAGATGATCGTTATGCTGAAACCGGCGCGCTCGAAGCCGACATCAAAACCGTGGACAACGGTCAAACCACGAGCCGGTATGACAGACGTCGACAGGCTACCCTGGGTATTTTGTTGCACGCAGGGTTGCTGCCATGAGCATTTTATTCGACGAGGCGCTGAAAAACGCAGTCGCCGAATTGCGTCAGTGGGTGGCTGACGAGAAGATCCGGCCGGAGGAGGACCCTGAAAAGCGGGTGGCGGTGATCGTTCTCGACGTAAATGGGCGCATGGGGGTGCTGTTTTTCAGCAATACCGCCTTCGCCGATGACCAGGCTATCCTCGAACTTCGGCAAGCTCTTCGAGACCGGATGGGATTCCATGCTCTGCCGGGAGATGCCATAGCTCTGCTGCCAAAGGAACATCCGGCCCCGGACGCCATCTTTAATGATACTGTGATGGTTCGTTATGATCTGTCGGATTCACAGTTCTGGCGCCTCGACCGGCTACAGACCAATCAGGACTGGCTTCGGGCACCAACCAGAACGGCCTCGCAGATACCGCTGGCCGTGGGCTTCAGCATCAAAGGCGGTGTGGGGCGCAGCACGGCCTTTGCCATGCTGGCACTTGCCCTCGCGCGGAAAGGCCAGCGGGTAATTGTGGTCGATCTTGATCTTGAGGCCCCTGGCATTGGCTCGCTGTTGCTTGGCGAGACTTTGCCAGCTTACGGGCTGGTTGACTGGCTGGCTGAAAC
This sequence comes from Alphaproteobacteria bacterium, assembly GCA_015233585.1. GTDB lineage: Bacteria > Pseudomonadota > Alphaproteobacteria > Rhodospirillales > Rhodospirillaceae > JADFXL01. The sequence goes on along the minus strand of JADFXL010000014.1, from coordinate 28,144 downwards.
GTTGGTGGATGAACAGGGCGCCCCCCCCTTGTCGATATGCTGATACGGGCACCAGCCGTCAATGCTTGCGGGTTCTCCGGTGATATCCAGGTCGTTCCCGCTTATGGTTCCAAGACAGATGATTACGTTACCAGGCTTGGCCGCGCCTACATGCCGGTTCTCGGCAACGACGGACGGTTGCGGCGTCTCGCGGATCGTTTGCAGCAATTCGTAGACATCCTTGCGGCTCAGGAGATGCCGCCGGATCTGATCCTGCTTGACGCCCGTGCGGGCCTGCATGACCTCGGCGCGGCGGCGGTGACTCAGCTTGGTGCTCAGGTTTTCGTGTTCGGTCGCGACGAGCCGCAAGGCTGGACATCACAACGGCAGTTACTGACCCATTTGAAACGATCCCGGCAAATCAACCCCGCAGATGAGAATAATGATTTGCGGCTGAGGCTTAAGTGCGTGGCTGCCATGGTTGAGGATTTCGGCGACCCATTGTCGTGCTGGATCGGCAACGCCTACGATACATGGTGTACCATATATGACGAAGCGGAGGATGCTCCTTACGCTTTTTCGCTGCAAGATGAAGAGGCCCCCCACTACCCTCTCCCCATTGCCTTCACGGCGGCCGCGCGGAGGGCACGCCTCACCGATGCGACACTGGATGAGCAATGGAACCTTCTGGCCCCCGCTTTTCAGCGCTTCATTGATACTGCCAGTGCTTTGTTGATCCCTCCGGCCTCGGATCATCCCCCGCCATGAGTCTGACGTTCCCCTCCACAGAGGCTCGGGAAGCCCTGCGCAGACTGACGCCGAGCTTTGTCAAGGCGCAGGAAACCTTTGACCCACCCGAGCCGAATCGTCTTTTTTTGCCCAAGCGCCACCGCAATGCCTTTGATTGGAACAGCAGCGTCGTCGTCGGCATCCGGGGTGCTGGCAAGAGCGTCTGGACCGCAGCCCTGACCAGTGAACGACTGCGCGGCATAATGGCAAAGGAATGGAGGCTTGATCCTCTCGCCAACACCGATGTTCATGTGGCCTTTGGCCAGGATACGCGAGAGGAGTTATTTCCAAGTGCCGACACGTTAGCGACGCTCGATGCCGATGCGCGCCTGATCTGGAAGGCGGTGGCTATAAAGCGGGCCGCGCAGGAGCTTACGCAAAATACGGGGAATGCCGATAATTGGCTGGACCGCGTCAAATGGGTTGTGGATAACCCCGAAGCTTCGAACCGGCTGTTGTCGACCTTTGATGCCGAGTTACAGAGAAAGCAAAAAAGGCTCCTGTTTGTCTTCGACTCCTTGGATCGGGTTGCGGACGACTGGTCGGCAATGCGCCGGCTGGTCAAGGGGGCGCTCCAGTTCGCGTTGTCCCTACGCATGACCAACGCGTTGCGGGCCAAACTTTTTCTGCGTCCTGACCAGTATGACGATACGGAAATATGGGAGTTCTCCGATAGCTCGAAATTAAAACAAAGCAAAGCCGACCTTAGTTGGTCCCCTAGTGATCTTTACGGACTGCTTTTTCAGTTGATTATCAATGACGAGGATCATGGATTTAATTTGCGGAGCAAGATCCCGCAAGATTATATATCGCACGATGCGGAACGGGGCTACTTTCTTACCCCGAATTGTGACATCGTGAACCCGGCCATCGTGGCTCTCGCTGGCCAATACATGGGCCGCGACCGAAGAAGAGGGAATACACTAACCTGGATCCCCAATCACCTTGCCGACGCCGAAGGACGGGTCAGCCCGCGGAGTCTGCTGCTCGCCCTGAATGCCGCAGCCGAGGACACAGCCGAGAATTTTGCCAACCATGATCTGGCCCTTCATTACACGGCGGTCTTCCGGGGTGTCGGAAGCGCGTCGACAATCCGGGTTGACGAACTGGCCGAGGACTACCCCTGGATCAAGCCGCTGCTGGATTCGCTACGTGGCCTGACGGTTCCTTGCCAGCCGAGCGAGTTGATCGAGCGCTGGAACCGCACCACGATTACCAGGATGAAGGACGCTGGCAAATTACCGCCGCGCCTCTACACCACGGACCCGTTACGCAACGGACGAGCGGATACCCTGATTGATGACCTGGTGGAGCTTGCCGTTGTCTCCCGTGCCTCGGGTGGCCGTATCAATATCCCCGACATCTTCCGTGTCAGTGCTGGCATAAAACGCAAAGGAGGGGTGCCGGCGGCACGCTGAGACGGGTCTTCAGAGCGAAGAAGACCCCGAGATAATCTTACCCCCCCACCTTGATCCCCTTGATCCCCTCCGCCAGCGCCCCCCGCGCCGTCTCGACACCCGCACGGGCTTCGGCCAAAGCTTTGGTCAGTTTCTCCAGCCGGTCTTCCTGTTCATTGAGTTTGGCGACGTAACGGCGGCCGATATCGGATCCGTGGCCAACGGCACTAAGGTTGTTGCGCAGGCGTTGCTGGTCCTTCTCGATATCGTTTTGCTCGGTTTCAAGGCGGCTGACCACGCGTTCGCGATCGGCGACGGCCGAACGCAAGGCCACGATCTGGTTCAGGGACTGGCGCAAATCAGACGGCAGATCCCGGGCGGAGGCATAGAAGTCAAGCTGGTTGCTGTTCATCTCGGTCATCTCCAGGCGATCCAGACGGGGATGCTCGGTGGTGACAACGACGGTCACGATTTTGCCCGCCGGGACATCGGCAGGAATCCGGTAGGCGTCAGCCGTCGTCTCCACGGCGGACGCTCCCGTCGCCCCGGGAACCAGATCCCAGCCCGGCCGACGGGAATACTCGATAAGCACCTTCCTGGCCTCGTGGGAAGCTCCGGCGATGGTATAGGTCGTAACGCTGCGGTCGGTGGAAAGCGCTTCCAGAACACCATCGCTGAGGCGAACCCGCGTCAGGCTGTCCGTCTGGCTTTCATTGTGGTCGATGGTGACTTTCTGGTCATCGGCAAAACTGAGCAGGCGGTTCTGTCCGGCGGGAAAAGCGGCAAGACGGGCATCCCCGACATAAGAGACAAGGCCGTCCGCCCCGCGTTCATAAAGCGTGAGGATGCCGGGCGGCAAACTGGCCCCGTCGTTGCTCAGGCGCACGGACGCCAGCGGGTGGCGCGGCTGGGTATGCGGCTGATAGAGCGCGAGTCGCTCCACCGGCACGGTGCGGTTGACAATGGGCATAAGCAGAGAGTGACCATTTTCCACACTCACGGATTGTGGGTAATGAAAAGTCACCTGGGTGGTCGCTTCTGTGCTTTCGGCGGCATGGACCACGGCGGAATGGTGGGGGGACGCTGCGGCTGCGTGCGGCGCCCCGGGCGCCTGATCTTCCTCATCAATGGCCATCGACCTGGTTTTCCGGTACGCTGGCGCCGCTGCCTGTGCTGCCACCGTAGCGTTCCCGGAAATCTGCGGGACCACAGCCTGAGCAATCGCACCTTCATCAACCTTGGGCAGCATCCGGCCCAGCACTTCGACCGGCACATTCGGGCGGCTTACATAGTAGGCGTCGTAAAGCGCCTGCCGGAACGTTACCGGATTGCCGGAAACCACCGTAAGATCGACGTCCTTCCAGTCCTCGCCGCTGAGGTTCTCCAGCACGGCCCACCCCTGGAGGCCGCCCTTGCCATTAGCCGCATTGGAGGCGCCACCCGCGTCAAGCGTCAGGCGATAGGCCGTCTTCCATAGGGGCGCCTCAACCACGTAGGCGACGCGCACGGTCCGCGCGCCCGACCCGGTGGTGTGCAAAGTCAATGTGCGGCGTTCGCGTTCGCCGTGGTGGGCGAGCGCGGCCAGAGCCGCATCGACCTGAGTCTGAAGTTTGGTGTCGGTGAACTTCAGTGTATCAACATCTTCGAGAATCGCCTGGCGCAGACCGTCGGCGGTCATCACGCTCAGGCGGTGCTGGGTGATCCTGCCCGCGTTGTTGGCCAGCTCCTTCGTCTCACTGGTGACCGCTACCAGCCGTCCCACCAAATTCTGGGGCGCCCCCAGCCGCACCTCGGAACCGCGCAGAGCCCCCAGCAGGGCTTCGGGCGACCGCAGCGCCTCCTGCCCAAACGGCAACTCGCGGAACATCTCACGCAACGGCTCGCGCCCGGGCAGACTGATGGTACCGATACCGCCCTTGTCGTCATAAACAACGATGCTTTTCAGTACATCGTCCACACGATCGCGCCGCACGTCCAGAAACAGGTCGGCGGCTCCCGAAACGGTAGCTTCATACTCGAAATAGCCAACCCCGCCCGTAGACAACATGACGCGCTTGAGCACCAGTCCCGAATCGGCGGCCAAGGCGGGGAAAGACGCCAACAGTATTGCGGCGGCAACGACGGTCTGCGAACGGAAGAACAGCATCGGAGGTCTCCCTTCATTCAATCGGCGCACGATGACAGGGTTAGCCTCCACAACGTATCAGACTCAGAACCACGCAGGCAACGGCACGTTTTCATCGGGATACTGTCCCATGATCGCCAGCAGATCCTCCTTCAGCGCCACGAACAACGGCGTCAATCCGGGATCAAAATGCTCTCCCGCCTGTTGGGCAATCAACGCCAGGGCCTTGTCGACGGGCCAGGCATCCTTGTAGGGGCGTCTCGAAGTCAAGGCGTCAAACACGTCGGCAATGGCCGCGATTCGCGAGGAAAGGGGAATCGCCTCGCCGCAGGTTCCCTTGGGATACCCCTGTCCATTCCATTTTTCATGATGGCAGAGACATATTTCCCTGGCTTGCTGCAACAACTCGCATCTTTGTTCGCCGATGATGATGGCCCCGATTTCGGGATGCTTCTTGATCGTCTCGAACTCCATGTCGGTCAGTTTGCCCGGTTTCAGAAGAACCCCGTCAGGAATACCGATCTTGCCGATGTCGTGCATCATCGACGCATACATCAGCATGTCCGCCTTCTCTTCCGAAAGACCGGCGGAAAGCCCAAGCAATCTGGAAAAACGGCTCATCCGCTGAATATGCATTCCCGTATTGTCATCCCTGTATTCCGCCGCGCGCCCGAGCTGGGAGATGACCTCGATGCGGGTTTCATCAAGCTCTATATTTTTAACCATCAGTTCAGCGGTTCGAACCTGAACCTGGTCTTCGAGTAATTTCTTTTGATCGTAGAGCGCCAGATGCGTCTTTACCCGTGCCAGCACAACGGAAGGACTGATGGGCTTGGTAATGTAATCCTCCGCGCCCAAGGCAAAGCCAAGAGTCTCGTCATCGACCTCCGCCTTGGCCGTCACAAAAATGATGGGGATGTTCCGGGTCGCCTCGCTGGCCTTGAGCAGACGGCAAACCTCGTAGCCATCCATATCAGGCATCATGATATCGAGCAGAATCAGATCGGGCGGATGGGAAGAGGCGGCAATCTTCAGAGCCACCCGGCCGCTGATAGCAACTTTCACCCCATAGTGAGGACCGAGGACTCCCTTGAGGAGATCAAGGTTATCCGGAATATCATCAACGATCAGGATTGATTTGGCACTCCCGATGCGCTTATCCGTCATGCTCTCACTCCAGTTCGACACCTATTTCTTCGCACCAAGTTCGCAACAAGGCAAGACCCGCCTCAAAGTCATAGGCTTTCAGGTGTTTTTTCAGGACGGAAAGATGTTTTCCGTTCCGCCCTCCCTGAACCAGTTCCGAAATGGCCGCGACGGTTTCATCCACCGTGGCATCGAACGCGGACAGACGAGTCACGGCTTCGCGGAATAGCGGAGCCAGTGCCTTCAGGTCCAGGGGGAAAGCCTCGGCCTTCGCGGAAGGGTCTTCTTCGGGGGGGGGGTCCGGCAGGCAACGCGAAAATTCTGGAAACGCCGTCTCTATGCCATCAATGACGATGGCGAATTCTTTCGAGGCCCGCTCCAGCATCGGGTACAGGGCCTCGGTATTTTCCTGCGCCTTGATAGCCGCTTCCAGATCGCGAACCGCATGACTCAGAACATCCGCCCCAATAGTGGCCGACAAGCCCTTCAGTGTATGCGCGCATCTCTCCAGAGAAACAAAATCATCACGGGTCATTCCGTCTTTCAGGGCATTGCAGTCGTTGTCGTGTTCGTGAACGAATCGGGCCAGAATATCCTTGTACAGGCGCGCATCGCCGCCCGCCGCCCGAAGCCCTGCCCTGGTGTCGATGCCGGGAAGCGCGGGCAGCGTCTGGGATTCGGGTACCCGTGGAAACGATGACGACGACGTCTTTTTGAGATGCTGGGCCGCCACCATTGCCTGTTCCGGCGTGCGGGGCTTCATCCACTTGACCAGGGTTGCCAGCATCCGTTCCACGTTGATCGGCTTGGGCACATGGTCGTTCATGCCGATTTCCAGACACCGGTTCCGGTCGTGGACCATGGCATTGGCGGTCATGGCAATGATCGGCAAGGCTGTGTAGGCCGGATTGGCGCGCAGCCGCCGCGTTGCCTCGTACCCGTCCATGACCGGCATGTGCAGATCCATCAGCACCGCGTCAAAATTCTGGCCGGGGGCGCCGATGGCGGCAATCGCCTTCTCGCCGTTGGAGGCCAGACTGACGGTTGCGCCTTCGCCTTCGAGAATACGGAAGGCGATTTCCTGGTTGATGTCGTTGTCTTCAACCACAAGAATATGCCGCCCCGCCAGAACCATGCGGTCCTCGTCCCCCCGTTTCTCCCGCTCATCAGCCTTATCCCGCCAATCGCTGCGACGACGGCGGCGGCGGCGGTCGGGACCACTCCCGCTTTGCTGGAGACCGAAGGCGTTGTAAATCGCGTTCAAAAGAGTCGATGACGTAACCGGCTTGGTCAGCACCTCCTCGATATGCATTCCTTGCGATTCCCGCAACAGGTCGTCGCGGCCAAAGCCCGTCACCATCACGATGAACGGCACGGCCCCAAGCTGGGAATTCCCCTGAACGTTCCGCACCAGTTCCAATCCGTTCATTGAGGGCATCATCCAGTCCGCAAGCACCAGATCATAAGGCGGCTCGTCAGCCATGGCCGCCCTGGTCAATTCATCGAGTGCCTCCTGGCCACCGCTGACCCCGGTAGCGCGCATCCCGAATCCCTCCAACATCCTGGCCATACTATCGCGAGCTTCGGCAAGGTCGTCAACCACCAGGGCACGCATAGCAACGATGTCTCGATTAGGTAGCAAACTTGTCTTCATATCGCGCGAAGCACAGGCATCGAAGGACACGGTAAAACTGAACTCGCTGCCCTTGTCCGGTTCGCTGACAACCTCAATGGTGCCACCCATCATTTCCACAAGTTTCTTGCTGATAACCAGGCCCAGTCCGGTTCCACCATATTTTCGCGTGGTGGAGGCGTCGGCCTGAGTAAAGGCCTGAAACAGTTTTTGCTGCTGCCCGGCCGTCATGCCGATGCCGGTGTCGCGAACCGCGAACCGCAGCGCGACCGTACCCTCGCCCGCCATCTCGACGTTCACGGCAACAACGATGCTGCCCTCGTGCGTAAATTTGATGGCATTGTTGACGAGGTTGAGCAAAATCTGCCCAAGGTGGTTTGGGTCGCCCATCAGGCAATCGGGAACCCCTCTGGGTTCGCGAATGACCAGTTCGATGTTTTTCTGGAGAGCGAGCGTATTGACGAGGTCGGCAAGCCGGTCAAGAACGTCGGAAATACGGAATTCCGTCATTTCCATCTCGATCTTGCCCGCCTCCATCTTGGAGAAATCGAGAATCTCATTGATGATGTTCAGCAACGAACGGGCGGCGTTTTCCGCCTTGCGCACAAAATCGCGTTGCTGTTCGGTCAGATCGGTTTTCTGAAGCAGGAAGTGCATCCCGACTACGGCATTCATCGGCGTGCGCAATTCATGGCTCATTGCCGCCACGAAGTCGGACTTGGCCCGACTGGCCCGTTCGGCCTCGTCCCTGGCGGCGCTGAGGGCGTCGTCGCTCTGCGAACGGTGAATCGCCGCCCCAAGGGTGCCCACGGCCGCCGTGAGTACATCGATCTCGGATTGCAGCCAGACCCGCTCCTTCCGGCATTCCTCAAAACCCACCACACCCCACCACTCGCGGCCGACGAACAGCGGCACGACCAGAATGGATTTCACATCCAGATCCTGGAAAACGGCCTGTTCCTCCGGCGGCATCTCCCGAACCAGCCCGTGAACAGTCTGTCCCTGGCGGAGTTTTTCCACCCACCCGCCCAGACCGAATCCCGCCAGCGAAACATCCTTTCCCAGGGGCCGTGGCCTGATCCCGACGGCCACCCACTCATGAAGAACCTCCAGGGTAAGAGCGTCATCCTCCCGGTGCAGGGCGAGGACATAGACCCGGCAGACCCCGAGGGCATCCCCCAGGGCGGCCAGAACCGGATGGAGATAAGGGCGCCAATCCGACACGTCCAGAAAATGGCGCGCTGCCTCCGCCATGGCCCCCATGATGGCCTCGGCGTGTTCCCGCTCGGCGATCTCCCGCTGAAGTTCGCGTTTTTCCCATTCATCGTCCTCGATTTGCTGAGCGAGAATCCGCAGCTTTTCGAGATGTTCCTGCTCAAGCGCCCGCTTTGACGCAATTACCGCCTCGGTCAGCCAGCGAAACCGCTGTTCCACCGTGTGCCATTCATCGCCCACCGGCCCATGGTCCGGCGGCTCGATCTGCGGGATCGCGCCAAAAGTTTCTTCCGTAAATTTGGTGACCGCCCGGAGATGGCGCCGCACCCGCAGCGCTGCCAGAAACAGGAACACGGTAAAAGCACCCGCGAGGCCCATGGCCACCAGCGCATTTTGAAGACGGCCCATGCGAACGAACATCGCCACGTCATGCGCCATCTCCTCCGCCGAGAACAGCGAAACGATGCCCACGTAAAGATCCGAGGCATCGGTATCGAAAAAAGACTTGGAGATGGTAAGAAACGAGGGGGAAAGCTGCTCCAGCGTGCGGCCAGGAGGCACGGCGTTGGAGTCCGTACTCGCCAGGATCATCTGGTTCCGCTGGGAGATAAGCGCGACAATCTTGCCGTGTCGGGTAAATGTCCCCTGGCTGAGGCGCAGGAACCGGTCGTCCAGCTCCGAGCCGACCAGAACGAAGGCTTGCACGGTCCCATCCGCATTCTTTACCGGGCTTGCGGCTGTTATGACCGGCAGACCGCTGACCATGGGCACATGGACCCGCCCCTCCTGACTATATTCCGAGGCCAGGGTCAAAAGCGGCGGCGGAATCGGGGTTCCGGTTGAAGAGTAAACTTCCCGCCCCCGCCCTTGCAGGTCCATAAGCACGATCCAGTCGGGAACAATGAAAACCCGCAGCAAGGAACGGGGCAGAAGCCAGGGGGGCGCAGAGCGCCATTGGCGGACCGGATTCGCGGCCGGTTTCAGACCATCGCGGGCCAGATACTCGTGCAACGCAGCAGACCCGGAAAGAGCCAGGGCAAGTTGCTCCTGCAACTGCATCGCCTTGTCGAACCGCATTCGATCGGAAGCGGCTGGTTGCTTCAGGTCTTTCATCCGGTCTTCCCGGAATTGCTTGAGCAGAATGGGCGTCTGCACGATATCGAGTCCAGCCACGAGCACGCCGCCAAACAGTAGCGAAGCCAGCACCATGCGTAACGGCAAAGGCGTACGCGCCAATAGCCCGCCCGGAGACCAGCGCGGCGTTCCGGGTCCACCCGGCAACGCCCCGTCGATTTTACCTTGTGGGTCGATTTCGCCCTTTGGCGAAGAGGATCCTAAACTCATGGTTGCCTGGGTGCCAGCACCGGGTCAGGCTCGCCGATCAGTTCATCGTCCTTGAACTTCCACCCGGCCTTGCGGAGACGATCCGCCGGAACCATGCCATAGACCTTACCCACATCACCCCCCTTTGACAAAAGATAGGCAACAAGGCGATCTGCGGCCGGATTGGCCGCCGGCCCCTCCCAGGTCGTCATGTTCATGACTTCGTACAAGGGATAGCGATGCTGGACCATGGCCGCATCATCCCGAGGGTCGATACCATCCATCGTGATGGTGCGGACGGGAGAGGTCGTTGAATGCAGATTCACATGCCAGACGGTTTCATATCCGATGGCGTCGTGCTCCACCGAGACGGTGCGAATCATGTCGGGGATGGAGCCAACTTCCTGGATCTCGGAACTGAACAGATTGGCGTTGTCGAGCAGAAGACGCCAGTGACCGGGGCGGGTCTTGCAGTGCAAGCGGGTAGCCACAAATACGGAACCACCAGGCGTACCCTGCTTTTGCGGACTTCTGACCTGGCGCCAGAGGGTATATTCGCCGGAAAATATCTTCCGCGCTTCGTCCCTGGTCAGGTTGTCGATGGGATTTTTCGGATGGACAATCAGCGAGATCGCGGTGATGCCGACGGTGTGAAATTTCACCCCCGGCAGGCGATCCGCTTGTTCGGGCGGGCAACAGTACCCCCCGATATCGAGATCCTTCCGGGTCAGTCCGCCAAGCGCCGTGCCACACGTTCCGCTCTGCACGGCGATCCGTAAATGCTGGCTCCTGGCAAATTCCTGGATGAACGGGAGCAATGCCGGATAGATCTGCTGATCAAGCACGACCGAGATATCGGCCTCGGCCGGCTCCCTGTGCAATGGGCGACTCTGCCAATCGGAGGGCATATTCGTGAGAACGGCGGGGTTGGAAAAAGCCGGTCCCGGCATAGGGTCATCGCGCATTTCCGCGTGCACAGCCGTCGCCGCAACTGCAACCACGATCCCGGCGAGTCGCAAACACCAAGTCAATTCTGCACCCATCCCCACCCCCCGTCCTGGAACCGCCTCGCGATCCTCTAACATATAACCCAGGGTGATAGGTCCCGGTATCGGAAAATAGTGGTTTCTACCCGTTTATTTGACCGTGCGCCGACACCCGCTGCTCCTCCTTTTTTTCCACAAAAAAGGTAACTGCCCAGGCGCCCCTGATGTCAGGCGAACACTTATTCATGATAATTAACCGAAAGTAGTAAGAACGAGGGCCTGAGGCCCTCGCGCTCCCCATTTATCTTATTAACGGGGAGCGTGAGGGGCCAAGGCCCCTCACATCTTTATCTTTTGGTTGATTTTCCATCATAGATATTTTCTGATTTATGGGGTACCTGGGCAGTTACCAAAAAAGGGAGTCTGCAACATAGCCCCAGTAGGGTCCGGGGCGATAGCCCCGGAGTGTCATAAATAGGTTTATTTCCGAGCGTTGCCCTGGGACAAACTTGAGATTAAAATGTGACGAAATCGCCCGTCTCGGCGTCGGCCAGGAACTTGGTCAGCCCCAAGGCGCCGTCAAACACGCCGTCGATCAGATTCTCCAGTTCCCATCCCAGAACATCCAGCGCCATTGAGCACGCATAGACCTTCAACTCGCCCAGCATCTTGCCTTGAACAATCAACTCGACTGGGTCCGGGGCCTTTTTTTCCTGGAGAATCGTGGCAAACTTACCGCCATGATACCGTTCCTCTGGCCTGCGCCCTTTTTCAAACGCAAGAACAGCATTCATGCTAACGAACAACTGTATCGGGCGATCGGACACAGCAGCAACGGCAACCACCATCGCCGCCATCTGCACCTTTTCCCGCTCGCCGGAACAAAGGAGCACAAACAAAGGCTTAGTTACCATCGCCTCCTCCTGTAGGATTGCTGCCGTGAACGTTTGAATATTCTACAAACCGTCTATGGTAAATAGCACAATCCTGAAAGAGATACCATCAAATCCTTCAGGGCGATCGTGCGGCAGCCCATCGCTACCCGCTTCTACCTCATCAGTAGGCACCGGAACGAGCTAATACAACCTTCACAGTCTTCAAAAGAATAACGAAATCATACCACAGCGACCAATTCTTTACATACCATGTATCAAGAAATTCTCTCCGCGAATGTTCGATATCGTTGCGCCCGCTGATCTGCCACAAACCCGTAATGCCCGGGGCCACCTGATAATAAAAATGAAGGTCTCCATAATATGGTCCATCGTACAGGGCCAGCGGTCTCGGTCCCGTCAGGCTCATTTCCCCCTTGAGAACATTGAATAACTGAGGTAGTTCGTCCATGCTGCTCCGGCGCAGAAATCTTCCGAGGGGAGTCACGCGGGGATCGTCACGCAGCTTGAAATTCGTCTCCCACTCTTTACGAATTTCGGGATCCCTTGCCAGCAACTCCTCCAAAACCTGCTCGGCATTTGGCACCATCGTCTGGAACTTGAAGACCCGGAACAGCTTCCCGTTCCGCCCGATCCTGTCCTGGCGATATAGTGGTCTGGCCCCGGTGCGCCAGAGCAGAAAAGAGATCCAGCCCATTACCGGAGAAAGCAGGACAACAAGAATGAGGGCCAGCACATAATCGACAATAGTCTTTACGACGCGCGGCGCCCACCGTGCAAGATTGTTCCGAGGACGCAACATCAGGATTTCGGAACCAAAAATATGCGTAACATCGAGTCCGTAAAGCGGAAGCCCCCGCAAGGGAGGCACGATATCGAAACGACTTGGGGTAAGGGATAGTCGATCCACGACAGTTCGCAGCGATCGCACCTCGTCTTCCTCAGGGGCAAGAATAAGGTGGAGTCCTTGTTCGGCCAGTTGCACAATGGATTCGTGGGGAAGAACTTCCATCGGGATATTCATCTGTTCCAATAGCAATTTGAATTCTTCGGATACGGGACTGCCGGCAAGACAGACCGCGCGGGTGATGTCAAAGCCAACCCCGTGGTCATAATGCAAAGCCCTCAGAGTCTGTTCGGCATTCTCGCCCGATCCAACCAGAACGACCGGGAGATCCCACATGCCCGCTGCCGACATGACTGCCTTGATGATCTGGCGCATTGCCATCACCCCCGCAACCATCCCCCCCCAAAAAAGAGGTAGAACCTGTACGGTCGCGGCATTGCCTGAAACGGCGAACAGGACCGAATCAATAATTAGCGCCACGATCGAGAAGCCAAGTACCGATCGCAAATCATCCCAAAATATTTTGCGGCTATTGTAGTGGCCATTTATTGCAAATGACGCGATCAGGAACAATACGATAAGTGGAAACCACTCAATTGATGTCTGTATCGCATTGGTGTGGCCGGACAGGTCTGCCTTGTATATGAATATATTTCCAATGAAAAATTTTGATCGAATTAATTTATAAACCACAGAGAACGCGAATACATCCGAGGCTAAATAACCAAGTCTGGAAAGATTCTTTTTGATCGTAATCGCTTTAATCCAAGAAATAAACGGTGTGCCAAGAACCTTTGACATGAACGATCCCCCCCGTGGAAAGCTCCCACATTCCAAGCTCAAGAAACACGAACCAGGGCAGCAGCGTAAACGTTTTGAAGGAAAGCGTCCACAATTTTATCCCCTAAGGGCACGTTGGCCTCTAGCCAAGAATTGAAATTTACAGATAAATATATTTCTTTTCGAGTTATTTACAAATCCATCTCACTTAGATCGTCGCAGGAAACGATGGTTTCAAGATATATGGATACAGGTGTCCAAACAGACATTCCGCTAACCTGACATCATAAAATTTGTTCTCGATGTTATTCAGGCAATGTTTAACGAATACTTCTAAGGTAGGAGATCTTCGTATTCAGAAAAGAATCCCTGACGCCCCTCTCGCTGATATCCCCAAGCGCCATGCAAGACGGGGTCACAGCGTCGGCAATTGATGAAAGCCCCAACCCTTCTGCGGTGGCGCGGCCGGGCTAACGACCACCCGAAGGACATGAGCCGACGGAGGACCAACGTGACAGGCGGCAATCATGGCTTCCACCGAGGCCGTGGAGCCGTGAAACAGGGCTTCGACAGAGCCATCCCGCCGGTTCCGCACCCAGCCAGCCAGACCGCGCGCGGTTGCCTCCGCCACGGTCCAGCCCCGATACCATACGCCCTGAACTCGTCCTTCAATACGCACCGTAACGGAGGTGATAGCTGATTCGCTCATGCGACGCGGTCAGCCTCACGCTGCCTTGGTGTTTTCAAACTCAAGAATGATCTGGTCCACCGCCAGCGAGTCTCCGGGCAAGGCATGAATCTGTTTCACCACGCCGTCCCGTTCCGCTCGCAGGATATTTTCCATCTTCATGGCTTCGACCACTGCCAGCGTTTCGCCAGCCTTGATTTCCTGGCCGTCGGATACCGCAACCGAAACCAGAAGACCCGGCATCGGCGACAGCAAATACCTGGACATATCCGGCGGCGCCTTGACGGGCATGTAGGACGCCAATTGAGCGCCAAGCGGCGTCAGCACAAGGCAATCGGCCTGAGTACCCGCATGGAGCAAGCGGTAATCCACGCCCCGGCGTTCCACCTGAACGCAAATTTGGCGACCGTTGATGGTCCCCCGCAGCAGCGGCTGGCCAAAATCCCAGTTGGTGCGAAGGGCGAAACGTTTGGTATTGACCACCACGTCGTACCCACCCTCCGTGGTCCGCACCGATACCGGATGGTTGCTTTTGTTCATCCGCACCACCCATTCATCGGCGACGACCATTTCGTGGCCAAGAAACTGACCGGAGATACGGGCCTCGCGGTCGGCGTGCTGGCGCTGGATCGACGCCGCCACGGTAACCAATATGTCGGGATTCTCCGGCGGCAGATCGGCGATATGGAAGCCGTTCGGGTATTCCTCGGCGATGAAATTGGTGGTAAGTCGACCCTCGACAAAGCGTTGCTTGGCCATGATCGAGGCCAGAAACGGAATGTTGTGGGAGACGCCGCAGATATAGAAATGATCCAGCGCATCCCGCATGTACTGGATGGCCTGAGTACGGCTATCGCCATAGGTGACCAGCTTGGCGATCATGGGATCGTAGTACATGCTGATCTCGCCGCCTTCATAGACGCCGCTGTCCACACGCACGGCGCTGCTTTCCGGCGGCTGGATATAGCGGTTGAGACGCCCGGTCGAAGGCATGAAGCCTCGGAACGGATCTTCGGCATAAATCCGACATTCCACCGCCCAGCCATGCAACCGGACTTCCCTTTGCGTGACCGGCAGAGCCTCGCCGGCGGCAACCTTGATCATCAGTTCGACGATATCCAGCCCGGTGACCAGTTCCGTCACCGGATGCTCGACCTGAAGCCGCGTATTCATTTCGAGAAAATAGAAATTGCGCTTGCTGTCGACAATGAACTCCACCGTCCCGGCCGATTTATATTTCACGGCCCGGCACAGGGCCACGGCCTGCTCGCCCATGGACCGGCGGGTTTCTTCGTCGAGGAAGGGGCTCGGCGCCTCTTCAATCACCTTTTGATGGCGGCGCTGGATCGAGCATTCGCGCTCGCCCAGGTACAGCGTGTTGCCGTAACCGTCGGCAAGCACCTGAATTTCGATATGGCGCGGCTGGTCGACGTACTTCTCGATGAAGACGCGATCGTCGGCAAAGGCGAGTTTGGCCTCGTTGGTGGCCGAGACGAACCCTTCGATGCACTGTGCGTCGTCGAAGGCAATCCGCATCCCCTTGCCGCCGCCGCCCGCCGACGCCTTGATCATCACCGGATAACCGATGCTGCGGGCGATTTCTACGGCTTCCTCGGGGTTCTTGATAACGTCAAGATAGCCGGGTACGGTGCTGACCCCAGCCTCGCGCGCCAGCTTCTTCGACTCGATCTTGTCGCCCATGGCATAGATGGCGTGGGCATCGGGGCCGATGAAGACGATGCCGGCGGCCGACAACGCCTCCTGGAACTTGCGGTTTTCCGACAAAAATCCGTAACCGGGATGCACGGCCTCAGCCCCGGTTTTTTTACAGGCCTGAACAATGTTGTCGATGACCAGATAGCTGTGCGCAGATGACGACGGCCCGATATGGACGGCTTCATCGGCCATAAGCCGGTGCAGCGCGTCGGCGTCGGCGTCGGAATAGACGGCAACGGTCTTGATACCCATCTTGCGCGCCGTCTTGATGATGCGGCACGCGATCTCGCCCCGGTTGGCGATAAGGATCTTATTGAACATGCTGGCGCCCCGCTGTGATCAAAGAGGAATGTTGCCGTGCTTGCGCCACGGGTTCGTAAGTTCTTTGTCCTTCAGCATGTGGAGGGAGCGGCAGACCCGCTTGCGCGTGCTGTTGGGCATGATGACATCGTCGATGAAGCCACGGCTGCCAGCAACGAAGGGATTGGCGAACTTGGAGCGGTACTCTTCCGTCCGCTCAATGATCTTGGCGCGGTCGTTCATGTCCTGGCGGAAGATGATTTCCACCGCGCCCTTTGGCCCCATGACCGCGATTTCGGCACTGGGCCAGGCGAAATTCACGTCACCACGCAAATGCTTGGAACTCATCACGTCATAGGCGCCGCCGTAGGCCTTGCGGGTGATGATGGTGATCTTGGGAACCGTCGCCTCGGCGAAGGCGTACAACAACTTGGCGCCATGCTTGATGATGCCGCCGTATTCCTGGGCGGTGCCGGGCATGAAGCCGGGCACGTCCACCAGCGTGATGATGGGAATATTGAAACAGTCGCAAAAGCGGACAAAGCGGGCGCCCTTGCGGCTGGAGTCGATGTCCAGGCAGCCGGCCAGACTCATCGGCTGGTTGGCGACGATGCCGACCGTGCTGCCCTCCATGCGAGCGAACCCGGTAATCATGTTCTTGGCATAGTTCGACGCCAGTTCGAAGAAGTCGCCCTCGTCAACCATTTTGACGATCAGCTCCTTCATGTCGTAGGGCTTGTTCGTGTTGTTGGGGATCAGGGTATCCAGCGACATGTCGATACGATCGGCCGGATCGTTGGTCGGACGCTGCGGCGGCTTTTCGCGATTGGACGACGGCAGAAAGTCCATGAAGCGGCGCAATTGCAGCAGCGACTCCACATCGTTCTCAAACGCCAGATCGGCGACCCCGGATTTGCTGACGTGGGTAAGGGCACCGCCCAGTTCCTCGTGCGTCACTTCCTCGTGCGTGACCGTCTTGACGACCTCGGGGCCGGTGACGAACATGTACGAGCTGTCCTTCACCATGAAGATGAAGTCGGTCATCGCCGGGGAATACACGGCGCCGCCGGCGCACGGCCCCATGATCAGGGAAATCTGCGGCACAACGCCGGAGGCCATGACATTGCGCTGAAACACTTCGGCATAGCCGGCCAACGAGGCGACCCCTTCCTGAATGCGGGCGCCACCCGAGTCGTTGAGGCCGATCACCGGAGCGCCGACCTGCATGGCCTTGTCCATGATCTTGCAGATCTTCTCGGCATGAGCCTCGGACAGAGACCCGCCGAAAACGGTGAAATCCTGGCTGAAAACAAACACCAGGCGACCATTGATGGTGCCATAGCCGGTAACGACGCCATCGCCGGGAACGCGGGAATCGGCCATGCCGAAATCAACGCAACGATGCTCCATGAACATGTCCCACTCCTCGAAGGAGCCGGGATCCAGGAGAAGGTCGATACGCTCGCGAGCAGCCAGTTTGCCCTTGCCATGCTGGGCATCGATTCGAGGCTTTCCCCCGCCGAGACGCGCCTTTGTGCGCTTCTCCTCAAGTTCAAGAATAATTTCCTGCATATTGGTCCCCCTTGGAACGGCGCTCGGGCTAGAGAGATGGCCACTGACGTTCAAACACCTGAAGAAACTGCCTTATAACACCGTGCTTTTCCCCCGTGAAGCTGCCATTCGGTCAGGTCGTGGCGAAAGCAAGAAAATCCGCCGCTGCGAAAATCTCGGCCTTCAACGTTTCGCGCCGTTTTAGCGCCAGTTCGTCTTCGCCCCATAACTCGTTTTGCCACAATTCGTCAAGTTGCGATGCAGCAAAGGTTGCTTCGGCGTCAAGGTATCCTTCCACCAGCGCCAATGCCAACACCAGGGAACCCGACGCGGCAACGACGCTTTGCGCCACGGCAAGGCGCAGGGTATCGTAAGAATCGAGTTTTTCCCGCAATGCAGCAAGCGCCGGGGCTGGTTGCGCCACTGGCAGAATTCCCGCCGTAACCACCAATTTTGCCCCGAATCGCTCCGCCGCCCAATCCAGCACCGGCTGCCAGCGGGTCGACTGGCGCAAAGCCAGAGCCACCGGTTCCTGGACGCGATAACACAACAGATCCGTTCCAGCGTATTTCATGACTTCGTCGATGACGGCCTGACGCAGGGGGCCGATTCGGTCGATGGCGGTGTTGGCCAACTGGGTCAGCGGCATGGTGTGCGGCCGGATCGTCTCACCCTGCCCCCGCCACTCGGCGGCGACGGCGTCGGCCAGCCGCTTCGATGACAAAATCAGCCGCGCCCGCCCCGGCGTTCGCACCGGGCGGCCGTCGAGGTGGATGGCGAAGCCTTCTTCCACCTCCGCCACTTCCACTTTCTTGAAAAACCGCCGTTTTCGCACTGCTGGGGAATCTCCTGATTTGTGCCAGTCTGGTGGGCTGACGCCCACACCCGCTCGGGGTGATACCCCGAACCCCTTTTTTTATTAGTAAGAAGGGGACTTGGGGCGATAGCCCCGACGGGAACTTATGGGATCAATCGCAGCACCGCCGGCAACAAGTCGCCAAACCCAGTTACCACGGTCTCGGCCCCGGCCTGTTCAAGATCGGCGGCGGCATGATAGCCCCAGCCGACGCCGATGGCCCGGGCACCGGCGGCGCGGGCCATGATCATGTCAAACGTGGCGTCGCCGATCATGGCGGTGTGTTCCGGTGCAACCCCCGCCTCGGCCATGGCGGCAACCAGCATGGCCGGATGCGGCTTGCCTGGCCCGTCGTCAGCGGTTTGCAGGGTAACGAATCTATCCCGAAGCCCCGTGCGGTCCAGCATGACCCGGAGGCCCCGGCGCGACTTGCCGGTAGCGATACCAAGCCGCAGGCCCGCGGCGGACAAAGCATCCAGGGCCTCGACCGCCCCCGGAAACAACGGCTCCGAGTGGTCGGGACGCTGGCGCAGCACCCCGAAGGCATCCCCATACGTGCGCGCGACCTTGATGTGGCGCTCCGGCTCTGCGTCGGGCAGCAGCGCCGCCACCGCTTCCACCAGGGACAGGCCAATGATGCTGCGGACATCTTCCGGGCGCGGCGTGCCGAGATCGTGAACCCGAAAGGCCTCGGTCATGGCAGCGATGATATTGTGCTGGCTGTCAACCAGGGTGCCATCAACATCAAACACGGCAAGACGTGGGGGCATCATTTTCCGCTCTCGAAGCCGAAGAAACGAAAACTCCCGGCCATGTGGGGCGGCAGCGGAGCCGTTACCCGCAGGATTTTGCCCTTAACGGGCACAGTTATGGTGCGGGCGTGCAGGTGGACCTTCCGGGCGATATCGGCACCTGAAAGGTGGGCACTGCCTCCGCCATACTTTCCGTCCCCGAGAATCGGCGTGCCGATCAAAGCGCAGTGGGCGCGGAGCTGGTGGGTGCGTCCGGTATGCGGTTCAAGTTCCAGCCACGCCACCTTGTCGCCTGCGCTATCCAGCACCCGGTAGTCGGTCAGTGCCGAGACACCTTCGTCCTCGTCCACCACCATGCGCTCGCCGTGGTGGCCTGGCAGTTTGGCCAGAGGCGCCCTGATGCGGCCCTGGGCTTTCCTGGGCACCCCGACCACCAGGGCCCAATAGATCTTGTGCGCTTCCCGGCCCTTGAAGGCGGCGGCCAGCAGAGCGGCAGCGGCGGCGGTTCGCGCCAGCAGCAGCACGCCGCTGGTATCCTTGTCCAGGCGGTGAACCAGACGGGGGCGCTCGGGAGCGCCGAAACGCAAGGCGTCGAGCATCCCGTCAAGATGACGGGCGGTGCCGGTGCCACCTTGCACAGCCAGACCAGCCGGCTTGTCGATGGCGATTACCTGATCGTCGCGATAAAGGACACGGTCGCGCAAATCGTTGGCGTCGCGCTCGCTCACACGCCGGGGGGCGACAGAAACATCTTGATTCGCATCCTCTGGCAGCGGAGGCACGCGGACGCTCTGACCCGGCTCCAGCCGTTGCCCGGAGGTGACGCGTCCACCGTCCACGCGCACCTGCCCGGTACGCACCATCTTCTCCAGCGGCCCATGGCCAAGGCGCGGAAACCGCCGCCTGAACCAGCGATCCAGCCGCGTCCCCCCCTCCTCTTCCGTCACCTTGATTATCTGTACTTCACTCATAAAAGTTCCCATGGACGCAGGGGGCCCGGGGGGACGCGCCGCGTCCCCCCGCCTTTATATCTAGTGTTCGGGACGCGCCGCGTCCCCCGCCTTATTCTTTACGTGCCCGCAACCTGTCCCAATAAGCCAGCCGTTTCGCCACCTCCCGCTCCAACCCTCGTTCCACGGGCTGATAGAACCGCCGCCTGGGCATGTCGTCGGGAAAATAGTTCTGCCCGGAGAACCCCTCCGGCAAGTCATGGTCATAGACATAACCGCTACCGTAGCCGATGTCTTTCATCAATTGGGTTGGCGCGTTGAGAATGTGTTTGGGCGGCATCAGCGACCCGGTTTCCCTGGCGGCACGGGTGGCCGCCTTAAAGGCGATATAGGCGGCGTTGGACTTGGGGGCGGTCCCAAGATAGATCACGAGCTGAGCGATGGCCAGTTCCCCCTCAGGGCTGCCCAGGCGCTCGTACATGTCCCAGGCGGCCAGGGCCTGGGTCAGAGCGGCGGGTTCGGCCAGTCCCACGTCCTCCACGGCGAAACGGGTGAGACGCCGCAGCAGGAACAGCGGGTCTTCGCCGGCGGCCAGCATCCGCGCCATCCAGTACAGGGCGGCGTCGGTGTCGGAGCCGCGCAAGGACTTGTGCAGGGCGCTTATCAGGTTGTAGTGGCCCTCGCGGTCCTTGTCGTAGACCGGCGCCCGCCGTTGCACTACGGTCGCCAGCCCTTTAGGATCAAGGTCGGGACCGGACGGCAGGGCAAACAGATCCTCGGCCATGTTGAGCAGATAGCGCCCGTCGCCATCGGCCAGCGCCCGCATGGCGGCACGGCCATCGGGATCCAGCGGCAGAGGCCGTCCCATCTCCGCCTCGGCACGAAGCAAAAGCTTTTCCAGCGCGGCATCGTCCAGGCGGTTGAGAACCAGCACCTGGACCCGCGACATCAGCGCCGCGTTCAGTTCAAATGAAGGATTCTCCGTGGTGGCTCCCACCAGGATCACGGTCCCATCCTCGACATAGGGCAGGAATCCGTCTTGCTGAGAACGGTTGAAGCGGTGGATCTCATCCACGAACAGCAAGGTATCCTGGCCATCCTGACGGCGTTTTCTGGCGGCATCGAAGATCTTGCGCAGATCGGCCACGCCGGAAAACACCGCCGACAGGGCCTCGAAATGCAGGTCGGATTGCCGGGCGAGCAGGCGGGCGATGGTGGTCTTGCCGCAGCCCGGAGGCCCCCAGAGCACGACCGACGACAAACGCCCCGCTGTCTCCATCCGGCCAATGGGGCCTTCCGGGCCGAGCAGATGATCCTGCCCCACCACTTCGGCCAGACTGCAGGGGCGAAGGCGATCCGCCAACGGGCGTGACGCCCGATCCGCCAACGGGCGTGACGCCCCCCCCTCCCCCAGCAAGTTTTTCAACCACCCACCGATAATGACAACATGGTTTTCCCGCGCTTCAAGGAAATCTGCCATGACTGAGCCGGTTCCAGCAGGGCCTTCTTCAAATCGGCAACCAGGGCGATCCGTTCGTCATTGATGCTCAGAACGTGGTCCCCCGGATGGACACCGAGGCGTTCGGCGATGCTGTCCCGGCGCAGCTTGGTGATGATAACCCCAGCATCGAAAACATCCAGGCCCAGTTCCTCGGCCAGTGCCGGGTTGATGTTGGCCACCGTGACGCCGTCAAACGGATTGCGCCCGGAGACTTCCGTAACCTCCCTGGGCGGCGTGTCCGGCGGCGCCGTCAATTTCACCGAAATCTTGTGCACATCCCCCCCCTGCACAACCTCCAGCAAGGCGTTGTCTCCCACCGGAAGAATGGCGACGCGATAGCGCAAAGCTTCCGAATCGTCGACCGGGTGGCCATTGATCGTCATCACCACGTCCCCCACCCGCAAACCTGCCGCCGCCGCCGGGCCGCCCTTATGGACCTGGGACAGAAGGACGCCAGAAGGACGGGAGAGGCCCAGAGAATTGGCGATCTCCTGGGTCACCGCCTGGCCGGCGGCACCGATCCAGGGATGAACCGCCCGCCCTTCCGACAGAATCCCGTCCACCACCGTCCGCACCATATTGGCGGGAATGGCGAACCCGATGCCGACGCTGCCACCATCGCGGGAGTAAATCGCCGTATTAATGCCAGCGAGCCTGCCACTGGTGGTGATGAGAGCGCCGCCGGAATTGCCGGGATTGATGGAGGCATCGGTCTGAATGAAAAACCGATAATCCGAGATACCAACGGTCGTACGGGCCAGGGCCGAAACGATACCGCTGGTCACCGTCTGGCCAACACCGAACGGATTGCCGATGGCCAGCACCGGATCGCCGACCTCGATCTCGTCCGAATCGCCGAGCGGCAGACTGGGCAGCCGCTCGCCATGGGTTTCGATCTTCAAAACGGCAAGATCGGTGCGCTCGTCGGTGCCCAGCACCTTGGCATCGAACTCACGGCGGTCGGCCAGCACGACGGTGATCTGCTCGGAGTCCTTGACCACATGGTCGTTGGTGACCACTACGCCATCGGGGCGAAAGATCACGCCGGAACCGAGCGAGCTTTGAACCCGTTCCTCCGGCACGCCGAGACCAAGCTGCTCGCCGAAAAAATGGCGGAAAAAAGGATCGTTCATCAGGGGCGGGAGCTTCTTGGCGCTACGCACCACCCGCTTGGTATAGATGTTCACAACCGCCGGAGCGGCTTGCTTCACCAGCGGCGCAAAAGAGGGGTATTGAAAGCGCGAAACCGGGATCGTATCAGGCTGCGCGCGTGACGGACCTGGAAATCCGAACGCCAGTACCACCGCTATTGCCGCCGCTGGTATCCGGCGCAAGGTTGCCTGGTCCATACCCGTCAACTCCACATCATTAATGGCCATGCCAAGAAACGGCGCACTGCGGGCATATAGTGCCGCGCATGGCAGATGTCCAGGCAGCCCGAAAAGTCCTGGCCCGTTATGGGCAGCCACCCACAGCCAAAAACACCCATTTCTCAACGAACCATTTTCGCCACATGCTCCGCAATGGCCATGGACGCCGTCAGCCCCGGACTATCGATACCAAACAGATTGACGAGGCCCCTGCTCCCGTGATCGGCCTCCCCCTGGATCATGAAATCGGCGAAAGGCGCTCCCTTCGGGCCGATTTTTGGCCGGATACCCGCGTAACCCGGCCTCAGGGCACCATCGGTCAGACCGGGCCAATAACGGCGGACGGCGGCGTAAAAATCGACTCCGCGCCGGGGATCGACCCGGTAGTCGATCGTTTCAACCCATTCCACATCGGGTCCGAATCGGGCCTGACCGGCCAGATCCAGCGTCAGGTGAACCCCAAGAGCGTCAGTCTCGGGCATGGGATAGATCAGGCGTTCGAACGGTGCCCGGCCACCCAGAAGGAAATAGTTCCCCTTGGCCAGAAACAACGGCGGAACCCACGCCGGGGACAGGCCCAGGAACCGCCGGGCCAGACCGGGGGCGTCAAGGCCGGCGCAATTGACCAGCACCCGGCATCCCAGCCGTATCGGGGCGTCCCCCCCCACGTCGAGGACAATGCCGCCGCCGTCCGCAGCCCGGCTCACATCGGCACCGATGACCGGGCTGCGCAAGACGATGACGCCGCCCCGCACATCAATATCCCCCTGGAACGACAGCCTGAGGGCGTGGCTGTCGATGATCCCGGTGGATGGGGAGTGGATGGCGGCAACACACGACAGAGCGGGTTCGAGGGACCGCGCCGCATCCCCGTCCAGCCATTCCAGATCCGAAACGCCCAGGGCCAGACCGTTGTCCATCAACGCCCGCAGGGCGTTCTCCTGCCCGGCCTCGGTGGCGACGATAAACTTGCCGCAGCGTTGGTGGGCGAGGCCACGTTCCCCACAATAGTGATAAAGGGCCTGACGCCCCGCCACGCACAGACGCCCCTTCAGACTGCCAGTCGGATAATAGATACCCCCGTGGATCACCTCGCTGTTCCGCGAACTGATGCCCGTGCCAACCGAACTCGCGGCTTCAAGAACAATTCCCTCGCAGCCAGACTGGACCAGGGCACGAGCCACAGCCAGCCCGACCACCCCGGCCCCAATCACCACACACTCGACCTGTTCCACCATAAGGCTCCGCCTAAAGCAGTGACCTCCGAAGCGCAAAGGTTGCGTTGGTGGCGGGCCATCACACCGTCGATTCGGTCCCGCCCTTGATGATAAGCCCCAACCCGCCAGCCTCCATGTGTACCAAAAGGCCTCTGAGGAGAACACAGAATGTCAGCCTGCGGCAATACGAAACACCCTGCCAGGAATCAATCTGGGAATGTTACCAAACTTTATCTTGCGCCGGGGGGTGGGTTTCAGTCAATTTCGTAGCGGAATGCGTAACCGCAGATCGCGGTTCGATCACATCAGCATGGAATCGATCATATGGGTATGGAACTGATAGAACGCATCCGTGAACGCGCTTACCAGCTTTGGGAAGCCGAGGGCTGCGCCCATGGCCGTGACATGGAGTACTGGTTTCGCGCCGAGGCCGATGTCTCGTCCGAAGCCTCCGAACCCGACAACGGTTCAAACCAGGCCTCGCGGGGCAAATCCGCCCGCACCGACGCGGAAAGTGATGTCAAGCCCGCGACGTCCAAACCCGCGAAAGCGAAAAAATCCTGAAAATACAAAATCCCCGGTGAACCGCCCCTCCGTGTCGCAATGTGTGAACATGGGAAAACGGCTCGCGAATTCTCTGCCGTCTGCTCTCAAGGAGGGGCTGGGGCTACGGCGAGGAATGGGTTTCGCGGTTGGGCTGATTAATCGCACGATACAACCTCCAACAATCAAGGGGGGCGTGCTTGTTTTCGTCACGCCCCGCCGGGCTAAAAGTAAAGGCATTTCACCATGAATCATGAAGCTATCGACGGTGCCGTTCTTTCCATCGTCAACTCCGATCATGCGGATCCATTTTCGGTGCTTGGCATTCACGTCATGGGACCAACGGGTGGTATCGCCATCCGGGCCTTTTTGCCCCATGCCCTGAACGCAGAAGTGATCGACCCGGCAAACGGTGCCGTCCTCCGCAAAATGGACCGGATTCACCAGGACGGCTTCTATATGGCGGAATTCCCCGACCGCAACGACCGCTTCGCCTACCGCCTGCGCCTTCATTTCTGGGGAGGCAGTTCCTCTGATATCGAAGATCCCTTCCGCTTCTCCCCCGTTCTCGGTGAGATGGATCAGTATTTGCTCGCCGAAGGCACCCATGTGCGCAGCTATGAAAAGCTTGGCGCTCACCCGATGAAGTTCGAGGGAGTCGAAGGCGTCAATTTCGCCGTGTGGGCCCCCAATGCCCGCCGCGTCAGCGTGGTTGGAGATTTCAACGAGTGGGACGGACGCCGCCATCCGATGCGCGTGCATCACGGTTGTGGCACCTGGGAAATTTTCGTGCCCGGGGTTCCGGCTGGCACCGCCTACAAGTTCGAAATTCGCGGCCGGGGTGGGGATCTGCTGCCGCTCAAGGCCGACCCCTACGCCTTCCAGGCCGAGTGCCCGCCGCGCACGGCATCGCGCGTGGTCGATATCCGGCACTTCAACTGGACCGATCAGGAATGGATGGGTCGCCGTCACACCGCCCACACCCGCGAAGCTCCGATCTCGATCTACGAGGTTCACCTGGGTTCCTGGCGCCGCAATCCTGAAGAAGGCGCCCGCTCGCTTACCTACCGCGAACTGGCCACGGAACTGGTGGCCTATGTCAAGTACATGGGCTACACCCACATCGAACTGATGCCGGTGAGCGAATTCCCATTCGAGGGTTCGTGGGGTTACCAGCCAATCGCCCTGTTTGCGCCCACCAGCCGCTATGGCAATCCCGACGATTTCCGCTATCTTGTCAACCGTTGCCATGAGGAGGGGATCGGGGTCATTCTCGACTGGGTGGCCGGACACTTCCCCGAAGACCCCCACGGCCTAGGCTTCTTCGACGGCACCCACCTCTATGAACATGGCGATCCGCGCCAGGGGCGCCATGCCGACTGGGGCACGCTGGTCTACCACTACAGCCGTTCGGAAGTCGCCACCATCCTCCTGTCCAACGCTCTGTTCTGGATCGAACAGTACCACATTGACGGCCTGCGCGTGGACGCGGTGGCCTCCATGATCTACCTGGACTACAGCCGCGAACACGGCGAGTGGATTCCCAACGAGTACGGCGGCAATGAGAACCTGGGCGCGCTGGCCTTTCTCAAGCGTATGAACGAGATGGTTTATGGCCTGCATTCGGGCGCGTTCACGGTGGCCGAGGAATCGACTGCATGGCCTATGGTGTCACGGCCGACGTACCTGGGCGGTCTTGGCTTTGGCTTCAAGTGGAACATGGGGTGGATGCACGACACCCTGCGCTACATCTCCAAAGAGCCGGTTCACCGCCGCTATCACCACGACAATCTGACGTTTGGCTTGCTGTATGCCTTCCACGAAAATTTCGTCCTGCCCATTTCCCACGATGAAGTTGTGCATGGCAAAGGTACGTTGCTGGGGCGTATGCCCGGTGATGAATGGCAGCGCTTCGCCAATCTTCGCCTTTACATGGCTTTCATGTATACCCAGCCCGGCAAGAAACTGATGTTCATGGGGTGCGAATTCGGCGAACCCTGGGAATGGAATCACGACGGCAGCCTGCAATGGCACCTGCTGCAATACAAGCTGCATCATGGTGTCCAGAACACCATGCGCGATCTTAATTTTCTCTATCGCCGCGCCCCCGCCCTGCACCAAAAGGACAACGAAGGCGACGGCTTTAGCTGGATCGACTGCCACGACCAAGATCACAGCACGTTATCCTATATTCGCCGAGGCCGGGATCCCAACGATATCGCCGTCGTCGTGTGTAACTTCACGCCGATCCCGCGCGAAAACTATCGTGTCGGCGTTCCCTTCCCCGGCTTGTACGCCGAGGTCTTCAACTCCGATTCCGAGGTCTACGGCGGCACCAACCTCGGCAACGCCGGTGCGGTGATGGCCACCGAGCCGGGGATGCACGGTCATCCCTGGTCGGTGTCGCTGACCCTGCCGCCGCTGGCGGCTCTCGTCCTTCAGCCAACGAAAGGCGAGTAGGAGATCGGCAATGACAAGAGGACAAGGCTGGACCGTGTGGCCCGGCACGCCGTATCCATTGGGTGCGACATGGGACGGGCGCGGTGTCAATTTTGCCTTGTTCTCGGCTCATGCCGAAAAGGTGGAGCTGTGTCTGTTCGATGCCCAGGGACGACATGAGGAAGAACGAATCATCCTGCCGTCTTATACCGATCAGGTGTGGCATGGCTACCTGCCCGATGCCAGGCCGGGGCTGGTGTACGGATATCGCGTCTATGGAATGTACGATCCCAAGCAGGGCCACCGCTTCAACGGCAACAAACTTCTGGTTGATCCCTATGCCCGTTCGATCATAGGCAAGGTG
The DNA here is from genome assembly GCA_015233585.1 of Alphaproteobacteria bacterium. Classification (GTDB taxonomy): domain Bacteria; phylum Pseudomonadota; class Alphaproteobacteria; order Rhodospirillales; family Rhodospirillaceae; genus JADFXL01. Next base: position 784 of record JADFXL010000014.1, on the reverse strand, counting down.
CACTGGCACCCCGCCGTTTTCGCCTATCGCACCGACAGCAGCCGTCAGGATCTGTCCTTCGATCGCCGCGACAGCGCCCGGTACATGCCAAAGTGCGTGGTGGCCCCGCCCACCTTTCCCTGGCAGGATGAACACCGCCCCAACGTGCCGTGGAGCGATACCATCGTCTATGAGGCGCATGTCCTCGGGATGACCTCCCGCCATCCCCGTATTCCCGAGGCTCAACGCCGGAGTTTCTCCGGGCTGGCCACGGAACCGATCATCAAGCACCTGACCGACCTGGGCGTGACGGCCATCGAACTGTTGCCGGTATTTCCCTTCGTCGATGAGCAACACCTGGTCGATCGGGATCTGAGCAATTACTGGGGCTACAACCCTTACAACTTTTTCGCGCCCCACCCCCCCTACCTGAGCCAGGGCAGCATCGACGAGTTCAAGCTCATGGTCCGGCGTTTTCACGAGGCCGGGATCGAAGTATTTCTCGATGTGGTGTTCAACCACACCGGGGAGGGCAATCATCTTGGGCCGAGCTTGTCGTTAAAGGGGATCGACAACAAAAGCTATTATCTCAATATGCCGGACAACCCGCGTTATTACCTTGACCATACCGGCTGTGGCAACACCCTTGACCTGACCCACCCCAGGGCGCTGCAAATGGTCATGGACTCCCTGCGGTACTGGGTCCAGGAGATGCACGTCGACGGGTTCCGTTTCGACCTGGCCCTGTCGCTGGCCCGCCTGCCCACGGGCTATCAGTCCAACTCGCCGTTCCTGGCCGCCATCC
>JADFXL010000149.1 GCA_015233585.1 Alphaproteobacteria bacterium | reverse complement strand
GAGCACGGCCATGACGGTCATAGGGATATGGGTCAATCTTTGTGCTCGCTGGTATAATTCAGGCGCTATGGGAGGCGTCGCTCGGGGGCAAGGTCAAAATCGTTGTTGCGGTTCAGGTTGCTATCATTGGGGCCAAAGCGGTCGCCGTCGCTGCCCACACATCGTCGATACCGGCAACAAGGCGAATGATTTCCGCCTCCCCTCCGGTTTCACTGGCAAGCACCTCAAGGGACGCCGCCAGAGTAACGAGACTGCGGCACCCGATCGAAGACGCCATCCCCTTCAAGGTGTGGGCAACCTCATGGATGGCACGCAGGTCGCAGGGATCGGCCATGGCCATTTCCTTGAGACGTTGGCATTCGACCGGCCCCAGGGTCAGGAACATCGTCACCAGTTCCTTCACGAAGTTCCGTCCCATCTTGTCCGACAACTCCGCCAGCAGCCCCTGATCCATCACCGTCTGGGAGGAATCCGGGACGGGCAGGTTCAATACCTCTGCCAGAGCCGCACGCAGGGCAGGCATATCAATGGGTTTCGCCACATGGCCATCCATGCCGGCGGCACGGCACCGCTCCACGTCCTCGTGCCGGGCACTGGCGGAGAGCGCGAGGATGGGCAGTCTGGCGACGGCTCCCGGCAAGGCACGGATACGGCGGCAGGCTTCCAGTCCGTCCATTTCCGGCATGTGCATGTCCAGCAGCGCCACGTCGAACCGCTGGGTCTGGGCGAGAAAGATCGCTTCGCGCCCATTGTTGGCGATGGTAATCTGGTGGCCGTCCCGGGACAAAAGGCCGGTGGCGACCTTCTGGTTGATAAGGTCGTCCTCGGCGAGAAGAATCGACAGGGGGGGGAGCAGGATCTCGCGCCGTTGAACGGACGGCGTGACATTGGTGACTTCGCCAAAGCCGAGCTGGAACCAGAAGCGGCTGCCATGACCAAGCTGGCTCTCAACGCCAATCCGCCCCCCCTGGCCCTCGACCAGTTGCTTGCAGATGGCGAGGCCAAGGCCGGTTCCACCAAAACGGCGGCTGATGGAGGCATCGGCCTGGGAAAAGCTGTCGAACAAAAGGGCCTGCTGACTTTCATCAATCCCGATGCCGGTGTCGAAAATCGAGAACTCCAACGTTATCGCCTCGCCCTTCGCCGCGGCGCCGGCAATGGGCTGGACGCCAATCGAAATCCCCCCGGCAGCGGTGAATTTCACGGCATTGCTGGACAGATTGAGGAGAATTTGCCGCAGACGTACCGGATCGCCGACCACCCAGCGTGGAACGGCAGGGTCGATGGTGTGGGAAAAGGCCAGGGTCTTGGCCCTGGCATTGGGTTCCATCAGCTGGGCGACATCCTTGACCAGATCATGGAGGTCAAAGGGCATCCGCTCGAACCGCATCTGCCCGGCCTGAAGTTTCGAGAAATCCAGGATGCCGTCCAGAACCGCGCGCAACGCTTCGCCCGAACCGCGCACCGTCTCCAGTTCCTGACGCACCTCCGCCGGCAGCGAGCGCCCAAGCAAAATCTGCACCATGCCGAGAATCCCGTTCATGGGCGTTCGGATTTCATGGCTCATGACCGCAAGGAATTCTTCCTTGGCCTTGCCGGCGGCCTGCGCCTCCTGGGCAAGGTCGCGCAGTTCCTCCTCCATGCGCTTGCGCTCGGTGAAGTCGTGCTTTATGGCCACGAATTTGCCAGGTTTGCCGTCGGCCCCCGCCACCGGCGCCACGGTCATGACCTCGGTATAGTGTTCGCCGTTTTTCTTGCGGTTGACCACTTCGCCGCGCCAGATGTTCCCTGTACTGATCGTCGTCCAGAGATTGGTGAAAAGGGCCGGGTCATGTTTGCCGCTGTTCAGCAGCGCGGGCGTTCTGCCGATGGCCTCCGTGGCCTCGTATCCGGTTAGCATGGTGAAGCACGGGTTGACGAATTCGATCACGCCCTGGCTATCGGTAATGACCACCGCCTCGCCGGCGGCGTTGACGGCGATGGACAGCCAGGCCAGGGTGTCGGCCTGTTTCACGGTCGCCAGATGCTGGCGAACCAGCAGCAGCGCCAGCATGACAATCAGAACGCCGCCCAGGGCGAAGCCATAGGACTCGTGCTGCCATTTGGCCAGGGTATGCTGCCGGTCCAGTCCGACCATGACCACGAAGGGCAGCGACTCCAGTTTGCGAAAGCTGTAAATCCGGTCGCGGCCGTCCAGGGATGATCGCCTCACGTATTCGCCATCCGTGTTCCCTGCCGCCAGCAGATCGCGCAGAACATCGTTGACGAGGGGCATCTGGCGGGGGGCGTCGCGGTCGGGAGGCGGTGCGTCGTACAACACCACGGGCAGCGCCGGCTTGCGGGCGATGAGATGCAGATCGTCGTCGGCGATTATGGCGGTACCGTCCTGGCCGACATCGATGTTTTTGAGCCAGACGCCGAAATCGGACATGTCCCGGCACATACTGACGAATCCGGCGAACCGGCCCTGGCTGTCGCGGACCTTGCGGTTGATGCTGACCTGAGGCGAACCCTGGGGGCCTCGGTAAACCCCCGTGACGAAGATATCGCGTCCGGGATCGTCCCGCAGCGTGGTGCAGTCGGGACTGTTGCTGTAGTCAAGGCCCGGTTCCCGCTTTGCCGCGTAGGAGGCGACGCAACGTTCGTTCCAGATCCCGATACCCCGGATGGAGGGCAGCGATTGCGACTTGTTGCGCAGCAGATCGCGCACGGTTTCATAACGTTTCTGATCCGTCTCGGGATAATGGATGGCGCCCGGCACCACATGGCCGACGACATCCTTGAGGACGAAATCGGATTCGCGGAAGGCCGCCTTGATGGATTCCCCCAGCAGGTAGGTTGTGCTGCGCGCCCGCTCCTTGGCTGCGGTCAACGTCGCATCATACGAGGACCACAATTCCCAGCCGATCCCAAGGCCAAGCGCCGTGCAAACCAGAACTGCCGCCGCGTAGGCCCGTATCTTGGCACGGAGAAAGGAGGACGGGGGAGTTGAAGCCGGATTTCCTAGTGCAATCATAGGCTGGATGTCCCCTTCTCGAAATCCCTGCGCCGTATCTCCACCTCCGTGCCGCGACCGATGATTGCGGTGTGGCAAAGGCCCAGGAACAGTCCGGTATCAATTACGCCGGTCAGGCTTTTCAATTTGGCTTCCAGGCCGACGGGATCGGGAATGGCACCCATGGAGCAGTCGAGGATGTAATGGCCGTTGTCGGTGAGGTAGGGGGCGTTATCGGACAGGCGCAGCCGGGGGGCGATGCCCAGAGCCCGCAGGCGGCGTTCGACCAGTTGATAGCCAAAGCAGTTGACCTCCACCGGAAGCGGGAAAGCCCCCAGTGTCGTCACCAGCTTTGTTGAATCGACGATGATGGTAACGTGTCTGGCGATGCTGGCAACCATCTTCTCCCGCAGCAAGGCGCCGCCGCCGCCCTTGATCATGTGGAACTGACGGTCAAGTTCATCGGCGCCGTCGACGCAAAGATCAACCTCGTTCACCGAGGCAAGGTCGAGCATCTCGATGTGTAAACGCTTGCACAAATGAGCGGTGCGCAGAGAGGAGGCCACGCCCCGCACCATCAGGCCGTCCGCCACCCGCTCCCCCAGCGCCCGCAGGAAAAAATCCACCGTGCTTCCGGTGCCAAGGCCCAGCAACATACCGTCTTCGACCATCGCCGCTGCCGCTTTGCCGGCCGCTTTTTTCTCGATTTCGTGCATGATGCCGTCCTCTTAGAGGCTGACCGAAAATAATGTTAGAAAAACCAATGTGTTATAAGCTACCATCGTAAGAGGGGCAAAACGCCGGGCACGCAGGTGCAGCATCTGGCTTCGCCAGTGGGCCGCCGCCCACACCCGCTCGGGGAAACATTCCCCGATCCCCTTGTTTTTTAATAAAAAGGAGGTTTGGAGCACCGCTCCAAGCGGGTTTGGGCGGCAGCCCAATGGGGGAATCAGGCTGAATGTTGCATCTGCGTGCCCGGACTTTTGCCTCTCTTGCCTACCATCCTCGTCATGCGCGGGCTTGACCCGCGCATCCACGGGGATCCACCTGGCACTTTGCCTGGGGCAAGGCGTGGATGGCCGGGACCAGCCCGGCCATGACGATGCATCGTATTGCATTGATTTTAAAGAATTCATTTCGACCCAGATTCTTAGAAACCTGAATATGATCGCGAGATTTCCATTCTCTCAGAGAAACAGCATGGCCCCATCACGGGATGCATCGGCGATGAAGGTCACGACCCCGCCGGACTCGACCGGCACATCGTCCCGCAAATCGGCCAGCGACAGGCCCAGAACCCTCAAACCCATCTCGCACACCAGCCAGCGAACCCCAAGGACAACGCAGGCGGACAGCAATTCCTCGAACGTGGCCACGCCCTGGTCCCCAAAATTGCGGTCCACGGCGGCGGCGGTCGCGGCGCCGCCAGATGCCGGCAGCCGATGCCAGCCCGGCATTGCGTCTGCGGGCTTCATCAGGGCGCGGGTGGCTTCCATGGTAAAGAACAGGGTGACCGGAAGGTTGACGGCCCGCGCCGCACTGGCCATGACCAGGGCGTAATGAACTTTGTCGAAATCGCCGGAGTAGACAACGATGGAGATCTTGTCGGGAGGCCCTTTACCGGAGTGCGGCTCAGAGGGAACAGGCATGGCGGGAACTTCCGTGGCTTGACAGATCGGTGAGACTGGGGCTTTGCCCGCACAACGGACATTCCGGATCAGGCTTCACCGTGACCCGGCGAAACGACACCGACAACGCATCATAGATAAGAAGTGCCCCCGCCATGGACAGGCCGATCCCCAGAATTTCCTTGAGCACCTCGGTCGCCTGCAACGACCCCATGGTACCGGCGATGGCCCCCAGGACACCGGCCTCGGCGCAGCTTGGAATCTGGCCTGGCGGCGGTGGCTCGCGGCACAGGCAGCGGTAACCGGGGCCGCCGGCGTGGGGCCTGAAGGTGGCGAGTTGCCCGTCAAACCGCAGAATGGCCGCTGAAACCAGCGTCTTGCGGGCGAAATAACAGGTATCGTTGACCAGAAACCGGGTTGGGAAATTGTCTGAACCATCGGCGACGATGTCGTAGGCGGAAATCAGGTCCAGGGCATTGTCCGGCCCCAGGCGCAGGCGATGGGGAATCACCCGGACCTCCGGGTTGATGTCGGATGCCGCCACCACGGCACTTTCCACCTTCGCGCGTCCCAGACGCGAGGTCGTGTGCAGCACCTGACGCTGGAGATTGGAAAGCTCCACCGTGTCGTCATCGACGACGCCGATGGTGCCGACCCCGGCCGCCGCCAGATACAGGATCAGCGGCGACCCCAGGCCGCCCGCTCCCACCACCAGCACCCTGGCTTCCAGCAGCTTGGCCTGACCGATCCCCCCGACCTCGGGCAGAAGGATGTGGCGGGCATAGCGCCGGATCTGGTCTTCGCGGAAGTCCATCCCCGGACAATCAATCAAACAGCGGCGTTGACAGATACCGCTCGGCGAAGCTGGGCAGGATGGCCACGACGGTTTTGCCCGCCATGTCCGGCCGCTGAGCGACCTCGATGGCGGCGGCAATGGCGGCGCCCGAGGAGATGCCGACCGGCAATCCCTCCTGCTTCGCCGCCTTGCGGGCAAAGGTGAACGCCGTCTCGTTGCCGATCTGCAGGATTTCGTCGACCAGATCGCGATTGAGAACCCCCGGCACGAACCCGGCGCCGATCCCCTGAATCTTGTGCGCACCGGGAGCGCCGCCCGAGAGCACTGCGCTATCCTCCGGCTCGACGGCGATCATCCGGACGCTCGGCTTCAGCGGTTTCAGGAACTCGGCGATCCCGGTCAAAGTTCCGCCCGTGCCGACACCCGAAATTATCGCATCGACGGCGCCTGCGGTATCGCGCCATATCTCCGGCCCGGTGGTACGGCGGTGCGCGGCGGGATTGGCCGGATTTTCAAACTGTTGCAGGATGAAGGCGTTGGGCAGGGTCTTTTTCAATTCTTCGGCCCTGCGAACCGCACCGCTCATGCCTTTGGCCGCCGGGGTCAGTTCGATCTGGGCGCCGAGAAGCTGGAGCATCTTGCGCCGCTCCATGGACATGCTCTCGGGCATGGTCAGAATGAGGCGGTAGCCGCGCGACGCGCACACGAAGGCCAGGGCGATGCCCGTGTTGCCCGAGGTCGGCTCGATCAGGATGGAGTCCCTGGTCAGCAGGCCCTCCGCCTCGGCGGCTTCGATCATCGCCAGACCGATACGGTCCTTTACCGAATTCAACGGATTGAAGAACTCGCACTTGCCGAGAACATCGGCCACGCAGCCGGCCTCTGCCGCCAGACGTCTGATGCGTACCAGGGGAGTGGCGCCGACGGTTTCGGCGATGGTGTCATAGATCCGGCCGCGAAACTCGGCGCTGTCGGAAGCCTTGGCGGTTGTGGTCATGGAAACATCCTCGCTGGCGGTGAGGCATTATAACACGGCTTCGTGCTTTTTTCAGATGTTGAAATCCATTTTCTCTCGGGCCTCGCTGGCAAGCCCGCCACGATGGGCACGCTGACAAAGATCGTCGATGGAAACGGCGTCAAGACGGCGCATGACTTCTTCCTGAAGATCGCCCCACATGGGCCGGATCACTTCCTTGCCAAGTTCGGAGGCCGGAACATCGGCGAACATGTCCTCGGCGACTTCCATGGAACGCACCACACGCACGATTTCGCCCACGGATATGCGCCGGCGTTCGCGGGCCAGGCGATACCCGCCATGCGGCCCTCGGACCCCGATCAGAATATCGCTGCGAACCAGATATTGCAGAGTCTGTTCCAGATAGCGCCTGGGAATGCCCTGACGCCGGGTGATCTCGCGGCTCTGCACCGGCTCGCCGCCGGCGTGGTAGGCGATGTCGAGAACCGCCTCGATGGCGAACAGCATCTTCTTGGAAGGGCGCAGCATCGGGTTTCAGCCTCCGGTCCCGGTCGAACCGAAACCCCCGGCTCCGCGGGCGGGTTCGGGTAGTTCGTCGCGCTCGGC
>JADFXL010000148.1 GCA_015233585.1 Alphaproteobacteria bacterium | reverse complement strand
GGGATGGCCCGATCCGGGCTATTCCGCCGCCGTGCTGTCCTGGCCACCATCCTCGTTCATTTCGCCAGGGCCGGAGGTCAGAGCTTCAGCCAGCAATCCGGCATTGGCACGGATGGCGCCTTCGATTTCCTCAGCGATGGCGGGATTGGCTTTCAGGAACAGCTTGGAATTTTCGCGGCCCTGGCCGATGCGCTGGGAGTTGTAGGAAAACCACGACCCCGACTTTTCGACGACACCAGCCTTGACGCCAAGGTCGAGCAATTCGCCGGTCTTGGAGATGCCTTCGCCGTACATGATGTCGAATTCGACCATCTTGAACGGGGGAGCGACCTTGTTCTTGACAACCTTGACGCGGGTCTGGTTGCCCTTGACCTCATCCCGGTCCTTGATGGAGCCGATGCGGCGGATATCGAGGCGAACCGAGGCGTAGAACTTGAGCGCCTGGCCTCCGGTCGTGGTTTCCGGGTTGCCGAACATGACCCCGATCTTCATGCGGATCTGATTGATGAAGATAATCATGCAGTTGGAGCGCGACCCCGAGCCGGTCAGCTTGCGCAGCGCCTGGCTCATCAGGCGGGCGTGCAGGCCCATGTGGCTGTCGCCCATTTCGCCTTCCAGCTCGGCCCGAGGCACCAGGGCGGCGACCGAGTCCACCACCAGCACATCAATCGCGCCGGAACGCACCAGGGTATCGGCGATCTCCAGGGCCTGTTCGCCAGCATCGGGCTGGGAAATCAACAGATCGTCGAGATTGACCCCGAGCTTGCGGGCATAGGACGGGTCCAGGGCGTGCTCGGCGTCGATGAAGGCGCAAGATCCGCCTTTTTTCTGCGCCTCGGCCACCACATGCATGGCGAGGGTGGTTTTGCCCGAGCTTTCCGGGCCGTAGATCTCGACGATTCGCCCTTTCGGCAGCCCGCCGACCCCCAGGGCGATATCCAGCCCGAGGGAGCCGGTGGAAATGGTTTCGATGTCCAGGGCGCCGCCTTGCTGCCCCAGGCGCATGATGGAACCCTTGCCAAAAGCTCGCTCGATCTGAGTAACGGCGGCTTCCAGAGCTTTATTCTTGTCCATGGTACCCTTATCGACCAGGTGCAACGCTGTCTGTGACATTCATTCATCCCCCGTTAAATCATACCAGCCCCAGGCCCGCAATGTTTTCTCGCCAGCGTGGCCGTGCTTGTGTTCACGATACGTTTAATCTGCCGGAGCCGCAAGCAAAAAACGGAACTTTTGCGGAACTTTTGTGATTTGATGAAAGCTACAAAATTTGTAGCCCTTTTCTAGCGTATCCAGGGAGCGTGTTTCCTATAACCTATTGCAAGGCATAGAATATTTTTCATGGCATACATATTGCGACAGCTTTGTTGCATTGCGTCGGAAGATTGGTTGAACGGATGACACGGTATCAGATTTTTTGTGATTTCGACGGAACCATTGCGGCGGTCGATGTGACGGATTCCCTCCTGGCCGCGTTTGCGCCGCCAGCGTGGGAGAGCGTTGAGGCGGAATGGCGGGGCGGAACGATCACCGCGCGGGAATGCATGGCGCGGCAAGTCGCGCTGATGGAGGTTTCCGCCGTCGAGATGGACCGTCATCTGGACACCATTGACCTGGACCCCGACTTCGCCCCCTTCGCCCGCGAGTGCCAGACGGCCGGTGTCTCCCTGCTGGTTTTGAGTGATGGGCTTGACTATGCCATCAACCGCATTCTGGCACGCCATGGCCTGCCTGACCTCCCGGTCCGGGCCAACCGGCTTTACCGCACGGGGCCAGGGCAGGTGGCATTTGGCCCTGGTGCGTCCCGCGAATCGTGCCCCCAGGGTTGCTGCAAGTGCGCGGTCATGGCCGAGACCGTTGCCGAGGAGGATGTCTTCAGCATCTTTATCGGCGACGGGCGTTCAGATTTTTGTGGCGCGGCCAAGGCCGACATGGTTTTCGCCAAAAGTGCGCTGCTCGATCACTGCCGCCGCCAGGATATTCCCCACGTCGGCTTCGAGGATTTTGCTCAAATGCGTCAGTATCTTGCTGGATTGTTGCGCTGGCATGGCACCACCCGTCCCGACCGGACCGCTGCGATGGTATGGGGCGCCTGATGACCAAACCCGGAACTTCCCTCGACACCAAGGCCCTGCTGGAACTGGAAGCGTCTTGCTGTTCTCACGGCGACACCGTTCATTATGTCGAGCCACCCAAGATCTTTGCGCGGTGCGATGGATCCTTTCTCTATGACGATGACGGCCGCTCGTTTCTTGATCTGCAAATGTGGTACTCGGCGGTCAACTTCGGTTATGCCAATCCGCGCCTGAATGCGGCGCTCAAGCGCCAGATCGACACCTTGCCACAACTGGCCTGCCAGTATCTGCATCGGGAAAAGATTGAACTGGCTGCCGCCGTGGCTCAGCGGTGCGAACGCACCTTTGGCGCCAAGGGGCGGGTGCAGTTCAATGTCGGCGGGTCGCAAGCCGTCGAGGATTCGCTCAAACTGGTGCGTAACGCCAGCGGTGGCAAAAGCCTGGTGTTTGCGTTCGAGGGCGGCTATCACGGCCGCACCCTGGCCGCTTCGGCCATCACGTCGAGTTATCGCTACCGCCGCCGGTACGGCCATTTCGGCGACCGCGCCCAGTTCGTGCCGTTTCCCTACTGCTTTCGTTGCCCTTATGGCAAGAAACGTTCCGATTGCGGCCTGTATTGCGTGGACCAGTTCGCCCGGCTGTTCGAGACCGAGTATTACGGGGTATGGGATGCCAAGGCCGGGCAGCCGGAGTACGCCGCGTTTTATGTCGAGGCCATCCAGGGCACCGGCGGCTATGTTATCCCACCCCAGGACTATTTCCCGCGCCTGAAGAAAATTCTGGACCAGTACGGCATCCTGATGGTGGATGACGAAATCCAGATGGGCGTGTGCCGCACCGGCAAGTTCTGGGCCATCGAGCACTTCGGCGTGTCGCCCGATATCGTGGTGTTCGGCAAGGCCATCACCAACGGCCTCAATCCGATTTCCGGCATCTGGGCGCGGGAGGCTCTGATCGCTCCCGACGTGTTCCCGCCCGGCTCCACCCACTCGACCTTTGCCAGCAACACGCTGGGCACGGCGGTGGCGCTGGAAGTGATGCGTCTGGTGGAGGAAGAGGACTTCGAGACCCTGGTCAAGGAAAAGGGTGCCTATTTCCTGGCCGGACTTAAGGAACTGGCGCGCCGCCACCCCATTATCGGCGATGTGGACGGGCTGGGGCTGGCCCTGCGGGCGGAGATCTGCGCTGCCGACGGCTTCACGCCCGACAAGGCCATGGTCGACCGCATGGTCGATGAGGGATTGAAGGGCGATCTGGAGGTGGGCGGCAAACGCTATGGTCTGGTGCTGGACGTGGGCGGCTATTACAAAAACGTACTGACCCTGGCGCCGGCGCTCACCATCACCACCGAAGAAATGGATCTTGGTCTGGCGCTGCTGGATCAGCTCATTCGCCGGTGTCTACGATAATGAGCACGATGCTGATGGCTCTGTTCGCCCTTTCCGTCACTTGCGATGTGCTGGGGCAGCTCTGTTTCAAGACCGGGGCCGACCGTCTGCCCGAGATTGGCGGTATGGCGGGCCTTGGCCTTTTTCTGCGTCACCTAGTGAAGGCTCCCGTTGTTCTCCTGGGGGTCGCCATCTACGGGGTGGAATTCGTGGTGTGGCTGCGAATTCTTTCCCTGGCGCCGCTGAGTCTGGCGTTTCCCATCGCCAGCCTGAATTACTGCGGCGTGGCTCTGGCCAGCCACTTGATACTCCACGAACGCCTTACTCCCCGGCGCTGGGGCGGTGTGGCCATCATCACCGCCGGCGTCGCCATTGTTGGACTTTCCGAAGCGGTACAAGGTTGAAAAATCATGACCGAAACCGATAACAGCTTTTTCTTGCCAGGGGACCGGCGCGGCGTGCTGCTGGTTCATGGTTTGACGGGAACTCCAAGCGAGATGCGTTTCGTAGGCAAGGGCCTGCATCGGGCAGGCTTTACCGTTGCCGGAATGCAGATTGTCGGCCATTGCGGCGACGAGACCGATCTGGCCCGCACCAATTGGCCGGACTGGTACGCCAGCGTCGATGCTGCCTGTGATCGTTTGTTGAAGCACTGCGACACCCTGTTTATCGCTGGCCTGTCCATGGGGGCGATGCTGGGGGTGCTGGCGGCGGCACGGCGCCGGGATGTCAGCGGCTTGGCCCTGTATTCACCGACCCTGTGGCATGATGGCTGGAGCGTGCCGCGCACCCGCCATTTGCTGCCGTTCGTCCTGAGCCTGCCAGGCAGCAACCGCTTCAGCGTGCGCGAACAGTATCCGTTCGGCGTAAAGGATGAACGGCTGCGGCGGCGTCTGGTCATGCAGATGGTTGACGGCAACAGCGCCAGTGCCGGGCTGTTCCGAATGCCATTCAAGGTTCTGCGTGAAATCCGCAAGATCAGCTCCGAGACCCGGCGTTGTCTGTCCACAGTGACCACCCCGACCTTGATTCTCCATGCCATCGAGGATGATGTCGCCAGCTTGCGCAACCCGCGCTATCTGGCGGGACATCTGCGCGGGCCGGTCAAGACCATGTATCTCGATGACAGCTACCACATGATTACCATCGACCGGCAGCGCGATCAGGTCATCCGCGCCACCATCGACTACTTCAACGAACTTTCTCCCCCCGGGGTGGGTGTTGTCAGCCGGATCGCATCGTAAGGAGATGACGGCGAGGCCGGTAATCGCGATTCACGCGTCGATTACCGAAATCGGTGCGGATGCCTGGGACCGGTGTTTTCCCGAAGCGCTGGAAACCTATGCCTATTATCAGGCGGTGGAGACAGTCGGGATTCCTGGTTTTTCCTGGCGCTATATCAGCGTGCGCGACGGGGAGGCGGTGCTTGCGGTGGCGCCGGTTTTCCTGACCGCCTATCGCCTGGATACCACGGCCCAGGGATGGGTGCGCCGACTTGCCCTGGGTCTGGCACGGGTGGCGCCGGGATTGCTGGCCTTGCGCCTGGCCTGCCTGGGATCACCGGTCACCGAAATCTGTCAGGTCGGCTTTGCCCCCGATGTACCGGGGGAGACGCAGGAAGCCTTGGCGGAGACCGTGCTCGATGGCCTGAACCGCGTGGCGGCCGGGGAGGGCATTGGCCTGCTGGGGGTTAAGGAAATTCCGGTGAATGCCGTGCCGTTGATTGCGGCGCTGCGGCGGCGAGGCTGGGCGGAGATGACGGCGCTGCCGTCGGCGGAACTGGCGCTTGCTCATGCCACCTTCGACGATTACCTGGCCACCCTCAGCCGTGCCACCCGCAAAGATATGCGGCGCAAGCTTAAAAGCGCCGCCGCCCTGCGTATCGAGCGGCGCACGGTCATCGACGATGTTTTGCCTCGTATCAAGGTGTTGTACGATCAGACGCGGGCTGGTGGCGATTTCCAGTTTGAAGACCTGCCGGCGGCTTATTTCCAGGCGGTGCTGACGCACCTGCCGGGCCGTGCGTCATGTTTTCTGTATTGGTATGAGGATGAGCTTCTTGGATTCAATCTATTGCTGGAGAGCCACGATCACATGCTTGACAAGTTTATCGGCATGGACCAGGAACGCGGTCGGACATTCAACCTTTATTTCGTCTCCTGGCTGAATAACGTGCGCTATTGTATCGAACACGGATGCCACAGGTATCAAAGCGGACAGGGGGGCTACGCGGTCAAGCTGCGGCTGGGTAGCACCCTGGTGGCCAACGCCCTCTATTTCCGCCATCGCCGAGCTGTGGTTAATGCGTTGCTGCGCCTGGTATCCAGGCTGGTCGAACCGGACGGTCCCGCCGTCGGCAAGTTGACCGCTTGACCACCCGTGGGCTGCCGCCCACGCCCGCTTGGGGCCTGAGGCCCCAAACCCCCCATAAAAAAGGGGGTCTGGGGCATCGCACCAGATGGGGTTCGGGGCGCCAGATGGGGTTCGGGGCGATAGCCCCGAGATATTTATTTCCGGGCGTCGCCTAAAGCCCCCTGGGACCAGAGAGCCAATTCCGACCGCACCCGCTCGAAAACAGGGGCCCAGTTCCCGAACTCGGGTTGGCGAAACAGGTGTGCCGTTGGATACCATGGACTGTCTTCGCGCTTCAGCATCCATCGCCAATCCGGCGTGAACGGCAGCAAAATCCACACGGGCCGCCCTAAAGCGCCCGCCAGGTGAGCAACCGCCGTATCGACCGAAATCACAAGATCAAGTCCGGCAATGACGGCAGCCGTATCGGCAAAGTCGGCAAGATCCCTGCTGACATCCAGGAAAGCGGGGTACAGTCCCAGAACCGCCGTTTCCTCCGGGGTGATTTCCTTTTGCAGGCCAATGAAAGTGACGTTCTCTGAATCTTTGAACAGATCCAGCATCCGGGTCGCAGGGATCGAACGTTTGTGATCGTTCTTAAAGCTCGGCGAGCCGCGCCAGACGATGCCCACTTTGAGGCCCGCTCTCGCTGCAAGATACTGTTGCCATCCGGCTGCCAGCGCAGGTTCTGGCGTCAGGTAGGGGATCCCGGCTGGAATCGCCGCCAAGCGGGTTTCCAGCAACCAGGGAAGACTTAAGAGGGAAGCCTGACAATCACAGACGGGGATGTCTTCCTTGCGCGTGACGATGTGATCAATACCCGCAACGGCGTTGAACAGGCGCACCAGCGGAGGAGGGGCATAGTAAACGACGGTTCCGCCTTTTTCCTTGACCAGCCGGGCATATCTTATGAAGTGAATGTTGTCGCCAAGACCTTGTTCCCGGTGCAGAAGAATGGTCTTGCCGTTCAGCGGGCCGCCGTCCCAGAGGGGTTGCAGATGGCCATGGGGCTTGGCATCCGTTTTTTTCCACCGCCATTCCAGTTCTGGCCAGCCCGCCGCGAAGTCGCCCTTCATCAGCCGCGCCAGACTCTTGTTGCAATGAGCATCGACATGTTCAGGATCAAGACACAGCGCCTGTTCGTAACGGGCGATGGCGGCGTCAAGCTGGCCCTGGTCCAGGAGTGC
>JADFXL010000147.1 GCA_015233585.1 Alphaproteobacteria bacterium | reverse complement strand
GCGTCCCCAGCACGAAACCAATTGCGTTCACCGGCGTTCTCCCCTGAACGTCTCGATCGTTCGGATATCCAGAGAGTCGAACCGCTCGCGAATGCGGAAAAAAAAGATGCCGAAAATGATGAAGGCCACCATGATCGAAAAAGCGACGCTGAGTTCCACCAGGAGCGGCATTCGCGTCACGCCGACGGCAGCCAGGATCAGCCCGTTCTCCAGGGACAGAAACCCCATGACCTGAGTGACGGCGTTGCGCCGGGTAATCATCATGAGAAGCCCCAGAAGCACGGTCGACAACGCCAGCGCCAGCCCCTCGCGGGTGGAAGCGTCCGAACCGGTGGTGCTCGGCAATACCAGCATGACCGACAGCGCCACCAGGCTGGCGCCAGCAATCATGGTTGGCCCAATCCCCAGCGCAATGCCGATGGTGCGGTGGATACCGAACTGGACGATGATCCGGTGCATGGCATAGGGAACGATGCCGGCCTTGAACACCAGGGCCATGCCGGCGGTGAGGTAAAGCTGGTGGTCGTGATGGATATAGCCCTGCCAGGCGGCGGCAGCGGCGAGCACCAGAGCCTGAATCGCATAAATATTGATGACGGCCGTCAGGCGTCGTTGATAAAGCAGCGTGAAGCTCAACAGCAGAATGGTGCCGTCGAGCAGGTGTGCGATATCGTACCCAAGCTCTCTCATCACAGCGCCCGTGAAATGTACAGATAGATCATTGCCAAAATGCTGAGCAGCAGGGCGCTGCCCAGGAATTCGCCGACGCGGAACACCCGCATCTTGGCGATGCTGGTCTCAAACAGCCCCAACGCCACAGCACCGCAAAACAGCTTGGCGCCGTACAGGCCAATGCCAACCAGCAGCGTGCCCGGCGTGTCGTTCTTCATCGCCATTCCATAGGGCGCGAACACGCAGATGATAAGCGACATGAACAGTTGCAGCCGGACCATCGCCGCCGCCTCGATCAGGGCGAGGTGGCGCCCGGAGTACTCCAGCACCATGGCTTCATGGACCATGGTCAATTCCAGGTGGGTTGATGGGTTGTCCACCGGAATACGCCCATTCTCGGCGATGGCGACAATGATGAGCGAGATCAGCGCCATCACCAGCGACACACGGATGCCGACAGCTGAAACGACGATGTACTCGGCAATCTGGGTCAGCGAGGTGGAGTGGACCAGCAGCGAGATGGTGAAAATGACCATCAGGACGGCGGGTTCGGCAAGCGATCCGATCATCATCTCGCGGCTGGCGCCGATGCCGCCGAAACTGGTGCCGATATCCATTCCGGCCAGCGCGGTGAAGAATCGGGCGCTGCCCAGAAACGCCACCACGGCAATGAAGTCGGCGCTGGGACCAAGGGGCAGCAACGTGGTGAAGGTGGGCACCAGAGTGGCGGCGAACCACACCACGGCGAACACCAGATACGGCGTATTGCGAAACAGCCAGGAGGCGTTGTCCGCCAGCACGGCATCCTTACGGAACAGACGCATCAGATCCCGATAGGGCTGGATCAGGCCGGGGCCGCGCCGGCCCACCAGTCTGGCCTTGACCAGGCGAACAAGACCGGTCAGGCCGGGAGCCAGAGCCAGAACCAGAACCATCTGAATTCCCTGAGCCAGCACCGCCATCATGGTCATCGGGGCACCACCACGATCGCGATCAGCAACACCACCAGCGCGCCGAACATCAGGGCGAGATATTCGCGAATGCTGGCGTTCTGGAGGGCGCTGATTCGAACCGTACACCAGGCGAGCCCCAGTCCCACCGGCCGGTACAGCCGCTCCCATACCAGATCGTGCATGACGACAGTGAAACTGGCGGGACTGGTGTCCCCCGGCTCCGGCATGATCACCACTTCGGTAGCGTGAAAAACCGTGGTGCCAAACACGCGGCGAATGGGTTGCGCGAAGCTGCTGGCGGTGTACTGGGCGGTAGGACCCGTATCGGGAAAGCCGCAGCCCCAGGGCGCCGAACGCCGCACCCGGCCGGAAACGATCCGCCGCACGAACTGGACCACGCCCGCAGTGACGAGGAAGCCGACCAGCAGGATCAGTCCGCTGTAGGAACTGGCCCGGTTGATGTCCGGCACCAGCCACAGCCACGGCAGCGGCGTCACCGGCAATGGCGCCACGCCCACCAGGGATTGCACCACCGGTCGGGCCAGCGAAAGAACGGTCATCGGCAGGGCGCCCAAAATCACGCAGGCCGCCGCGATAACCGCCATGGCAGAGCGCATCGAAACCGCCACCTCATGGGCGCCAGCGGCATCCGGGGAACGCGCCCGGCCCAGAAAAGCGATGCCGAACGCCCGCACGAAGCACACCGAGGCCAGCGCCGTCGCCAGCACCAGCAGCGCGCCAACAACGGGTATGGCAAGCTGAAGGCTCCATTGCGACAGTTGCGGACCACTCAGCACCGCCTGGAGGATCAGCCACTCGGAAGCAAAGCCGTTCAGGGGCGGCAGCGCTGAAATGGCCGCGCAGCCGATCAGAAAAGCCAGCGCCGTGTGCGGCATACGATGGATCAGCCCACCCAGCCGGTCCAGATTGCGCTGGCCGGTGGCGGTAAGGACGGCCCCGGCGCCGAAGAACAGCAGACTTTTGTACAGAGCGTGGTTGAAAGCGTGGAACAGGGCGGCCAGCAGCGCCAGGCCAGCCAGCATCTTCGCGCCTTCGGCCTGAAAGGCGATGGCCAGGCCCAGGCCGATGACGATGATGCCAATGTTCTCCACCGTGCTGTAGGCCAGCAGCGTTTTCATATCCTCCTGCATGATGGCGTAAAGCACGCCAAGCAGCGCCGTCGCCGCTCCCAGCGCCAGAACCACCAGACCCCACCACCACTCAATATGGCCGGCCAGATCGAACACCACGCGAATAATCGCGTAGATGGCGACCTTGGTCATCACTCCGCTCATCAGCGCCGAAACATGGCTGGGAGCCGCCGGGTGGGCCAGGGGCAACCAGGCGTGCAGCGGCACGACACCCGCCTTGGACCCGGCACCGACCAAAAGGAACCCAAGCACGAGGGTCGCGAGGGTGGGGGAAAGCGGATGGGCGCGCATCGCCGCGAAAGTGAACCCCCCGTCGACGCCTCCCATGACCCCAAAGGCTGCGATCAGGGCGGCGGTGCCGAACGCGGCCATCAGAAGGTAGATATGGGCGGCGCGCCGGCTTTCCTGCTTTTGGTGGGAACTCAGCACCAGCAACCAGGAGGCCACGGACATGAATTCCCAGGACAGCATAAACGTATAGGCATCGTCAGCCAGCAGCACCAGATTCATGCCCGCGAGAAAGACCGGGAAAAAAGGCAGCACCCGGACCGCGTCGCCATCGTGGCGGCCATACCCAAGGCCGTACAACGCGGCCAGCCCGCCCACGGCATCGACAATGAGCAGGAAATAAGCGGCCAGATCATCGAGTCGGAAATGCGCCGCCAGCATCGGCAGGCCGAAGGGCAGTATCAGCGTTGGTGTTCCGGCGTTTTCTTCGAGCAGAAAGGAGACGGCGGCGACCGCGAGAAATGCGCAGACCGCCAGACTGCCGGCATAGACCGCCCACCCGGCCAGCCCACCACCCGGCTGCCGGGTCGCCGTCAAACCGACTGCGCCGAGCAACCACAAGATGGCAATCCCGAACAGCAACCCAGTCAGCAAAGAAGGCCCCCTGATACCATGGTAGCGTAAATTGAGGATCGGACGATTGCACCGGGCGCACCGAATCCCGGCCAGCAATTCGCCGATGCACTCTCGCATGAGCGAAGACGTCAAGTCAGCCTTTTTTGAACAGTTTTTTTGGGAACAGTTGCTTTGGGGCATGAGGGGGGGGCGATACCGTGTGGGCGCTGCCCACACCCGCCAAAGGCCGGGGCCTTTGGAAACCCGTTTATTTACAACAAAAATGGGGTTTGGGGCCTGTGGCCCCAAGCGGGTCTGGGCGGCAGCCAAGTGTTGATAACTGCGGCAGCCCATCGCTACCGTCTGGATGGTTCAAATGCGATTACCCTGTCGGTCCGAAGGTTCCCATTGCCAAGCGGCGCCAACGGCACCATGATCCGGCCGCAAGCACGAACAGCATCAAGCCGGGCCTGCGTGATTGAACCCGGCCCCCAGGTAGAGCTTACCCCCCCATGTTGCACATTGATGATTTGACCTTCCGTATCGGCGGGCGCGTGCTTTTCGACCGCGCCACCGCGCATATTCCGCCGTCCCAGCGCGTCGGCCTGGGGGGGCGGAACGGTGCGGGCAAGTCTACGTTGCTGCGGCTGATTCTGGGCGAGGCTCATGCCGACGGTGGCAGCCTGGTCGTGCATCCACGCGCCAGAGTCGGCCACGTCGACCAGGAACTGGCCGATAGTGACGACAGTCTGCTCGACCGCGTCCTGGCCGCCGATACCGAACGCTCCGCCCTCCTGGCCGAGGAAGCACTCGAAAAGGATGGCCACCATATCGCCGAAATTCACGAACGTCTCAATGCCATCGAGGCTCACGCCGCACCCGCCCGCGCGGCTTCGATCCTGTCGGGGCTGGGGTTTTCCACGGCGGCGCAGATGCGCCCGGTGCGGGAGTTTTCCGGCGGGTGGCGGATGCGGGTAGCCCTGGCAGGCGCCCTGTTCGCGCGGCCGGACCTGTTGCTTCTGGACGAACCGACCAATCACCTGGACCTCGAAGCCACGATGTGGCTGGAAAGCTACCTGGCCACCTATCCCGGCACCCTGATCGTCATCAGCCATGACCGCGACCTGTTGAATACCGTGGTGCAGCGTATCCTGCACCTGGAAGGCGGCAAGCTGGTGGCCTATGCCGGGGGCTATGACCGGTTCGAACGGACCCGACGCGAGAAAATCAGCCTTCTGGCCAAAAGCGCCGCCAAACAATTGGAACAGCGGCGCGCCATGCAGGCCTTTGTCGACCGCTTCCGCGCCAAAGCCTCCAAAGCGCGCCAGGCCCAGAGCCGCCTCAAGATGCTGGAACGCATGGAGCCGCCCGTTTCGGTGGTCGAGGAACGGTCAATCACGTTCGATTTTCCCGACCCTCCCGCCCTGCCGCCGCCGCTTCTGGTGATGGAGGACGCCACCGCCGGCTATGACGGAAAAGCCGTGTTGAGCCGGTTGACGCTGCGCATCGACATGGATGACCGCATTGCCCTGCTGGGTGCCAACGGCAACGGCAAGTCCACCCTGGCCAAGGTTCTGGCCGGGCGGCTGCCTCTGCTGACGGGCCGGCTCCAGAAGTCCTCGAAGCTCACCGTCGGTTATTTCGCCCAGCATCAGGTCGAGGAACTGCGGATCGGCGATACCCCCTATCAGCACATGGCCCGCGTGCTGCCAACGACGCCCGAGTCGAAGGTGCGCGCCCATCTGGGCCGCTTTGGCTTCACCCAGGCCCACGCCAATGTGCCCGTATCCCAACTGTCGGGCGGCGAAAAAGCCCGGCTGCTGTTCGCGCTGATGACCCGTGACCACCCGCACCTGATGATTCTCGACGAGCCGACCAACCACCTGGACATTGATACCCGCGAGGCTCTGGTGGCAGCGCTCAATGCCTATCAGGGGGCCGTGATCCTCATTACCCACGATCCCCATCTGGTGGAACTGGCGGCCGACCGCCTGTGGCTGGTGGCGGATGGAACATGTTCCGCATTCGATGGCGATCTTGCCGATTACCGCAAGCTGCTGCTGGAGCGGTCACGGGAACAGCGCCGCGAGGCCCGCGCCGCTGGCGATGGTGGTGGCGACAAGGCCGCCCGCAAGGACGCCCGCCGCGCCGACGCCGAAGCCCGCCGTCGAGTCGCCCCGCTGCGCCAGGCGGCGGAACGGGCGGAACGGGAAGTGGAAGCCTTGAATACCCGCAAGGCCCGTCTTGAGGCCGGTCTTGCCGACCCCGCCCTCTATGCTGGCCCGCCAGACCGGCTGATGGAGCTGCGGATCGAATTGGGCGAGACCATCAAAGCCCTCGCTGTCGCCGAGGTTGCGTGGCTTGAGGCCCAACTTGCTTATGATACGGCGGCCCAGGGGTAGGCGCCAGGGGTAGGCGGCAAGTCGGCACGTTCCCGCCTTGACACCCCGCTGAAACGACGTACATTCCCGGCCATCACGTCGCCAAGGAAAGAAGCGGAATTACCCCATGGTTGCTATTACCCTGCCCGACGGGAGTACCCGTTCCTATCCCGGTCCTGTGTCGGGAGTCGCCCTCGCCCACGATATCGGCCCCGGACTGGCCAAGGCCGCGCTGGCCATGCGAATTGACGGCACGCTGGTTGATCTGACGACCGAAATCGGCGTCGACGCGAATGTCTCTATCGTCACCGCCAAAGACGCCGACGCCGTGGCCCTGCTTCGCCACGACGCCGCCCACGTCATGGCCGAAGCGGTACAGGAACTCTATCCCGAGACCCAGGTGACGTTCGGCCCTGCTACGGAAACCGGGTTCTACTACGACTTCGCCCGCGCCACCCCCTTCACCCCTGACGATCTGGAAAAGATCGAGGCGCGCATGAAGGAAATCGTCGAGCGCGACGAGCCGATCCGCCGCGAAGTCTGGGACCGCGAGGCCGCCGTGCGGTTCTTTCGCGACAAGGGTGAGAAGTACAAGGCTGAATGGATCGAGCAGATGCCCGAGGGCACCGAAATCTCCGTCTATCGCCAGGGCGAATGGCTCGATCTGTGCCTGGGGCCGCATCTGCCGTCCACCGGCAAGCTGGGCAAGGCGTTCAAGCTGATGAAACTGGCCGGCGCCTATTGGCGCGGCGATGCCAGGAACGAGATGCTCCAGCGCATCTGGGGCACCTGCTGGCACTATGTTGACTGGTCAAGATGTTAATCAAGTGGTGCCCGTTTATGTGCAACAAATTGCGGGATATGACGATACTTCCATCAATGGCCCTGGTTTCGGTCTAGTCATAGATCCAAACAACTCAGCCAACTTTAGGGTCGTATGCTGGATTGCTCCGGCCCAGGATGGTGGCGTTACTCATTACGAGATTACATCAACATCGCTTCCCGCCTCTTCACCCCAC
>JADFXL010000146.1 GCA_015233585.1 Alphaproteobacteria bacterium | reverse complement strand
CGACATGGAAATAACCCTGTCCCCCTCCCCAAGCCGGATGCCGCGCACCCCATCCGAGGTCCGGCTGGCAAACACCCGCACGTCGGTCACGGGGAAGCGAATGCACTTGCCGCTATGCGTCGACAGCAAAACATCCTGCTGCTCGGAACAGGTAAGCACGGCGATCAGACTATCGCCTTCGTCAAGTTTCATGGCGATCTTGCCGTTGGCCATGACCTTGGTAAAATCGGACAACTGGTTGCGGCGCACGCCGCCGGTCGCCGTAGCGAACATCACATGAAGATCGGCCCACTGGCTCTCGTCCTCGGGCAAAGGCATGACGGTGGAAATGGTCTCGCCTTCTTCCAGGGGCAGAATGTTCACCATGGCCTTGCCGCGGGCCTGGGGGGTTCCAACCGGCAGCTTGTAGACCTTGAGCTTGTAGGCCAGACCCCGCGACGAGAAAAACAGCACCGGCGTATGGGTGTTGGCGACGAACAGTCGCGTGACGAAATCGTCCTCGCGGATGCTCATCACGCTGCGTCCCTTGCCGCCCCGCCGTTGTGCTCGATAGGCCGACAGCGGCACCCGCTTGATATAGCCGGTGTTGGTGACCGTCACCACCATATCTTCGCGCTGGATCAGGTCTTCGATGTCGTGTTCGAACTCGACGCGTTCAATGGCGGTCCGTCGCGGCGTGGCGAACTGTTCCCGAATTGCCACCAACTCACTGCGGAGGATTTCGTAGAGCCGCTCGCGCGATGACAGAATGCGCAGGAATTCCTCAATCTGGACGCCAAGTTCCCGCAATTCCTGATGGATCTTGTCCCGCTCCAGCCCGGTCAGGCGGTGCAGGCGCAGATCCAGGATCGCGCGGGCCTGGAGTTCCGACAGGCGGTAATGGCCGTCCACCACCGGACGGCCCGGCTCGTCGATGAGACGGATCAAGGGCTCAACATCGTCGGCGGGCCAGTTTCTGGCCATCAACTGTTCCCGTGCCGTGGCCGGATCGGGCGCAGCGCGGATCAGACGGATGACCTCATCCAGGTTGGCGACGGCGGTTGCGAGTCCCACCAGGGTGTGGGCCTTTTCCCGCGCCTTGCCCAGTTCAAAGATGGTGCGGCGGCGTATGACCTCTTCCCGGAAGACGACAAAGGCGACGATGATGTCCTTCAGCGTCAAAAGCTCAGGCCGCCCCGCCCGCAGCGCCAGCATGTTGACCCCGAAGCTGGTTTGCAGCGGGGTGAATCGGTAAAGCTGGTTCAGAACCACTTCGGCTACGGCGTCCCGCTTGATCTCGATCACCACCCGCACGCCCTGGCGGTCGGACTCGTCGCGCAGATCTGCGATCCCCTCGATACGTTTGTCGCGCACCAGTTCGGCCATGGTCTCGATCATCCGCGCCTTGTTCACCTGATAGGGAACCTCGGTGATGATGATGGCCTCGCGATCCTTGCGCACCTCCTCGATGGCGCAGCGGCCACGAATGATGACCGAACCACGCCCGGTAGCATAAGCCGAACGCGCCCCCTCGCCGCCAACGATGATGCCGCCCGTCGGGAAATCGGGCGCAGGCACCAGCGCGATCAGTTCCTCGAAAGTGATGCCGGGGTTGTCGATATAGGCACAACAGGCGTCGATAATCTCCCCCAGATTGTGGGGCGGAATGTTGGTCGCCATGCCCACGGCAATGCCGCCGGCGCCGTTGACCAGGAGATTGGGATACCGGGCCGGCAGAACCAGCGGTTCCCGCGATGTCTCGTCGTAGTTCGGCTGGAAATCGACGGTGTCCCGGTCGATGTCGTCGATCAGGCTGTGGGCTGCGCGCGCCAGACGAGCCTCGGTATAACGCATGGCGGCAGCGGGATCGCCGTCCATCGAACCGAAGTTGCCCTGACCGTCGATCAGCGGCAGGCGCATGGAAAAATCCTGCGCCATCCGCACCATGGCATCATAAATCGCGGAATCGCCATGGGGGTGATACTTACCCATGACATCGCCGACGATGCGGGCCGACTTGCGGAAGGGGCGGTTGTAGTCGTACCCGCTCTCCTTCATGGAAAACAGAATACGTCGATGCACCGGCTTCAAGCCGTCGCGCACATCGGGCAACGCTCGCGACACGATCACGCTCATGGCGTAATCGAGGTACGAGCGCTTCATTTCGTCTTCGATTGTAACAGGCGTTATATCGAAGCCAGATGGGGGGGTAACATTACTCAATTCACGATTCTCAAGACGTTGGCCACTCCGCCCATGTCCGCTCGACCACGATGGCAAACCCGCACGACTCTGACCCTATCAGATTTCCCGACACTATCAGACTATTGTCACGACCAACAGCGGTCACTTACCAGGAAAGCGCGACGATTTCCATCAGAACGGAATATCGTCGTCCAGATCGGCTGGCCGATCCCAGCCAGCCCCACCCGACCGGCCGCCCCCGCCACTTCCACCACCAGCACCAGCACCAGCACCGCTGCCCCCCCGGCTCTGGGCTTGCGGACCAGGATCATAACTACCGCCAGTATCCCCGCCCGGCCCATTGGCCCGTGAATCCATCAGGGTGATTTCACCCTTGAAGCGGCCGACGATCACCTCGGTCGTATATTTCTCCTGCCCCGACTGATCCGTCCACTTTCGCGTCTGCAAGGAACCTTCCACATAGACCTTGGAACCTTTACGCAGGTACCGCTCGACGATATCGGCAAGATTCGGGTTCATGACCGAGATCCGGTGCCACTCGGTCCTCTCCTTCCGCTCACCAGTCCCCTTGTCCTTCCAGGACTCGGAGGTGGCAATCGAGAAATTGGCAAATTTGGTGCCATCCTGGCCATGGCGAATCTCGGGATCCTTGCCCAGGTTGCCGACGAGGATCACTTTGTTGACGCTGCCTGCCATGACTTCCGCTCCATTACCGATTTGCGGCGGACTTTACCGACCCGACGGCCCATTTGGCAAGGGTCACCTACTTGGCGTAATCATAAGTCCCGTCATGCCAGACATAGACGACATAGCCCGGCGCGGTCACGTCGCCCTTGCCGTCAAAACCGATATCCCCCACCACCGTATCAAACCGATTGGCCTTCAGGGCCGTCTCGACCTTTCTGGTATCGAACGACTGGGCCTTGGCCGCCGCCTGCGCCCAGGCCTGAACAGTGGCATAGGCATACAGGGTATAGGCCTCGGGGTCATAGCCCCCGGCCTTGAACCGCGCCACCAACGCGGCATTGCGCGGATCCTTGCGCGGGTCGGGGCTGAACGACATGAGCGTGCCCTCCCCCGCCGGCCCGGTGATGGACCAGTATTCGTTGGTCACCAGGGCATCGCCCCCCATCAGCACCGTCTTCAGGTTCTGCTCCCGCATCTGGCGCGCGATCAGGCCAGCTTCGGTCTTGTAGCCGCCGAAGAACAGCAGGTCGATATTCGCGGCCTTCAACTTCGTCACCAGAACCGAATAGTCTTTTTCGCCGGGGGTGATCGTCTCGTACAGAGCCTCCTTCACCCCGCCAGCGTGAAGCGTCTGTTGAACGACATCGGCCAGCCCCCTGGAGTAGGTCTGTTTGTCATGAACGATGGCAACGTTTTTCCCCTTGAAATGGCTGACAATGTAGTTGCCATCCACCAGCCCTTGCTGGTCGTCGCGGCCACAGACGCGGAACACATTTTCAAAGCCCTGCTCGGTCAGCTTGGGGTTGGTCGATCCGGGCGTGATCTGAAGGATGTTTTCCTCGTGGTAGACGGCCGACGCCGGAATAGATGCGCTGGAACAAAAATGACCCGCAACCAGCGCTACCTTTTCCTGAGCCAGCTTGTTGGCAAGGGCTACCGCCTGCTTGGCATCGCAGGCGTCGTCCCCCATTTCCATAATGATTTTCTGGCCCAGCACGCCGCCCCTGGCATTAAGATCGCCAACCGCAGCCTCGGCCCCGTGTCGCATTTGCTCGCCGATGGCCGCTTCGCTCCCGGTCACCGGTCCGACGGTAGCAATCGTCACATCGGCCCACGCCGCGCCGCCGGATACCGTCAAGGCGAGACTCAGATAATAAGGAAACCTTTTCATGGACCACTCCGAATAAAAACTTCACCGCCGCTCCCGCCAGAACAACAGCCCGGCCCGCTCATACAGCCAGGGATACTGACGAACCATAAGACGCGCCAGGGTCACTTGGTACGCCAGCAGGGCCACGCTCAACAGCAGGACCGTGGCAAGAATCAGACCCGGAACCGACAATAGCACTCCGTCAAACAACGCATGGACGAAAAAACGATCCGTCAGCCCCAGCAACAGACCATAAGGCACCACCTGCCACATGGGCCGCCACGTCACCGCCAGCGCCTGCCCGGTCATGAACGCCAGCCACCCGAACCCCACCACCGTAAAGCCCAGGAACACCGGCCAGGAGGAACCAGGGTCCATCAGACCCCCCCCTCCAGATAAGCGGCGCGAATCTCGGGGTTGGCAAGCAGTTCGGCCCCCTCCCCGGTCAGCGTCACCATCCCGTTGACCATGACATATCCCCGGTGCGCCAGCTTGAGTGCATGATAGGCATTTTGCTCCACCAGAAACACGGTAACCTTGTCGAGACGATTGATGTCCCGGATGACCTGGAAAATCCGCCGCGCCACCATGGGCGCCAGTCCCAGCGATGGTTCGTCCAGCAGCAACAGACGGGGCCGGCTCATCAGGGCACGGCCGATGGCCAGCATCTGTTGCTCGCCGCCCGACAGCGTGCCGCCCAACTGGGCGCGCCGCTCCGCCAGCACCGGAAATAGCCCAAACACGCGGTCCAGGTCGCCCGCAAAATGATGCGGCGCGCCGGCCATGGCGCCCATTTGCAGATTTTCCAGCACGCTCATGCGGGGAAAGATCCGGCGTCCCTCGGGAGCCTGAGCGATGCCGCGACGGACGATCTCATGAGTCGGCAGGCGGGTTATGTCTTCGCCCTCGAACACGATCCGGCCCCGTGCCGGGTGCGGACGCCCGCACAGAGTCATCAACAACGTGGATTTGCCCGCGCCGTTGGCCCCGATCAGGGCGACAATCTCGCCCGCCTCGACTGCAAGGCTGACCCCGCGCAACGCCTCGATGGGGCCATAGAAGGAATGGACGGCCGCAACGTCAAGCACCGTCTTCCTCCTCTTCGCCCAGATAGGCCCGGATCACCGCCGGATTGGCGCGAATCTCGGATGGCGTGCCGTCGGCAAGGCGCCGCCCGTGGTCGAGCACAAGGATGTGGTCGGAGATACCCATGACGACGCTCATGTCGTGTTCGATCAGGAGAATGGCGGTGCCATGGTCGGCGCGAATGCCCAGCAACAGACGGTTGAGCGCGGCGGACTCACTGGGATTGAGGCCGGCGGCGGGTTCGTCCAGACACAGGAGCACCGGCCCCATGCACATGGCGCGCGCTATTTCCAGCCGGCGCTGGTCGCCATAAGGCAAATTGCCCGCTTCCCAGTCGGCCCGCCCGGTCAAACCGATCCGGTCCAGCCAGTGCCGGGCCACCTCCACCGCCGCCGCCTCGGCCGTGCGGTAACGCTTCAGGCCCAGCAATCCGGCAAGCGAGTAAACCGATGCCCGCATCAAACGATTGTGCTGGGCCACGATCAGGTTTTCCAGTACCGACATGCGCGGGAACAGCCGGATGTTCTGGAAGGTGCGGGCCACTTCGGCGATCTGGGCGACACGGAACCCCTCCATGCGCTCCAGCAGCAGCGGCCCCCGGCGCGGATGATGAAGGGTCAGACGCCCCACCGACGGTTTGTAAAACCCGGTCAGACAGTTGAAGACCGTGGTTTTGCCGGCACCGTTGGGGCCGATGATGGCGGTAATCTCCCGTTCCCGTGCGGTGAAGGAAAGATCATCCACCGCCAGCAGGCCGCCGAAGCGCATGGACAGGTGTTCCACCTCCAGCACGGCAGCGGCGTTCATGGGTGACCGTTCCTTTCGGGGTTATCGCCCCGAACCCCTTTATTTTTTATAAGAAGAAAGGGGGGTTGGGGCATCGCCCCAAGCGGGTTTGGGCGGCAGCCCAAAATCAGGCATACGCTCATGAACGGCCACCCAGGCGCAACGTCGGCTCGCGATGGGCCAGCAGGCCGCGCGGGCGCCATACCATGATCGCCACCATGGCCAGCCCGAACAGCAGCATCCGGTACTCGGCGAACTCGCGGAACCACTCGGGCACCACGACCAGAACAAAGGCTGCGATCACCACCCCGGTCTGACTGCCCATGCCGCCCAGCACGACGATGGCCAGAATCGTGGCCGACTCGATGAAGGTAAAGTTCTCGGGACTGATGAACCCCTGCCGGGTGGCAAAAAAACTGCCTGCGAACCCGGCGAACATGGCGCCCAGGGCAAACGCTGACAATTTGGTGTTGGTGGGGTTGATGCCGAGCGCGCGGCAGGCGGTCTCGTCCTCGCGCAGAGCCTCCCACGCCCGCCCGACTGGCAGACGGCGAATGCGCATGGTGAACACATTGGTAATGGCTGCCATGACCACGATCAGCAGGTACAGAAAGATCAGACGGCCGCTGGGGGTGTAGGACAGTCCAAAGAACGTGAAGAAACTCTCCGTACCAGGCTCCGGGTTGGCGGTGAACGGCAGACCGAAAAACGACGGCCTGGGGATACCGGACAACCCGTTGGAGCCATTGGTGACCTGATACCAGTTGATCAGAATGACCCGGATAATCTCGCCGAACCCCAGGGTGACGATGGCCAGATAATCGCCGCGCAACCGCAGGACCGGAAACCCAAGCAACAGCCCAAATCCCGCCGCCAGCATCCCCGCCAGCGGCAGACAAGCCCAAAACGACCACCCAAAGGTGGTGCCAATCAGGCCATAGGAATAAGCGCCCACCGCATAAAACGCCACATACCCCAGATCCAGTAGTCCCGCCAGACCGACGACAATATTCAGCCCCCATCCCAGCATGATGTAAATCAACAACGTGGTGGCGGTATCGACGACATAGCGATTGGAAAACGGCAAGAACGGCAACGCCACAGCCAGAACCAGCCCCGCCAGTCCCACCCAGC
>JADFXL010000145.1 GCA_015233585.1 Alphaproteobacteria bacterium | reverse complement strand
GATGCCGCCAGCCGTACCGGTGTTGGCGATATCCGTGATCTGATTGAAAGCGTGCGCTACCGTCCCGCCATGGCGCGCTACAAGATCTACATCATCGACGAAGTCCACATGTTGTCCACCCAGGCCTTCAACGCCCTGCTGAAGACGCTGGAAGAACCCCCCCCGCATGTGAAGTTCATCTTCGCCACCACCGAAATTCGCAAAGTGCCCGTGACCGTATTGTCCCGTTGTCAGCGTTTCGACCTGCGGCGGGTGGACATGGACCGGCTTTCGAACCACTTCGGCGCCATCGCCGCGAAAGAGAACGTTTCGGTGGAAGCAGGGGCCTTGTGGCTGATTGCCCGTGCCGCCGATGGCTCGGTGCGCGATGGCCTGTCCCTGCTGGATCAGGCCATCGCCCACACCAACGGCCAGGTCACCGAGGCTCAGGTACGCGAGATGCTGGGTCTGGCCGACCGCGCCCAGGTATTCGACCTGTTCGATACGGTGATGCGCGGAGAAATCGCCACCGCCCTTGGCCTCCTGCGCGGCCAGTATGATGCCGGGGCCGATCCGGCAGTCGTGATTCAGGACATGCTGGAACTGACCCACTGGCTGACACGGCTTAAAATCGTACCGGAAATCGCGAACGAGCCATCGGTGCCACAAACGGAACGAGTGCGCGGCGGCGACATGGCCGGACGCCTGCCTATGTCGGTGCTGACCCGCACCTGGCAGATGCTGCTGAAGGCCCTGACCGAGGTCCGGGCCGCGCCCTCGCCGCTGCAAGCCGCCGAGATGGCTCTGGTGCGGCTTGCCTACGTCGCCGATCTGCCGACCCCCGCCGATGCGATCGAGACCTTGAAGCGCAGTGCAAGCACCACCAGTGGTGCGACAACGCCCCCGCCAACCCCACAAAACCGGGGACCGATGGCAACCTTGGCACCAGCCGCACCAGCCGTCGCGGCCCAGCCCCGAGCCAATCCCGCCACCACACCCATGGCGAACGAAGCTCCGGCTCCCCGCAATTTCGAGGACGTCGTGGCCTTGTTCCGCAGCCGCCGGGAGATGTTGCTGGTGCAACATCTGACTGCGGATGTCCATCCGGTGCGGTGCGAGCCGGGACGGCTGGAATTCCGCCCCGGCCCCCATGCGCCTCGCGATCTGGCTGGCAACCTTTCCCGGCTGCTTGGCGAGTGGACCGGGCGGCGCTGGCTGGTCAGTGTGTCCAGCGAGGACGGACAACCTACCCTCCGGGAGCAGGACGAGGCAACCCGGCAGCAGCAAAAAGGCGAAGCGACAGCCCATCCCCTGGTTCAGGCCGTGCTGGCGGCTTTCCCCGGCGCCACCATCGTTGAGGTGCGAACGGTTGAAGCACAGACCGGGGAGCCCGACCTGGGGCCGGAACCACCGCCACAGGACAATGAATACGAGTTGCTCACGGGAGAGGACGAATTATGAAAAATATCGGCCAGATGATGAAACAGGCCCAGCAGGTTCAGGCCAAGATGAACGAAATGCAAATGGCTCTGACTCATGTGGAGATGACGGGCGCGTCCGGCGGTGGAATGGTGTGTGTCACCCTCTCCGGCAAGGGGGATTGCCGCAAGGTCTCCATCGACAAGGACTTGATGAACCCGGCCGAGGGGGAAGTGCTGGAGGATCTCATCGTTGCCGCCTTCGCCGATGCCAAAGGCAAGGTCGAAGCCTATGTACAGGAGGAAATGGCCAAACTGACCGGCGGCCTCAACCTGCCCGCCGGCCTGAAACTCCCGTTCTGAGAACGTGGACGTGAACATCCGGCGGGCGGTAGCCCCGCATTCCCCGTGAGCGGCCCCGAGATCGAGCGCCTGATCAAGCTTTTGGCCCGCCTGCCCGGTCTGGGGCCAAGGTCGGCACGGCGGGCGGCGCTCACCCTCATCAAGAAGCGGGCCGACCTGCTCGCGCCATTGCGCAGCGCCTTGACCGACGTGGCCGATACCATCCGCACCTGTGGCGTCTGCGGCAACTTCGATACCCAAGACCCCTGCGCCATCTGCGCCGATCCAGGCCGCGACGCCTCGGTGCTATGCGTGGTGCAGGACGTGGCGGACTTGTGGGCCATGGAACGGGCGGGAGCGTTTCGCGGCCGCTATCATGTCCTGGGGGGGGTGCTGTCGGCCCTGGATGGCGTCGGACCAGAAGACTTGTGCCTTGAGGCTCTGGTAGCGCGGGCGTCCGAAGCCGCGGTGGTTGAGGTCATTCTGGCCCTGGGAGCCACCGTCGATGGCCAGACAACCGCCCATTACATCGCCAACCGCCTCCAGGCCGCCGATGTCAGCATCTCCGGTCTGGCCCACGGCGTCCCCATGGGCGGCGAACTGGACTATCTGGACGAGGGTACCATCCTGGCGGCCATGCGCGCGCGGCGGCCGGTATAAAATCAGAAAATATCTATGAATGTAGATCAACAAGAAGATAAAGATGCAAGGGGCTAGGCCCCTCGCGCTCCCCGTTAATAAGATAGATACCTCAGCCCCTCGTTCTTTCCTCTTCCGGCTAATCATCGTGAGCATGGGTTCAATTTTTATTCGTCGTCTTACCCGGCCCGTAAAGTCGTAAGGAAACTGTCCAGCTCCTTATTGAGGTTCTGAGCTGGCTTGGACAAGCTCTGAGCCGCCCAGATGACCTCGATTGCCGAACCGTAAGACGAAGCCGAAGCCTGGGTTACGTCAACAAAGCGCTCGCTGACCATTTCGGCGTCAGCACTGAGGATATGGACCCGAGAGGAAATCTCGTGAGTAGCCGCGCTTTGACGTTCGATGGAGAGCGCCACCGACGAGGCAATGTCACTGATTTCACCGATGGTGTGGCCGATATTGATGATCGCGTCCACCGCGCCTTGAGTGGTGGACTGAATGGCGGTAACCTGTCTCGCGATGTCCTCGGTGGCTGAGGCGGTCTGGCTGGCCAAATTCTTCACCTCGCCCGCCACCACTGCAAAGCCCTTGCCAGCCTCGCCAGCGCGAGCCGCCTCAATGGTGGCATTCAAAGCCAGAAGATTGGTCTGGTTGGCGATATCGGAAATCAGGTTCACCACGTCGCCGATTTTTTGGGCGGCTTCGGCCAAGCCGCGCACAACTTCATTGGTTCGTTCCGCTTCCTCAACCGCCTTGGCAGCGATTTCGGCGGACTGCGCTACCTGCTGGCTGGCTTCGGTGACGGCATGGAACAGTTCCTCGCTGGCGGAGGCAACGGTACGGGTATTTTCCAGCGAGCGGCTGGAAGCCTCGGCCACCTCCAGAGAGCGGCTGGCGCCAGCGCCGATTTTGTTGCCAACACGCCCTGCGGTCTCCACGATCTGGTGGACGGCGGTCTGGACGAGACCCGCCACCGACTTGACATTCGACTCGAAGGTGTCCGCGAGCGTCATGACCTCGCGGCGCCGCTGTTCCTCCATCTCCCGCTTATGCGCCTCACGTTCCGCCTGCATGGTACCCATGCGCACCGCGTTATCGCGAAAGACCGCAACCGCGTGAGCCATGACACCGATTTCGTCCTTGCGCTCCAGGCCGGGAATATCCACCGCCACGTCGCCACCGGCCAGACGTTCCATGCTGCCGCCCATGGCGGCGATGACCCGGGCGCTGTTGCGGGCCACGATAAAGGAAACGGCGCCGGCGATCAGGATAATCACCCCCGTCAATGTGCCAAATATGGTAACGGCCCGACGGAAAGCCACCGCCACGTCGTCAATATAAATCCCAGAGCCAATAACCCAGCCCCACGGCGCAAACCCACGGACGTAGGAGACTTTCTCAACCGGGTCGTCAAAACCGGGCTTCGGCCACATGTAGTATACGAAACCGCTACCGTTCTTCTGCACGGTTTCAACCATGGAAATAAAGAGGTGCTTCCCTGTAGGGTCCTTGCTTGCAGACATATCCTTGCCGTCAAGCTCCGGCTTGATCGGATGCATCACCATGGTGGGATGCATATCATTGATCCAGAAATAATCCTTTCCATCCGAACCAAAGCGGAGATCCTTGATCACGCGGATGGCTCGGGCCTGGGCGTCCTCGGTAGTGGTTTTGCCAGTTTTTACCAAGTCGTAGTAGTGTTCGCAGACGCTGTACGCCACTTCCACGACACTTCTGGTCTTGCTCTGACGCGCGTCCAGCAATTGGGTGTAGATTTCACGGAGACTGATGCCGGTTATCAACAGCATCCCCACCAGCGCCAAACTGGCCGACAACCAAAGCTTGCTCTTCAGAGTCAATGAGGCAAAAAAATTCATGATCCCCTCGACAGGCCTATGTCTGTGTAAGGTAGGTCTGCTCATCGTGCATCCGGGCAAAACGCCCGCCACCATGCCCAACTTGCCAGCACTTTACCCGTATATAAAAAAACACTCAAGTTCTTCCCATTGAGTATTAACCACGGGAGTTACATCACGGAGAGAAGATTACCTGCGGGAAATCCACACGGCGGTAAGATCATCGGTCAGCGGCCGCAATACATAATCGAAAAACCGTTCAAGTACAGCGTCGAGTCGTCCCTGCGGCTCCACCCGTGCGCTATCGCGGACCAAGTCTAGCAAGCCTGCGTCACCCAGGTAACTGCCGTCACTGGCCAGACTTTCTGTCAGGGCGTCACTGTAGAGGAAGACGAACCCGCCCGCCGCCAGGGAAACTTCGTGGTTCACATACGTCGCAGATTCACTCACGCCAAGAAACATTCCCATGGAATCAAGGAGCAGGCTCGTACTGGCATCACCGACGACGGGGCTGGGTGCCCCAGCCGACGCATAGGTCAGCGTGTCTGCCGCCGTGTCGATAATGGCGTAGAGCATGGTGGCAAACTGCCCCGGCGGCAACAGCGGTTTGAGCGTCGCGTTGATTGCGGCCAGCCATTGGCTGGGTGTATTCCCGGGTGGAATCTGCCTTGCCAGCGTGTGGAGACGGAACGTGTTGAGGGCGGCGGTGACGCCATGGCCGGAGAAATCGCAAATGAACAGGCCTAGACGATGATCGTCGATCTCGAAGATATCCCAGATATCTCCCCCCAATTCCGATGAAGCCTCAAAGTGGCTGGCGATGACCAGGTTATGGCGCAGAGCCAGAGCTTCGGTACGCGAGGCCGGCGGCAACAGACCTTGTTGCATGACCCTGGCACTGGTCAACTCCTGCGCCACACGCTCGTGGTATTGACGCAGGTCGCGAATGAGCATAACCTTTTCCAGGTGAATGCGGACCCGCGCCATCAACTCAAACGGAACCACCGGCTTTGAAACCATGTCGGTAGCCCCGGCACGAAAACTGTCGGCTCTGGAATCATCGCCGGTCAGCGCCGTCTGAATAAGGACCGGAAGGTCGGCATGAGAAGGATTGCTGCGGAGGCGACGGCAAACCTCGAACCCGTCCAGACGCGGCATCCTTACGTCAAGCAGCACCAGATCGGGCTGGAAGATCTCGACTACGGCCAGCGCAGCCTCGCCATCGGCGGCGAACTCGACATGGCCGACGCCGACTTCAGACACCAGCGCGCCGAGCAGCATTCGGCTGCCCTTGTTGTCATCGACCACCAGCACACGGCATCCGGAAAGTGAAATCCCGCCATTACCGGAACCACCCACGGTCATCGGGCGAACCGCACCGTGATGCAGCGTCCCTCATCGCTGGCGGCAATGCCTGTGGTCAGGGCACGAATAATGTCGAGACCATGCAGGATCGACGGTTCATCCGCATCGGTCCCTTCGGTGTCCGTATCGCTGGAGCCGGACTTATTCGGCCCAGACTTATTCGGCCCAGACTTATTCGGCATGGTGAAACCATCGCCTTCGTCGCTGATGGTCACTTCCAGGAGGTCCTCCGTCCATGTGGCCGCCATTTCAACCCGCAATTGCGAAGCCACCGGATCATGCAGCCGTTCATCAAGAAGCTGGCAGAACCGTTCATACTGCATAAAATCGTCGCGTAACCCGCTGTCCAGCCCCAGGTTGCCATGCAGCAACGCATTGGCCAGAGCTTCGTGGAGCACCAGTTCCACGTCTGGCCGCCGTTCGGCGGTCAACACACCACGGGACTCCAGACCATCGCAAAACAATTGAGTGGTGGCAAGCTGGAAAGCTGTCCCGGTCGTCAGCCAGAAATACAGCCCCCCATTCGCCACCGTCGCCGGGAAATGCTTGCCCAGCCGGTCTTCCTGGCCGATAACCTCAGCAAAGGCCGAAAATGGGCGGAGAACGGCGCCAGCTAGTCGCGGCTGGTCAACGTCGGCCATCAACAACACGGAAGATACGGCACCGGTAGGCCCCGACGTATTGGCGTCGTAGAACCTGGCGACACGCGCAACCACGGAGTCATCGACCCCGTCGCCGCTGAAATGGAGAGATGAAGCAGACGTTGTCCGGCCCTCAGTCCTGAATTGTAAACAGGGCATCGAAACGCCCCAGATCAAGCATCCGCCGGACCTGCCCTTGCGCGCCACGCAGCACCAACTGAAGCTTTTTGCGTTCAGCCGCCTCGCGGGCGATCAACAGCATTCCAAG
Source organism: Alphaproteobacteria bacterium (assembly GCA_015233585.1). Taxonomy (GTDB): domain Bacteria; phylum Pseudomonadota; class Alphaproteobacteria; order Rhodospirillales; family Rhodospirillaceae; genus JADFXL01. The sequence goes on along the minus strand of JADFXL010000145.1, from coordinate 596 downwards.
ACCAGCCGAGTCGACGAACTCCAGACCCGACAAATCGAATACGAACCGTTTGGCGCTGGGATCATCAAGAAGCTGAACCACGCCACGGAAATTTTCATGGTCAGCAAACGTAAATCGACCGTGCATTATGACTTCTTGCCCGGTCGACGTTGCATGGACTTTATGCTCCATAGCTCCCCCCTGTTGACTCCAATATCCCAAGTCTGGCGCAATACCAACACCCGCACCCGGATCTTCTTGTGCTAGAGAACAGCCATCCTGCCCTCAAGTCAAGGAATTTGCTGTTTCCCCAATGCCGCCTATCGGTTCCTGGCGGGCTTCCGCCCGCACCCGACCGGGGCTAATGCCCCGGCCCCCCTTTTATTTAACGGGGGTTTGGGGCCTCCAGGCCCCAAGCGGGTATGGGCGGCAACCCATAAACGACCAACAACCGAATACGGCCTACAGGCCGTATTCGGCAGCCAGTTTCGGATCCTGCTTGCACACCAGACGAGCCAGATCGACGATGACCTTGGCCTGTTTCCAGGTCGCATCATCCTGCATCTTGCCGTCGATCATCACCGCGCCGGTGCCGTCGGGCATGGCGTCGAGGATGC
>JADFXL010000144.1 GCA_015233585.1 Alphaproteobacteria bacterium | reverse complement strand
GACGTCGTTGTCCTGGGTCATTGTCTCGTTCCTATCCCTCATCCAATCATACGGCCAATCATTTTGGCCGTGTAATTCACCAGCGGAATAATCCGCGCATAATTGATTCGTGTCGGCCCGATCACGCCGATCGCGCCAACGATCTGTTCGTGACGGTTATGATACGGCGCCACAATCATTGAACATCCGGAAATAGCGAACAACTGATTCTCGGCGCCGATAAAAATCTGGATACCCTGGGCGCTGTTGGCCAGTTCCAGCAGACGAAGGAACTGCTCCCCGTTCTCCAGCGCCTCGAACAAGGCGCGGATGCGCTCCAGGTGATCCACCGCCGTGACATCCTCCAACAGGTGGGACTGACCGCGAACAATCAGCGCCCCCCCCTTGGTCCCGCCCGCCCAGGTCGCCAAGCCCGCTTCGATCACCCGGCTGGTCAGAACGTCAAGCTGGTGCCGCTGTTTCTCCAGCTCGGCCAGAATGTCGTCGTGCGCCTCGGCCAGGGTCCGGCCGCTCAGTTTGGCATTGAGAAAGTTGGAGGCTTCGGTCAGCGCCGACGGCGGCAGACCGTGGGGTACGTCAATGACCCGATTTTCCACCGTACCCACTTCGGTGACCATGACCACCAACGCGCGCCCAGGTCCCAGGTTGACGAATTCGATATGCTTGAGCGCCGAGTCGGTCTTGGGCGCCATCACCAGACCGGCGCAGTGCGACAACCCCGACAGCGTACTGACGGCCTCGCCCAGAACCTCATCCAGACTGCGTCCGGCCGCCTGGCATTGTGAATCGATGCGGTGCCGTTCGTCCTGGGCCAGTTCACCCACCTCCAGCAGCCCGTCCACGAACAATTGCAGCCCCGCCTCCGTGGGCAGACGGCCTGCCGATGTGTAAGGCGCCCGCAACAGGCCGGCTTCTTCCAGATCCGCCATGACGTTGCGGATGGTAGCTGGCGACAGATCCATCCCCACCCGGCGCGCCAAAGTCCGCGAACCGATCGGATCCCCGGTTTGCACATAGGCATCGACGATATGGCGAAAAATCTCACGCGATCGCTCGCTGAGTTGGGCGATCGCAGGTTTCCTTGGATTCGTCATCGTCCGCAAGCCAGCCCTCACATTGGAAGTGAAATCTAATATCGGCCATAAGGCCCGTCAATGCGAGCCTGTACGAATTCCATGGCAATCCACCCAAACCCCTGAGGCACACCACAAACAATGTGGGCACGGCCCGCGCCCGGCAAAGGCCCGAGGCCTTTGCAAACACCTTTATTTCTTCACCTGCGGGCCTGAACTTTTGCTCCTGCTACGACGTGCCAGTTGTCATAAATAAACAATATTCATATATAGCGGGAATTTTAATCTAAAACCTGTACACTGGCAATATTTTGCCGCAAAATCACCCGCTGCACCCGCTTTTTGAGAATTCACACGATACGCCCAAGAAATGAAATCATTGACGTCGCCGCTTGACACGTTATACTTGCACGCAATCGGAGGCGGTGGCCTTTCCAACCAACTTTCGAACGCGGCTTTAGGCTTATTATATGGAATGGCATAATGACTTGAATATCGGCATTGCATCCGTTGATGCAGACCACGAATTTATTTTGTCGTTAGTTGATGAGCTTCACGATCGCGTCAGGGCCGAGGCCGAGGATCTTAGTGGAATTTTGCTGAGCTTATTGACTTATTCAGAATACCATTTTGCCCGTGAAGAAGCCATCATGGTAGAATGCGATGATAGAAATTTGGAGAATCATAAAAAAAACCACAGGAAATTTATTCGTGAACTTTTGAGTGCACATGAAAAATACAACAACAAACGCAAAACAGTTGATATTCATAGCGTTGTAAAATTTGTCAACGACTGGTTGTATGATCATATCACTTCTGATGATTTGAAGATCAAGGACGCTATTCAGGCTAACGCCGTCCGATTGGCGTCGGTCAACGATGCCATGCCGGTTGAAATCGCCGGGATTGATCAAGACCCGGCAGAGTTCCAGTTACGCCTCGACCACCTCATGCACCGCCACAGAATCGATCAGGGAATTTTTACCGCGATTCTCAGACTCTCTCACTCGGACGCGCCCCTTATGGAACTCTTCCAGGAGGTGTTGAGGCTTGTGCTGTCAAGTCACGACCTTGGTCTTCAATCCCAAGGCTGTATATTTTTGCGACAGGGCGACCGGCTGAATATGGTGGTTCAGCAGCGACTGGCCCCAGCTTTGTTGAACTCATGTTCCAGTATTACATTGGGCCACTGCCTGTGTGGCCGGGCGGCCGCGACAGGGGCCCTGGTTTATGCATACTGCATTGATGAGCGCCACGAGATCACGTATCCGGGGATGCAGCCACACGGCCATTATTGCGTGCCGATCCGGGTTCAGAACGAGGTACTGGGTGTCCTCAACATATATGTTCCCCCCTATCATCATGGAAGCGAAGACGAAGTTCATTTTGTGAATACGGTCGCCGAAATGCTGGGCAACATCATCTGGCGCCGCCGAATGGAGGCAACGATCCGGGCCAGCGAAGAAAACTTGCGCAACCTGATAGAACATGCCGGCGATAGCGTCATCGTGCACGATTCAAACGGACGTATCATTACCGTCAACCGATTAGCCTGTACGGCTCTTGGATATTCGAACGAAGATCTGCTTCAATTGAGTATGTCCGATATCGACCCGGACTACGGCGACGGGACTTACCTGCACCGCTGGGCCGCGATGGAACGCGGCGAACACGTCATGTACAAAGGAAAAGCCCAGCGTAAGGACGGTAGCAGCTTCCCCGTGGATGTCAGATGCGGTCGCTATCAGATTGGAGGCGTGCCGCATGTTGTCCTGATGGCACGAGATATCAGCTCGTGGCTTGAAACCATGGAGATTGTGAACCGGGCGCAAGCAGAAGCCGAGCGGGCCGATCGCGCCAAATCCGAATTTCTCGCCAACATGAGCCATGAAATCCGCACGCCGATCAATGCGGTCATGGGAATGCACTATTTGTTGCAGCAAACCCCTCTGAATGACCAGCAGCGAGACCTGCTGGACAAGGCCGATAATGGCGCCCGCTCCCTGCTTCAGGTCATCAACGACATTCTCGACTTTTCAAAGATCGAGGCCGGAAAGCTTGATATCGAGAACATCGATTTTCATCTGGACGACGTACTGGAGAGAATAGCCGACTTCACCAGCGTTCTTATCCGTAAAAAAAACATTGAACTGGTAATCGAGGTGCCGTCCAACATCCCAAATGACCTGGTTGGCGATCCGAACCGTCTGGGACAGGTTCTGCTTAATCTGGTCAGTAACGCAATCAAGTTTACCGATGATGGACTGGTTGTGGTGTCCGTGGACCGTTTTGAGGACTTGCCCGACAATCAGGTCGAACTGTACTTTTCGGTGCGCGATACCGGGCTTGGCCTGGCGCCGGAACAGATCGACCGGCTGTTTCAGTCCTTCACCCAGGCCGACACGTCAACTACGCGCAAGTACGGCGGCACCGGACTTGGACTTACGATCAGCAAGCAACTGGTGGAAAAAATGGGGGGTCGTATCGGCGTGACCAGCACGCCGGGCGAGGGCAGTACGTTCACCTTTGCGGTTCGCTTGCTCCGTAGCGCGAATGCACGCTCGTTTGTTGTTCCCGTGGACCTGATCCGGGGCAAGCACGCACTTGTCGTGGATGCGGTTGCTTATGTTCGCGAGTCCTTGCGGGATGTGTTGACGCATTTCGGTTTGTCGGTGACGACGGCGGAAAGCGGTGCGAGCGCGCTCGCCAGGTTGGCCGATGCACCGTTTCCGTTCGATATCATATTGCTGGATTGGGTTCTGCCGGACCTGAGTTGTGTGGAATTGATCGGCCGGATACGGGGAAATCATGCAACGCCGCTACTGCTTATGGCCACTCCCTATTTGCGGAATACCGTCCAGAACGAAACGAAACATTTGGAATCACATGCCTTGCTCATCAAGCCTATCGTTCCATCTCTGCTTCTGGAGACGATCCTTCAAGCCATAAAGAAGAACAGACGACATGGACGGCGAGGAAGTGAACGACGGCAGAAGACCGGGCATCAGAATCGTCTGTTGGGACGCCGCCTTCTATTGGCGGAGGATAATGAAATAAATCAGGAAATTGCCGTTTCGATTCTTTCCAGCGCGGGCGCTGCCGTTCATGTTGTCGCCGATGGCGTCGAAGCTGTTTCTGCTGTTGATGCCAATGCTTATGATATGGTGTTGATGGATATTCATATGCCGGTCATGGATGGTTACGAGGCAACCCGTCAGATTCGCGCCAAGCCTGCCCATAAAGACTTGCCCATCGTCGCCATGAGTGCCAGCGCCATGGTCAAGGAAAGAGAAGCGTGCCTCAAAGCCGGAATGAACGACCACATTGCCAAGCCAATCAATGTGGACAGGATGATGGCGACCCTCGATCAGTGGATGAAGCCTTTGGTGAATCAGATATTGGTTGATACACCAACCCCATCGCCGGTGGCGGACGTTACCGCAGGTACGCCGGAACTTCCAGATGAACTGCCGGGTTTTGATCTTTCCGCCGCTCTGCAACGGACGAGCGGCAACCGAACCTTGTTGCGCAAATTATTGGTCTCATTTGCGCAAACGAACGCATCCCTGGCAGCGCGCGTGCATTCGGCGATGGAGGCGTCCGATGCCGAGACCGCTTTCCGTCTGGTTCATGCGGTAAAGGGAGCGGCGGGAAACCTGGGGGCTACCCATCTGTTCAAAGCGGCAGAAGCGTTTCAGACCGTGCTGACGAAGCGGGAGGTTGAGGCCTTTGCCTCCCACCTGGAGGCTTTCAGGGTCCATCTTGACGCGGTCCTCTCCACCGTGGGCAGTCTTCACTCCGCATCCCCGGAGGGTGTGGCGCCTGTTCTTTCAATGCAATCGCCGAACATAACGGAAGAACAGAAATCGCAGTTTGCCCACGACTGCGTTCGTCTCATGGAACAAATGAACCGGCGCAGCATGAAGTCGATGGCGCTTGCCAACGGAATTATTGAACAAATGAGGGGATGCGGTTTTGATGATGAAATCCATAATCTTGAATCTGCGCTTATGGCACTGGATTTCAGCGCAGGATGTGCCATTGTCGATACGTTGTTAAAAAAGTTGTAATTATTGATTTACGATGCGTCCGCAGGAGCCAGCAGTCCGCGAAGCCTCGCGATCCTGGGCCCAAGAACCCGGGTGACATCCCGAAGAGTCGTTCTGACGGCCTCCAGTTCCATCATGACTTCGGGATCGCGCGATGTTTTCTGTTGCGCTTCATCAATCTCCGCCAATGTTTCGATGATCATCAGAAAATCGCTGTAGTCACGTCCCCGAAGGGGATGCAACGCGGTTGGGCCAGACGTGCGCTCTGCCACGAGTTGTTCAAGAATACTCTTATATCGGATAAGTTGATTGTATTGAACCTTAAGATCGCGTTGCATCACATGTATAACCAGGTGCGTGTTGACCCGCGCCACCACCTCTTCCTTTGAATAGGGTTTAACGATGTAGTCAACACCACCGGATTCAAATCCGCGAATCTTATCCTCCGTCGCATCCATCGTCGTAAGAAAAATGACGGGAATGTCGTATGTGGCCGGATTGGCCCTAAGACGCGTGCAGACTTCGAAACCGAGTATGTCCGGCATATTGATGTCGAGCAGAATGAGATCAGGCACAAGATCCACGGCCATACTCAGCCCGTCCGTTCCATTCAACGCGACAATGACTTCGTGTTCCTGAAGAAGTTGCGAAATCAAATGGGCGTTGACAGGTTCATCATCAATAAGAAGGATCGTGGACTGATGAACATGACGCGCATGTTTGGCATGTCCTGGCGTATTATGATCGGCTTCCTGCGTTGTCATTTCACGTTCCCACACACATCAATTGATAAATATCCGCCACATCTTTCGACCTGCGTCTTACCAAATCCGCCCTAGTCCACATAACCAATCCGGCTTAACAAATCCGCCCAGTTCAACCACCCGAGTTCTTTGTCACCGAACTGAACAAGCTCTACCACGGTCGGTGGTCCACGATCGAGCACCCTGGCCATGTCCACGCTCAGAGTCACGTTCCTTGATGGCACGGCGATCCGGTCTATTGTGTCACCGTCGAACCCCCTGGTGTTAAATTCAATACGGGTTGCAGAAGCCCTGGTGACGAACGTGTGCCGGTGAGCGCCCCCCTTCGCCGTCCAGAATACAACCATTTCGTCAGATCTTGGTACCACATGATCCTTTGTCCGTGTGCCGCTTTTTTCCACACCGGAGAACCCGTCGGGGGCGGAAACGTCCTCTGGAAGGATCGCATTGATCAATGCGGGAGCAATTACGTGGCGGCGCAACACCATGACATCGGCAAGAGCCTGTTCGATAACAGGATCGGTAGCGTTTTGCTTGAAAACCGTCGTGCCGTTGTTTGGATCCGGCTTCTTCATCTGGTCTGGCACACGGACGGCACGCCGCGTGGCGATGGCCGCCTCTCGCCGTTTCCCGCTCGCCTTCAGGCTGATCCAAATACCGGCTGCGGCTCCCAGCAGCGTCAGCAGGGGTTTAATGGGCACCATGAACGGCTCCTTGACTACGGCGATTCCCCAATCGAACGACTGGCATCATGTGATTCGCTCCGCCTGCTTTAATACCTGATCGAGGTTCGGCACAACGATGTTCTGGGAAGCCAGGGAGGACAGCAGACGCCTAGTCCAGTCCGATACCATCGAATCGCGGCTTGCCGCCAGCTTGCTGAACAGTGTGGATTGGCCCGGCGCAACGAAATCAGCCCTTGTAAATATTATATTTTCGCCATTATGCCGCTGCGTGTACAAGGACGGGTCAATCGTCAGCGCGCGCAGGGATAATAAAATCACCAGCATCGAGAAATGGTCAACCTGTGCGTTGAAGTGCTGCTTGGCCCGCTTGGGATGTTGATAGCACGTACCGCCCAGAACAAGGGAGGGGTACCCTTTCAGGGAAGGCACAAACATCGAATCGTAGTCAATCAATTTCAGAGTCGCCTCCGGCGTGGCCAGGATATTATCGTGCTTGAGGTCGCCGTGGCGAAACTGTCAAGGAAACGGTTACCCAGTCCAAATGGATCCGGCCGGCCGCCTATGAAAGCACGCCAATGAAGGCGGCGTTTCTCATGACCCACAAGGCGTTGGAGGAATGGGTGTCCCGC
>JADFXL010000143.1 GCA_015233585.1 Alphaproteobacteria bacterium | reverse complement strand
GCAACTTTCCAGCCGATGAGTGCAAGAAATACCTCGCTCATGCCGGTTATGTATGATCGGAAGGCGCTCTAGCCCTCCTGGCGCTGATGATGCGGCAAACATCGCCCCGCATCGTATAGCCAGCGCTCCCACACCGGGCGACAGAGCTGGAACACCAGCACCGAGTGCTGCACCGCATCGATGCGGCGGCGGAACTCCAGCAGCGCGGTGCGGCTTGAGGAGTAGTTGGCCTTGTTGGAATCGACGACGTTCTGATAGGGCACGCCCAGCGCGGCGCAGACGGCCAGCAAGGTGCGGTACTGGAAGGCCTCGTAATTGCCGCCGACATCGGCCGGGCTCGAGAACTTCACATCCTCTCCCGGCAGCAGCACCTGCATGGTGCCCGGTTGCAGGCGGCGACCGTGGTGCCGGCGGCAGCGTCATCGAAAGCTGTTCCGAGGGCAGCATCTGAAGCTGCAACGGCACCGACAGCCCGTCCGATGGGCGCCGGGGCCGGAAGCGAATGAACACCTCTCCCGCGATGAACAACTCACGCGCCGCCCGCCGGAGCTGACCGTAGAAGTCGGTCAGGCCCTCGGCGTCGGACTCGTCGGTCAAGCGCAGCCAAGCCGCCTGGATCGCTTCCTTCAGCACCGCGTCCTTGGATGGGCGGCACACACCTGTCGCGGGGTTCTGGCCGGTGCCCTCAAGAAGCGGCTGGGTCTGGCCGTCACCAGCACGAAAGAGGCGGGTGGTGAGCGCGTTTACAAGCCGCCGGTATGAGGGAGACGACGATGCCCGATCTCCCCCACGACCTCTGCGACGCCCTCGAACGCCTGCTGGCCGATGTCGAAGCCATCTGCTGCACGCCGAAGTGCTACGGCATGCCGGTCGAAAACCCCGACCATCCCTTCCACGACAGCGTCACCGCCGCCCGAGTTGCCCTGGCAAAGGCAAGACAGGCCGGCGAGCATTGACCCGGCAGCCGGGGCCGGCGCTCCTTTGGGACAGCGCCGTCCCCCCCTTCGTCACGGGCATTGACGGCCCCAGGGTTTGGCATAAGATGCCAATACCGAATGACCCACCGGGGTGCCCAGCGATGCCGACCCGCAACTTCGTCCTCACCGACCATCAGGCCGCACTGATCGAGCGATTAGTCCAGTCCGGACGCTACCAAAATGCCAGCGAGGTCCTGAGAGACGGGCTGCGCGTCATCGAACGCCAGGAAAGCGAGCACGCGGCCCGTCTCGAAGCGTTGCGCGAGGCGGCCCGGATCGGGATGGCGGACATCGAGACCGGCCGCTTTGAAGCCTTCACCGACGTGGAATCGCTTGGCCGCCACCTTGGAGCGTTGGCCGACGAGGCGATCGCCGGATCGAGGCCGAACGGCTGATGCCGCCGGTCGAACGCTGGACCGTCCGCCTTGCCGCCGCCGCCACCGGCGATTTCCGGACCATCCTGCAATGGACCGCCCGGCGGTTCGGCGACCGTCAGGCCCGGCTCTATGCGCAAACCCTGCAGGAGGCTGTCAAAGCGCTGGTCGACGGCCCGTCGGCAATCGGATGCCGGCCGCGGGAGGATATCGCTCCAGGGATTTTCACGCTGCACGTCTCCCGTCAGGGGAGACGGGGGCGCCATTTCATCCTTTTCCGGGTCTCCCGCGAAACCGGCGGCAATTTCGTCGACGTGCTGAGGCTCCTTCATGATGCCATGGACCTTCGCCGGCACCTCCCGTCTTCGCCCGACGACCAAAACGAGCCGTAGGAAATCCGTGCCGGGCCGAGCCTCTCTCAGGCCGCCGCTCCATCGCGTGCCGCGGCAATCTCATCGAAGCTCTGGTTTTCGCCCTCGAGGAGGGCGGTTTCGCCGGTGGCTGTCTGCCAGCGCCGCACTGCGACATCGACGTACTGCAGGCTGATCTCCATGGCGAACACGCGGCGCCCGGTCTGCTCCCCGGCCATGATCTGCGAACCCGAGCCGCTGAACGGCTCGTAGCAGAGGCCGCCGCGCGGAACGTGCTGGCGCATGGGGATGGCGAAGCAGTCGAGCGGCTTCGGGGTCGGGTGGTCCGGGCGATCGGCGCCGTCGGGGGTGTCGATGCTCCACACCGACGGCAGGTAGTCTTCGGACACCCGCTCGGGCTTGTGGCCCTTGAGCCAGCCCATCAGGCAGGGCTCGTGTTTCCACAAGTAGAACGAGCGGGTCAGCACCGCCCGGTTCTTGACCCAGATAATTTGCTGGTGGACGAAGGCGCCCAACTCGACCCATACCGCCTCCAGCATCGCCTGCCGGCGCGAGGCATGCCAGCAATACCAGGCGGGGTTGGGCAGAATCGCGTGATCGACGGCGGCGCAGATGAAGCCGCGATAGAGGTCCGGCCCCTGCTCGGCATCGTCCCAGGTTACGCCGTAGCTGTCGCCCCAGTCCTTGTTCTTGGTGCCGCGCGTGGGCGGATGTCCGGAAGGCGTGGATCAGATGCGATTGCCGGCGGAGACGTAGAGGGTGGCCATGCCGGTGGCCGGGCTTGCCGCGCGCATGGTCACCGATGTACGTAACGGCGATCGTCCGATGGCCCATTTCGCCGCCCCCCATGGCGTGGATGGGTTGCTGCGCGACAAAACCCGTCCGCCGGGCAGGAAACCGCTGGCGCCGACGGTGGTCCAGCAGGTCGTGACCAAGACGACGACGGAACGACCGGCCGATGCAACCCACTGGTCGGCGCGAACCATGGCTCGGGCCGTGGGCGTTGGCGTCAGCAGCGTCCAGAGAATCTGGCGGGCACACGGGCTCAAGCCGCACTTGGTTCGGACGATAAAGTTGTCGAATGATCCGAACTTCGAGGCCAAATTGGTTGATATCGTCGGCCTCTACCTCAACCCGCCGGACAAAGCCCTGGTGCTGTCGGTGGATGAAAAGAGCCAAATTCAGGCGCTTGATCGCACCCAGCCCGGCCTGCCGCTGAAGAAAGGCCGGGCTGGCACCATGACCCACGATTACAAACGGCATGGCACGACCACTTTGTTTGCGGCGCTCAACCTGCTGGACGGCACCGTGATCGGCCGTTGTCTCGATCGCCATCGGCATCAGGAATTCATCAAGTTCCTGCGTACGATCGATGCCAACACTCCAAAGGATATTGATCTTCATCTGATCGCCGACAATTACGCCACCCACAAGCATCCGGACGTAGTCAAGTGGCTGGAACGCCATCCGCGCTTCCATATGCACTTCACTCCGACATCGTCTTCCTGGCTTAATCTCGTCGAGCGCTTCTTTGGGGAGATCACGCGAAAGCGGATCCGCCGGGGAGTCTTTAAGAGTATCACCGATCTGGAAATCGTGATTTACCAATATCTGGCTGAGCACAACGACCATCCCAAACCATTCACCTAGACCGCCACCACCAAAGACATTCTCGAAAAAGTTGAAAGAGCACGGGGCGCCCTGAAGGCTATCGTGGGTACCAAGTGATGGAATCGGAACACTAGCAGCTTGGAGAAGGCTGCAATCGTCATCATCGACTGTCAAATGGAATACCTCACTGGTTCACTGAAGTTGGCAGGTGTCAATGAGGCACTGGCGAACGCCAAGGCTCTTCTGAGTCTGGCCGGGCAGAACCGAGGCTCCAGCCTGCCCGGCACGAGTTGTTCCTGATGCACAATGTCCTGTACCGTTTGGCCATCGGGGAACAAGGCGTATCTTATTCAACCCGTTTCAGGTCGCCGCGCCGGGAGCAACCTTCACGATGTAGCAAGTCCATTGCCCATGTTGGACCTGATGCCTCGGCGCGGTCGGCCGTGACAAATATCCAATGGGGAGATGCGCCGTGGAGCATCGTATCCACGAAGCGCCGGTACAGGGGTGATTGTTGTCACGGATTGGCCTGGGATTGCCATCCAGATGAAGGATCACTGCCATGAACGAAACCTTCGATTTCTTTGTAGGAATCGATTGGGGATGCAGCCATCACCGAGTCTGTGTTCTTGACTGTCGTGGAAATGTTAAAATGGAGCGCTTGTTTTCACACGGCGGACAAGAGCTCGCGGACCTGTGCGACTGGTTGCTGAAATGCTGCGGGTGTGGTGCTGAAAAGGTGGCCGTCGCTATTGAGGTCGCTTTTGGTCCGGTGGTTGAAACGTTGCTCGACCGGGGCTTCACTGTCTTCTTCATTCACCCGAAGCAACTCGACCGTTTCCGCGACCGCTTCTCAGCCTCGGGTGCCAAAGATGACCGTCGTGACGCCCATGGCCTTGGCGCTCGGGAGTAGCGACCTTTCTCAGCGATGCAACGGACCTGATAAAGAAAAGGGACTACCAGACTTTGCGTTTGCGAACGGGAGCAGCTCTAGTGACCCGTCAAAGTGGGAAAGTTAGGATGGTGCTTCGCCGACACGCTTGCCCCCATGCGCCACGAAACGCTCTATTCCACTGGGCTCGGGTTGCTTGCGTTCATGACGAAACCTGCGCCGCCCGTTACAAATCACTGCGAGAGAAAGGCTACCGCCATGGCCGGTCGCTTCGCACCGTTGGCGATCGTCTGCTCGCAGTCGCCTGCGCAATGCTAAAGAACGGTACGTTTTACGACCAGACAAGGAAACAGTCTACTCCGGCCTAAACAGGTCGGCTTAAATCCGGGCAATCCCTTCGTTTTTTCATACGCAAACATTGCGATTATAATACGAAGAGAAAGCCTGCTAATGCTAGCAAATCTTGAACCGGCGACACCGCTGTGCCGCCGGCCATCACCTTGACGGCCAACGGGTTCCCACCCTGTGCCGCACCTAATACTATAGCGCTACGCCCGATCAAGGCCATCATCACCTTGCATAAATATCCCGGAGAGCGCGAGAGGCAGAGCCTCTCGCAGGCACGTCAGTGCCTCACCCCAACCCCACGCGTACCAGCAAATCTTTTTCAACTTTTTACTTGACGTCAGGTGGGGAGTCCAAGACCCCGCGAGCGCCGTCTGCGCCCGCTCGAAACGGCATGGCCCCAAGCCCCGCATCGTAATCCAAGTGTAGCGAATCGGCCAGGAAATGCGAGTCAGGCGTTGATGGCCTCGTGCGGAACATGATCAGTCCTGACCGAACACAATATCCTGCATTAATGAAGGCTTCAGCACGCAAACGATTAAAATCGTTGACAGCTTCCGGACCATGTGCCAACCCTGGATACGCTGGATCACTCTCCAGACCATCGAGAGGAGCGGGATGGCCAACCCTAAGTATCTTCTCAAGACGGAGTTCTTCCCTTCGTCGGCGTTGGTTGATGAGGGCGTGGCAGTGGTCGAACAGCACGACCGTCTGGTTCGCTTCCTCGAAGCGCGGGGCGGCCGGGATATCGCTGGCCTTTTCGCCAAGCCGCTGGTCAGTCGCGGTAACGATGTCCAGGCGCCCAGCATCTCGTGGTACTCTGAAGTGGCGGGTGAGCCGGTCGCGCTGACTCGCCTGTCTGCGGCTGAGCGGGCGAGCGCCGGGGAGGTGCTGCGCGCACGGCTGACGGCACTCCAGCCTCTGCTCGATGATCCGTCTCACGGGGCGCTGCTTGCCAGGGCGCTGATCGTGCCCCGGCTCGACGACGTGCTGCGCATCGGCGACTCCGTGGTGCTGATCCATTGGGGTCTTGTTCCGCCGGGGCTGGAGGCCGGCGTTGCTTCTCTAAACGCCCATTTTGCGGCAACTCTGGGCGGTTATGCCCCGTTTAAAGAGCCTGTCCGGGAACCGGTGGCGCAGGTCCCGCCGGCTTCACCGGTTCTACCATCGCCGATTGTCGCGGCACCTGTGTCACGTCGACCGGCCCAAGCGCCGGCCGGTCGAAGGCCGGTGGCTTGGGCGGCGGTTGTTCTTTACAGCCTGTTGATCGTACTAGCGGTGGCCGCGCTCGCGCTGACGGCGGGCTATTATCTCGGCTGGCGAGCGCTGGTCGCCGACCTTCACGAGTACCGGGCTCCGCCAACGGATGGCGCCGTGATTGAAAACATGATTGCCGCCCAGCGGGCAATCAATGAGGGCTTGAAACACCAAATCGCTGAGGCCGAGGCGATTCTAGGGCGCAACCAGTGCACGGCTGATAACCCGACCGGAATGCCTCCGGCACCCACGATCACGCCGGTCCAGCGGCCGGCGACTCAGGCGGCCCCGGCGTTCCAGGGTAATCTGGCCGACTTACTTGATCGGTCGGTGGTGCTGGTGCTGGCCGAGACCAAGGAAGGAAGCGGCTTTGGCACCGGGTTCGTGATCGCGCCCGACCTGATTGCCACCAATGCCCATGTGGTCGAGCATGCCCTGCCAGGCCGGATTATGGTCACCAGCAAGGCGTTGAACGGCGTCAGGCCGGCCGAGTTGGTGGTAGAAACCCGGCTCCAGGGTCCGTTCGATGCCGATTTCGCCGTGCTCCGAGTGGCAGGTCTGTCCCAGTTGACCGTACTCGAACTCTCCACCCGGGCCGAGCGGCTGGAACCGGTTGTGGCCGCCGGCTTCCCTGGTGTGGTCATGAAAAGCGACGAGACGTTCAGGCGCCTGCTTAACGGCGACAGTGCGGCCGCGCCAGAAGCCAATCTCACCAGTGGCGAGGTCAACTCGATCCAGAGCGATACACACGGTAGCCGGATTATCCACACCGCGGCGATCGCTCGCGGCAACAGCGGCGGCCCGCTCACTGATCGCTGTGGCCGGGTGGTCGGGATCAATACCCTTATGACCCTGGATGCCAGCCAGTTAGCTCGGGGCACTTTCGCCCAGGCTTCAAGTTCGTTGCTCGAATTTCTTAAAGCCAATAATCTGCCCGGCGCCGTCACCGACGCGCCGTGCCAGCCGCAGGCCCCAGTCCCGGTCCCGACTACGACTCCAGCCCCGGCGCGCCCATGAGCGATCCGCGCCAACTGCCTGTCACCACCGACCAAAGCCGGTCGAGGCCACTCACCTTGCTCGAGCGGCCGGTAATTGAGCAACGCGCCCAGATTGCCCATTGCGTCTCGAGCAACTTGTCGCCGGTCCACGCCGCGCTGTTTGCCGAGCCCAACCTGCTGCGCGGCACCATCCGTTGGTACACATCTGTCCCCGGTACTGTGACTCGGCTGGTCGATAGCGATCCCTCTTGGCGGGTCGCGGCAGAGGCGCATTTCAAGGTCCTGGTCGATGCCATCTCTGGTCTGGCCGGACAGCTCCGCTCTTCGAACCGGCCGGCTGATCAGGCCATGGGCGAGTTGCTGGATTTGGCTCTGCATGGCCCAAGGCTAGAGGACGTTTTCTGGTGCGGCGATCAGCCGGTAATGGTGAATTGGGGGATCGAG
>JADFXL010000142.1 GCA_015233585.1 Alphaproteobacteria bacterium | reverse complement strand
CGGGTTCCGGTAGGGCCTCCGCCCCCGCCAGTCCACTGCTGGCGATCCGCTTGCCGCGGCGATCCAGGACGGCCAGGTATTTGAGCATCTCGACCGCGTGGCTTTCATCGAGAACGGCCTGAACGGTGGCGTAGTCGCGTTGAGCCATTGGGGTTACCAAGGCGGCGTTGAGCACCTTGGAAAACTGGTCGGAAGACACCTGAGTCTGCTCGGCCAGGCTGTTGCCGAGCACGCGGAGGCCATTGCCGACCATCAGCGTCAGCATCAACGTCTCAATGAGGATTGCCGCAAACAGCAACCGACTGCGAACGGTGCGAAATAGGGTGCGTCCAATCATTGCCGGGAGATGGTCTTGAGGGCTTCCCTCACTTCCTGGGCATAAAAATCCATGGACTCCATCTCGCCCGGCCGCACCTCGCGGTAGCCTTCCAAATGGCTCTGGTCGAAGTACTGCTGGCCGACGGGTGTGGCGGCAAAGGTGTGCAGTGCCGCGATCAGCGCATCGCGGCGCCCTTGCTGGCGGGCATTGAGCATGTAGACACGTCCCAGCACAGGTTCGCTCTGAGCAAGAATCCGCAGCCGGGTACGGACTTCCGGGGCCAGATACTCGTAATTCGCAAGCGACATGAAACCAACCGAGGCATCTCCGGCCAGTACCAGCTGGGCCTCGCTGTCGGCAGCGCTGACATACCGCATCTTGGTATCGGTGACACCGGCATCGTGGAGCCAATGCGCGCCCCACTGGGTTACCAGCGATGTCGGGCCAAGCCCGACCACCGTCGTGCCGGCAAGTTCTTTGGGACCCTGCAAGGTCGATTCGACAGGAACAATGGCAACCGAACGGAATGGGGCCTTGTAGGTCATGAGCGGCTTGTAACCGGCGTCGACCTCAAGCACCCGTGCCTGATGGCCCGTGGTGATGGCGATATCGTAGTTCTGGTCAAGGGCACGCCGGATATACTCGTTGAAATTGGGTGCCGTGACGATCTCCACCGGGACACCAAGGTTTTTTTGCAACGACTCACGCAGCGGCTGATACATTTCAAGAATGATTCTGGCACTGGTATGCGGCACCACTCCGACGCGGAACATGGTGTCGGTATCGGCCGCTCGAACGAGTGATGGCACCAGGGCAACGACCACGGCGGTGAACATCACCAGCAGTTCATGAAGAATTCTCCGGTTCATCCTGATCCTCTTCCCAGCTAATCCAAAGGGTTGCCGTTTTCAAAAATATGACGTAGCTCCTCCAGCTTGCCCTCAATGACATACGGCGCGGCCTGGGCAAACGTATCGAGGATAATCAACCCATTGATGGCGGCGTCCCGGACACTGCCGGCGCGAATGCGGGCAGCCATGCCCATGTTGACCTTTGCCGCCGCCGCATAACACCGGCGCAAGCCATCCAAAGACGGCCACTGGTCCCGCTGCGCGTCATGCAGGAGATACTGGCGGAGAAGGTCCATGGACACGGCACGGTACATGGTCTCCCCTTCGCTGGCAAAGGGCAAGTGAAACCGGGCCATCGGCCGCAAAAACGCAAGATGCGGACAACCGCAGGTCGCCCCCGCCAGACCAATCAATGCCGCCATACCGTTTTGTAAAGGGCCATGGTAAACGATGGTGCGCCGTTCCGTCGCGACCTCCACGGTCGCCTCATCGTAGGAATAGAATTTCTCGAACTGGGGAATGAATGCCGCGACAGCTTCGGCAAAGGGGCAAAGGGGCGAGGTCGCGGCAACCAGAGGGCAGTGTCCGCACTTGTAATAGTCGAGGACGGCCCATGCCGGGGGCTTGGCGGTCCGGCTTTGCAACAGTTCGAATGTGATGCGGTGAAAGGATAGACGGACCTGGGTGAATTCGTCCCCCTTGAAACGGAACGTATAGACGATCGTGACCGCGTCGCTTTCATTGGCTGACTGGGAATTCATGCCGATACCCCATTGCTGGTTTCACCCCATTGCTGGTTTCGATTTCGGACCCGCCAACGTCTACCTAGTCAAAAGTAACACGAACCATGCCGTCCCGCCAGGACTCCCGCCCGCAACGGATCGCGACATCCACTCCTGATAAATCATCATATCACTTTGTGCCACCTGGGATTGCCGGGCGTGCCGGGGGTCAACGTTCTGGCCCTGTAACAGGCCTATTCCAGCAAGGGGTAGCGACCAACCTTTGATTTGTTCGTTGACCGGTATTAAGCTGCCAAAATTGAGATTCGTGTGTCACGACGACCAAGGAGCCGACATGAACAGGACCTTCTGCGAAACAACGGCATTGAGCGGTGCACTCCTTCTGCTGGGGAGCCTCTTGGCGGTCGTCCCGGTTCCGGCGTCGGCGGAAGGCGCCCCGCCGGCCGAGGCGCCCAAGCCAACCGGCTTTTGGGAGCGTGACACGCTGACCGGCGACTGGGGCGGGCTGCGCTCCAGCCTCGCCGATGCCGGCTTCGCCCTCGGCGCCACGGAAACCGGCGACATGCTGGCCACCGCGAGCGGTGCCGTGAAACAGAAGGCAACCGCCTTCGGCCGGCTGGAACTCGATCTTGACGTGGATTTCGAAAAAGCGGTCGGCCTGCATGGCGGCACCCTGCACGCCAGCGCCCTCCAGCTCCACGGCTCCGGCCTCAACTCGCCCCAACGCCTGGGCAGCAACACCAGCTTTGGCGGCACCTCCGCCCTGGAGGCACCCAGCGGCATCGAAGCGGTGCGCGGCACCCGCCTGTTCGACGCCTACTATCAGCAGACCCTGATCGGCGACAAGCTCTCGGTGCGCGCCGGGCAAATCTCGCTCGACGACGAATTCGCCGTCAGCTCGTACGGCGCCAATTTCGTCAATTCCACGTTCGGCTGGCCCGGCATGTTCGCCGCCGACCTGCCATCCGGCGGCACGGCCTATCCGCTGGCCTCGCCCGGCGCCCGTGTCAAAATTTCCCCCAGCGATACCCTGTCGTGGCAGACCGGGGTCACCGCCAGCAATCCGGCCGGCAAGGGCAACGCCCTCGATCTCTCCAACTCGGCCAGCAACACCCTGCCGCAACGGCGCAACAATGACGGCACCACGTTCAGCACCGCCGGCGGGACCATGGTCATCACTGAATTCGCCTATACGGTGGCCGCCGACAAGGATCATGGCGTAGTCCCGGCGTCCTACAAGATCGGCGCCTGGTACAATACCGGCAAATTCACCGATCTTGAGAAGGACATCCGAGGCAACAATCTGGCGGTCACCGGGCTTACCCCCCGCATCCACAAAGGCGATTACGCCCTCTATGGCATGGTCGACCAAATGTTGCTGCATACCAAAGACACCGACGACGGCGGGCTGTCCGGCTTCCTCCGCCTGTTCGGGACACCGCAGAGCGATCGCAACCTGGTCACCTTTCAGGCCGATGTCGGCGTCAATTACAAGGGTCTGCTGCCCGGCCGGGACAACGATATCGCTGGCCTCGCGTTCGGCCTTGACGAAATCGGCGGACGCCAGATTGCCTATGACAAGGATTTCCGCACTGCCAACAGGCTCCCCAACGCCCCGATCCACGATTACGAGTCCGTGATCGAGTTGACCTACCAGTATGTCTTATCGCCGTGGTGGACGATCCAGCCCAACCTGCAATACATCCTCCATCCCGGTGGCAACATGCAGAACCCGGCGCCGGGTGCGGTGGTGGGCAAGACCATCGACGACGCCTTCATCGCCGGTTTGCGAACCGCGATCAAATTGTAAGCGCCTCAAAGCGGGGGGCTTACAAATGTCAATCCGAATCATCAAATGGTCCGAAGACTTGAGCGTCGGCATCCGCATCTTCGACCGGGATCATTTTAATCTCGTCGAAGACATCAACGAGATCGCCCACGCCATGGAGGGGGGCGCGCCTCCCGCCACCATCGCTGAATTGATGACTCGTCTGTGCGACGAGACGGACGCCCACTTTTCCCGTGAAGCAGCCTTTCTGCGGCAAGCCGGATTTCCAGACGTTGAGCGTCATGTCGAAGAGCATCGCCGCCTGCTGGAGGAGATTCGCACAGCCACAGCCGGAATTGCGGCAGGAAAAGGTCCTGAGGATGAAGATCTGTATCATTTTCTGCGCCACTGGCTGATCGACCATGTCATTGGCTTCGACAAGGATTACGTCCTCTGGGCAAAGCAGGCACCATCATGACCGCAGACCATGGACGCCATCTCGCCTTCGCGTTCGCCTGGGCGGATATCATTATCGAAGTCGAGGCCGGACGCATCACTTTTGCCGACGGCGCTACGGAGCCATTGCTTGGTTGCGTCGCATCCTCTCTTGTTGGCAAGCCCATTGACGCTGTGTTCAGCCCGACAGACCGGGTGTTGATTAACGAAGTCTATGCGCTGGCCGGACGCCATGGCCGCATACCGGAAACGGTGGCGCATCTGGCCGGGCCGAACGGTATGCATCCCCGCGTATCGCTTGTCGGCCACAGCCTCGGCGGCAGCCCGCGCCTGTTTCTGGCGATGCGCGCCCTCCTGCGCGGACCCGAGGTTCATGGACAATCGGTGGATCGTGACCAGGCGACCGGCCTCTATTCCTGCCAGGACTTCCAGACGCTGGCCGTAGCGCGCCTGAAAGCGATGGGTGCCGCAGAGCAACCCGCCGATCTCACTTTGGTGTCGATCAGCGGACTCAATGCGGTTTGCGAGACCATGAAGGAGGGCAATCGCGAAGCCATGATGGCGGCGGTCGGCGCCTTGATGCGCGCCAGTTCCCTGGACGGCGACAGCGCAGCGCTGGTTGACGACGACAAGTTCGGCTTGCTCTCCAGCGGTGATGTGAGCGCCACCCTGGAAAAACAGGTCGCCGATCTGGTCTCTGCCATGGCCCCCGAAGCGGAAGTCGAAATCTCCATGGCCGCCATTACGGTCGGGGACGCTTCCACGATCAGTGAAGAAGACCTCGCCAAGGGTCTGCTCTACACCTTGCAGAAATTCCAGGCGACGGAGAGCGCTGTCAACCTTCAGACCCTGGTCTCAAGGGTGAACTCCCTCGTCGGGGACACCTGCAGCAAGATCACCGGGTTCAAAGAAATCGTGACGCGCCAGTTATTTAATGTCGCTCTCCAGCCGGTTATTTCCCTGAACACCGGTATGATCCACCATTTTGAAGCATTGTGTCGTTTTCAGAGCTCCGGCATCGACGCCTCGCCTTACCAGTTGATCAACTTCGCCGAGGAGACCGGCCAGATCCATCAGTTCGACCTGTCAATGGCAGCCAAGGTTGTGCACGTCCTGAAGGAACTTCCGTGCAATAACGATATGTACCGCATTGCGGTTAATGTTTCCGGCTATTCCGTATTCCAGGAGGCCTACCTGGAGGGTCTGTTCGAGTTGCTCGCCCGCAATCCATGGACGAGTGAGCGGCTGATCTTTGAGATTACGGAGTCTTCGCGGATGCCTGATCTCGATCGTGCCAATTCATTTATCCAGAAACTGCGCGCTACCGGCCACGAGGTTTGCCTTGATGATTTCGGCGCCGGCGCGGCGAGTTTCCAGTATCTGTCCACGCTAGACGTCGATGTCGTCAAGCTCGACGGCAGCGCCGTGAAAAACGCCCAGCGCAGCGCCAAGGGCCGCGCTTTCCTGACGGCACTTACCGAGCTGTGCCGTCGTCTTTCCGTTGCCACCGTGGCAGAAATGGTAGACACGCGTGAGACGTTGGACTTTGTCAGGGATTGCGGCTGCGACTATGTCCAGGGATGGCTGTTCGGCAAACCATCGACGGACATCAAAGACTTCATACCGTATAAAAACAGGCACATGATTCAAAGACGTTAGCGGATCGCTGGTCTCTGAAATTGCCAAGGTTCAGGCCACAGCGGAACCATCCCGGAGCGTGAAGAAGAACGTCGCGCCAGCTCCGGGCGTCGAGGTCACCCAGATGCGCCCGCCGTGGCGCTCAACGATGCGCTTGACGATCGCCAATCCAACACCGGTGCCCTCGTACTTCCCCAGCCCGTGCAATCGCTGGAAGATCATGAATATCTTGTCGAAGTGTTCAGGCTTGATGCCAATGCCATTGTCCTCGACCGAGAACACCCACTCGCTTCCCGTTCTTGCCGCGCAAATGCGAACGTGAGGCACCCGGACGGGATCGTGGTACTTGACCGCGTTGCCAATCAGGTTCTGGAACAGCCGCACCAACTGACTGCGATCTCCCAACACAACCGGCAACGGCCTGTCCACCACGATCTCGCAGCCGGACTCGGTGATGGCGACGGCCAAGTTGGCCAGCGCCTCGTCCACAACCGAAGCCGATTCTATCGGTGTCAGTTCCATTCCTGAGCCACCAACCCGCGCATACTCAAGGAGGTCGTGGAGCAGCCCCGACATGCGTTTGGCGCCGTCGGAGGCGAAGTTCAGAAACTCGCGGCCCTCATCGTCGAAGACCGCACCGTAACGTTTTTCCAAAAGCCCCAGATACGACGTGATCATCCGTAGCGGAGCCTGTAGATCGTGGGACGCGGTGTGGGCGAATTGCTGTAGTTCGGCGTTGGACGCAGCGAGTTGCCGGGTTGTCAACGCCAGGGCCTCCTCCGTTTGTTTGCGCTCGGTGATGTCGAGGACGGTTCCCACCGAACGGAGGACGCGACCCGTAGCATCCCGCTGTTGCTCACATTGCGCATGGCCCCACCGGAGCGTGCCATCCGAACGACGGACGATCCTGTAGTCGATATCGTAGCGTCCGCCCTCGACCAGCGACCCCATATAGGCACGGTGAACGGCATCCCGATCCTCGGGGTGCAGTGCGCCCAGAAAGGATTCATAGGTTCCTTCGAACTGATCCGGCAGGATGCCGAAGATGCGGTACATCTCCTCGGACCATGTCAGCCGGTTGGTGATAAAATCCATCACCCAACTGCCCAGATGGGCGACGTGCTGGGCGGCGGCGAGATCGCGCCCGCGCTCGTACATGGCCTGCTCAGCCGCCTTGCGTTCGGTGATGTCATGGAAGGCAAGAACCGCGCCGACCAACAGACCCGAGACTTCCAACGGCGAAACCACATACTCGACCGGAAACGGCACTCCGGTCTGTCCCGTAAACGATTCATTGGCGACGCGGCGGATCTTGCCGTCGCGGATCGTCGAGCGGATCGAGCAGCCGCTCTCGTCACAAAGCTGCCCGTTGGAGAGCCTGTGGCCCAGAACCTGTGGGCTTAAACCGCCCTGCATCGTCTCGGGGGACGGCCAGCCGAGGATACGGGCCGCCGCCAGGTTGGCGAACATGACGCAGCGCATGTTATCCAGCCCAACGATCCCTTCGGCGGTCGTTTCCAGGACCAGCGCCAGCCGCGCGCTGGTAGCCTTCAGTTCCGCAGAGACCT
>JADFXL010000141.1 GCA_015233585.1 Alphaproteobacteria bacterium | reverse complement strand
CGAGCGGCCTTTGCCGCCCGTTGGCCTTGGGGATGTACACCCTGCGGACCGGTTTCGCCCGGTACGCCCCACGCTTCAGCCGTTCGGAAAGGTCCAGAAGGTTTGCCTCCAGGGCCTCACCGTAATGCCGCCATGTCTCCCCGTCCACCCCCGGCGCGGCGTTCCTCTTGAGATCGAGGTACGCCGTTCGCAGGGCTTCGATGTCGTAGATATGGTGCAGGAGCGCAGTGAACCGTATCGTCCTGTCCTGTCTTGCCGCTTGACGTATCCGCTCCAGCGCACTGGGCGCGCCGTCCCGGCTCGGTGTCCGGAGCGCGTTTTGCTGTCGCGAATTCCCTTCGGCCAAGTCCCTTCCCTCCATCTCCTCCGCAACCGGTCGCCCAGTGTTGTTCGAAGACTTCCCTGGTACTATGGACCTGTCCGACTTCCCGTGCCCGTTCATCATCGCCGTACGTCCTTGGACTTCGCGATGCGTCCCGGAGCGCCATCCGCTCCGGGCGGACACGGGACCTCCCGGTTCCCGTGCAAGGTGTTTCCGATCGTGCTCGGGGTCTCAGACCGCGCGGGATCCGTTCCTGCCTCGCGATTCCGGCAGGACCAGTATCGCCTTCCGCCTGTCTCCACGGCGTCGGCATCCCGAAGTGTGCCGCTTTCGCGGCTCAATACCCGGCCCGACCGTACCCCTGTCAACGCTTCGACGACACCCTCACGGGCGCCCCCGCATGACTCGGGGCCGGTGTGGTTCGCTACTCCTTCACCGTACGACTCTTTCATTCGCAACACCTTGCCGGTTTAGCCGGCGCACGGAGTTCCGCAATGACGAACACCACCCCCAGCACCATGACCAAGGCCAGCCTCAGCGCTGACGGCAGTATACTTTCGGTCTGGGTTCCGCTCCGCCTACGCCGCAGAGGCGGTCGCAAGTTGATCATCGCACCGGCCGGCACCCCCGAACCCGACTGGGCGCCGCCGCCACCCAAGGCCGACGCCACCCTCGTCAAGGCCGTTGCCCGCGCCCACCGCTGGAAAAAGCTCCTCGACACCCGGCAGTATCCCACGATCAAGCAGCTTGCAGAAGCCGAGAAGGTCCATGAAAGCTACGTCGGCAACCTGCTGAAGCTGACCCTGCTGGCGCCCGACATTGTCGAGGCGATCCTCGACGGCCGGCTGCCCAAGGGCATTGGGCTGGCGCACTTCATGGAACCGTGGCCGGCGATTTGGGAGGAGCAAAGGGTGTATCTGCAGGCCCTCGCTCAATAATGAACCACGGGTAGTAGCACGTACTCTTCTCGGCTCTCCACGCCAAGAGAACCGAGAAGAGTACGGCCCACAACCAAATCACCCCGGCCGGAAATACCCCGGCTTGCCGAGACTGTCGCCCAGGGCACGGGCGCCCTGGCGTACCAGAAGGGCCGAGCGGAGTTGCCGAAGCCAACCCCGCCGCGCGCAATAAGCGTCCGGCTAGTTACCAGGGAAATGCGGTAAAGGCTTTGCTCAGCAGGTCGTAAGCGCGTCGGACCACCGGACGGCGCAATTCATACTCGCCGGCACACAACCACAGCTCGACGCACATATCGGGAACCTTAAACTCGTAACCCCAAAAGTCCGGGGAGAACATCGGTGCATAGGTCGGCAGCAGTGTAACACCGGCGCCGCTCAGAGTCGGCCGTTCGAGCGTCGAGGTAAAGTCGGCGATCAAGCACGGCTCTTGGCAGCTGTCCACGACCGCGTTCCACGGCCCGAGGCTTTCATCGAACGAGGCGTAGGCGGACAGGCTGAGTAGCTTGACTCGGGTCAGGTCCTCGAAGCGGCGAATAGGGTTGCGCTGCATACGCTGAAACGTCGGAGAGGAAAACGGGACGAAGCGTATCGTGGCGACCCGGCGGACTTGATCGGTGTCGCGGGCGACCGGCCCGCGCCCAGGCGTCACCCACACGAGTCTAATGTCGGCGTGTTCACCTCGGGTGGCGTCGGAAATCAGTTTGGTCGGGGGAAAATCGCCCAGATCGGGGTTGGCGGCCAGCACTTGTCCCATCGGTCCGATGTTCTGGCGCAACACCAGCGGAGACAGGAGAAAGCTCAGCACCCCCTCGCTAGCCTGGATCACCAAGGTCTGATGCCGTGACGCCCGGACCTCACAGAGAGCATGGTGAAAGTCGCTGGCATGTTCAGCGATAGTCGCAGCTTTGGTGAGCAGGGCCAAGCCAATTTCAGTCGGCACCGCCCCTGTGCGCATCCGCCGGAACAGCGGTGCACCGGCAATATCCTCCAGGCGCGCAATCCGACGGCTCACCGTGGCCTGGTCAAAACCCAGCGCCCCTGCTGCCGCAGAAAAACTGCCGAGGCGGTCGACCTCCAGCATGAGCCGGATGTCATTCCAATCCAGGGCGGGGAGGTGGTTGATGGCTGTCAGCGGCGCCTCCTTTAGCGTGGTCGATCCGGTTTCCAAAAAGGCCGATGGCCTTTGGTAGGGTCCAGGGGCGAAGCCCCAGGTAATTCAAGGGGCTTCGCCCCTTAGTCCCATTGGGGCCGCCGGCCCCGAACACTGATCGTCAACCTCAGCAAGCCACGACCGAAAATTGCCGTGATCCACGATAGCCTCCATCATAACATGAAGTGTTCTATCATAGGTAGTTGCAGCATCCTGACGCAAATTGGACCTTGTTGTTCCCAGGCATCTTACCATGCACGTATGCATGGCTTGGTCATATTAGGTGGCCTTCAGGCAAATGGCAAGCACGATTACACTCCGCCGCAACGTATGGCAGTACGGCACAAGCATCAACCATACGCTTGGCAAATGCCGGCAAGCCGAGGAAGGAGGCGACCGTGTCTAGCGAAATTCTAAAGGGGTCCGTGACCGTAAGTTTAGTTCATGACGATCGTGACTTGCGCGAGGTCATGGCGGTGCGTGCGGCAGTATATCTAGGGGAAGAGAAAGGACGCTATCAAGACCACTTCGACGATAATGATTATTGCAGCTCTTTTCTTCTTGCCCGTATCGAAAGCGAGCCGGTCGGCGTGATGCGAATTAGGTGGTTCGCGGAGTTCGCTCGCCTGGAAAAGATGACCATCCGCGGGGAATATCGGAACTTCACCGTGCTCCGCGCACTGGTGAACAAAGCCTTCGAACTCTGCCTACAGAAGGGGTATCGCACCGTCTGCGGCCAGGCACGGCTGGCCGTGGTTCCGTTCTGGCGGCGGTTAGGCGGCCGCGAGGCTGGCCCGCCGCGTGAAACCATCTACGGTCCTATGACGCCGATCATACTTGATCTCCCCGCGCCGCGTAATGACGGTCCCATCGGTTGGCGCCGGGTGGACATCGGGACGCCCGAGTTCGAATCCCGAATCTACGACTGGGAAGGAGGTCGTTTGCAGGCATGAGCACGGAACCCCCCATAACGAAACTGAAGTCGAGAAGCATATGTGTCCGGGGCCATCGCACCAGCGTGCGATGCGATGACGAAACCTGGAGTGCGCTTCAAGAAATTTCCAAGGATGAGAAGATACACATCCATGATATCTGCACAGAAATAGCCGACAACAAACCGACAGTCCTATCATTGACGGCAGCCCTGCGAATTTTTGTACTCTCCTATTATCGCAATCAGTGCAATAGGCTCTCTGACGGTGAACACCGCTTACCAAACTAAATGTTATCAGGAAAGACCAATCCGATGACTAGCTTATCTGCCCTTTCCCTTGCCACAGTGATCTGTGTGGTCGCGATTTATGCATGGAACTATCTCGGTGATCAACGTCAATACGTCGCGACCAAGCGGCCGACAAAGCCTTCGGCACCGCTCGGCCGCGTGATGTTCTTCTACCTGCTGATCTCATGCCCTGCGCTCAGCGCTACCGCGGTTCTCGGCTTCCAGGTCCTGCCGTTGTTCGACAATGCTCCCTTGCTCCTTGCGGGCAACCTAGTCCTGCTGACCGCCGCCGGGGGATTCGTCTGGGCCAAGCGGACCCTCGGCTCCAATTACAGCCGGTGCAGCGATTGCTACCTGCCCCATCAAATCGTGACTGCGGGACCGTACCGGTTTGTTCGGCACCCGATCTATTCCGCCAATCTGCTCCTGATCATCGGCTTCCTGGTCGTAAGCGGGTCGGCGATCGTACTGCTCAATCTGGTGGCGCTCTGGGTTCTCTACCGCCACAGTGCGGCGATCGAAGAGCAGACGCTGCTGGCCGCTTACCCGGCCTATGCCGGGTATTACCACGCAACCCCGCGTTTCCTGCCGTTCGCTGGTGGAGGAACCGCAAAAACGGCTACGGGTTTGTCGGCTCCGTGAGAGTAGGGGAAGCAGTCTGGGATGTTGATCTCACTCTCAGCGGCCTTTTTGCTTGCGGAAAGTGGCAAGCAGAAAGGTCCGAAGGGCAGACTCAACGTCGGCAGCGTCACCAGCAACCTCGTAAAGAATATCTCCAATGGACTGGTTGTGCAACTCGCCAGCGGCGATAAGCGCCTCCCACTCCAGCAAACTTAATTCGACGGCTAATTCCCGGCCCCTGCTGGCGACGACGCGCCTCTCCATTTGTCGAGAACGCGCGTCGCCGACGGCTTTGAGGGCATCACAGAAGCGAGTGGATCGTTGCGACGCAGTCGCAGCGAGAAACCGGTTCAGCAGATGGGAAAACCGGCGCGGGCGATCGAGGAAGCAGGCGTGACCCGCACCTTGAATGACGTGGATTTTGTCATACCACAGGTTAACGTAGCGAATCCCGGAAAGGTATGTAAGGTTGATCCCCTGGTCGCGCTCGCCGCAGACGATCGCTAGAGGCCGGTCGACGGTTTCAGCGACGTTTCTCTGGTCCACGCCCTCTCCGGCGAAGAACGCCTGGAACAGGGCCGAACGGGCCCGACCATCGGCTCGCCGAGCTGCGTCGAGAAAGGGTCCCCCGGCGGCATGGGCGACACCGAATTTCTCAGCAACGTAACGTACGGCGTCGCCGTCTGCCCATTGCTCAGCCGCTGCCAAGTGGCCGCATTCCGTGGTTTGAAATGCCTGCTGGAAGGTGTCGAGGTTGGCCGGGGGCGCCCCGATAGCCATCACTGCGGACACCATGGGAGCGCGGGCCAGCAGTTCGACCGCAATATGCCCGCCAAGCGACCAGCCAACCACAACTACGCTCTGCGCGTTGACGTGGCTGCAAATGAAGTCGTGCATCAGCGAAGCGTAGCCGGGAATGGTGCAGGTTCGAGCAGGATACTCGGCATCCGCCGACCGACCGTGCCCGGGCAGATCGATGGCAATCAGCCGGTTGCGTTTGGCGGCAGACGCGAACGCCTCGACCTGAAACACTTCCTTGCAGGCCGAATTGCCATGCAGGAGTAGCACCGGCAGCCCGCTTCCGGCCTCGGCCACAGATACCCGCTGGCCCCGCACATCGACGGTGTACTCACGCCAATTCGCCATTCGATGTATCTCCAATGCGGCGTGGCGAAAACAAGCCCGAACTTGATAAGTACAGGTTTACCATAACGATTTGCGAGGGAGAAGAGTAACGTTATGGCGGTTGTGCTATCCTTAGACTATTGGAATTTAACCAAAGGTTGTGGTTTCTGACGTTGCGCGGCATTCCCCTTCGATTATAACCAGCCTGTTTCCGATGAGACCTCAGTGGTGGACGTACCACCGATGGCATCGCTAATAACTGCGGTGCCGACCTTGCCAAAGTCATATTTATTGGCGACATTACCCTTGTAGGATGTGGTGCGACCGCAGACCAACGATACCGGGTCGCCCTCGCCATCGACCGGCGGGGAAGTCATCGACTTCATCCATGAACAGGTAGCGCACCGGCGCCGAGCGCAGTCCCACCGCGCTGTTGACGCCCGACATCGTCGAGGCGATCCTCGACGGCCGGCTGCTCAAGGGCAGTAGCACCTACTCTTGTCGGCTCTCTGCCCCAAGAGAACCGACAAGAGTACGAGTTACGACGCGCCGGTCCCGGATGCCTGAGAACCGGCAGCCTGGATCGCCAACCGCGCCGCGTCGGCTCGGGCGGACTCGGCGACCAGCAGGGTCAGGCGGCCGGTCTCCGAAACGACATCCCCCTCGGCACGCAGCCGGTCGCAGAGGACAGAGAGCTTGCTGACGATGTCGTCGAGCGTCTCGGCGGGATGACGCATCAGAACAGTGGTGGCCTCGGCGATGGAGTCGCAGCGGGCGGCGCGCGCGTCGTCGGTCAGACCGTATTCCGGGCGTTGGAACGCCACCAGCTTTCTGTAGCTGTGCCAGACATAGTCGTAGCGCACCACCAGACCGTGGACCAATTCGGGCAGCGGCACTGGGCTAATCCAACAGGGCGTCGAGATTGTTGAAGCGGGCATCCATCTCAGCGGCGGCCACCGCCTCGATCACCTCCGGCGAAAGGTCTTCCACGCCGAAAGCGCGGCGATCGCGGCTCTTGAGCCGCCGGTACTCTTCGACCGACAACAGCACCAGCCGTTCCCGCCCATGATGGGTGATCGCCACGGGCTCGGCCAGCGCCAAGTCCTGTACTGCCCCGATGTTGCGCTGAAGCTCCTGTGCACTGACCTGCCGCATCATATACTCCGGTCCTACGAGAACGCATAAACTATGTATTCTATGCGAGGGCGAGTCAAGAAACGAAGGCATGGCAGCCGGCTGAACCGACGCTGTGAAGAGGCTACGGGCGGGGGGTTGAGCCAGCTGAGTTGTATGTCCGACCGGCCCGAAAGAACATAGTATCGGTCGTCTTCGCGACCAAGAAGCGCTCAGCTGCCCTTGATAAGCTCAGCACGGCAGCGTAACGTCCAACCGTGCGGCGCTCACCAATTTGCAACAGCGCGCGGGACATTCCCACGGACAGGATGGGAGCTATGGTAATTCGATCGGAAAGGAGTTGTGCGGTTGGACAGATGTCGTCACGTCTCGGAGCGTGGAAGTGAAGCTCGGACCACAGCATCTCGACGCGATTGCGGCGACCTACGAGGCTGCGCTGGCACCAGAACGGTGGGCGGAGGCATTGGACCGACTGGCGCACTTGGTTGGCGCGACCTACGCCAGCATTTCCTTGATAGAAGACGCCTTTCCGGAATGCCACATTAACGCGACCAATAAGCCGTGGCCTGCGGCAGCGATGACCGAGTACAAGAAATCGATCGTGCCGGAAGAGGCTGTCTATTGGCGCGCGCTTAAGACTCTGGCGCCCCAGCACGTTGTCGACGATACCGAATTTTTCAGCGACCGGTCCACATACGATAGCCTCCCAATGATAAGGTTTGGCTCTGACGGCGTTGGTTGTTGACGGTCAGGCCAGTGCGGCGGCCATGACCTGAAACGGAGACACCTCGTCGCCCTGCCGCTCGACCATCCGGCGCCAGCCGAGATAATTGGACAGGTATTTGGTG
>JADFXL010000140.1 GCA_015233585.1 Alphaproteobacteria bacterium | reverse complement strand
GAGACTGGCGGAGGTGGTCACTGACTTCGACCGTCCCCTGCCCTGTCGCCACGAGGTCTCGGAACAAGGCACGCAACCACCGCCGGTGCCCGTCTCCAACATGACCCGGGAACAGTTCCACGCCATGGTGGCCAAGGGCAAAGAATACATATTTGCGGGCGATATTTTCCAGGTCGTGTTGTCGCAACGACTGCGAGTGCCGTTCCGACTGCCTCCTTTCGCCCTGTACCGCGCCCTGCGCCGCACCAATCCGTCGCCGTTTCTGTTCTTTCTCGACTTTGGCGGGTTCGCCCTGGTCGGGTCCAGCCCCGAAATTCTGGTGCGCCTGCGCGACGGAACGGTCACCATCCGCCCCATCGCCGGCACCCGGCCGCGAGGGCACGATCCCGAGGCCGACAAGGCCATGGCCACCGAACTCCTGGCCGACCCCAAGGAACTGGCCGAGCACCTGATGCTGCTGGATCTGGGCCGCAACGACGTTGGCCGCGTCGCCCAGGTCGGCACCGTCCGCGTCACCGAACGGATGCACATTGAGTACTATTCCCAAGTCATGCACATCGTCTCCAACGTCGAGGGCACTCTGGCGCCGCAATACGATGCCATGGACGCCCTGATGGCCGGGTTCCCCGCTGGAACCGTCTCTGGCGCCCCCAAGGTGCGCGCCATGGAGATCATTGACGAACTGGAATCCGAACGCCGGGATTTCTATGCTGGTGCCATTGGTTATATCGCCGCCAATGGCACGATGGATACGTGCATCACCCTCCGCACCGCTCTGGTCAAGGACGGCATGATGGTCGTACAGGCTGGTGGCGGCATCGTCGCCGACAGCGACCCAGAGATGGAGTTCCAGGAATCCAATAACAAAGCCCGTGCTCTGGTGCGGGCGGCGGAAGAGGCTGTGAAATTTGCGGCTGGGTAGGGAGCGGCCTATGCCGACTCAATTGGAGATGTATCATCATCGTATTTATCGTTAACTCTAGTGTGCAATTTGGTCACGAACCCCCTTCCTTCTTGATGACTCGTTGCATTATCGAAGTACAAAAAATTATTTGGATGCAATGATGTATCGATATAGAGATGCTTACGTCGGTTTCGGTATCGCTCTTCTTATATCAATAATTATATTTATGGTTCCACCTAATTTCCTGCTCTCAAAAATTGGGTGTGATGCCCTGAATTATTTCGTTATGGCCAGGGAAATTCTGAAACTTCATTTCGATGTTTTTCAAGTTGAAAATGGGTCGGTCTTACTTTACGCGTCCGGGGTATCCTACGTATACGCCCTGGCAATGATTCCATTCTCAGAGTTCTCTCAACAATTGCTGGCAATACAGTTTGCCAACATGATCATGATGGGCGCCTTCGTAAGCCTGTGGATAGCCTATCTGCGGCAGGCCTTTCCCTCCATGGCCCTATGGGTGTTGTTGGCGTTCATCGGCGGGGAGATGCTGTTAGACGTTGAGTGGTATCGGCGTATCGCCCTGCCGAATACGGATGCTCTGGCCTGCCTGTTGACCATTGGCGCAATATTGGTCGCTCGCCCTTTGGTGGCGGAGCCCCTCCTCTCGCGTACTGAACAACGGTGGCGTCTGGCCGCGATCGTGTTGATCGCGGGCCTGGGTTTCTACGTCAAGATGACGTTGGTAACGCTGGCAATTGCCCCGCTGTTGCTTATGCTGCCGCGCCTCGGCACCGTAGCGAGGGTCGTTACCCTGACAATCGCCACTATCACGTTGGCATTAATGGCTGCCTTTTACATGCCGACCATGGCCGCGTATTGGCAGGGATTGCTCGCGGAGGACATCTTTTCGTTTGGCGATCCTTCCCCTGCGACGCTGGTCAAGGTGCTCGTTCATTGTGGCGCGAACCTGTTTTTCTCGGTCCTTCCAGACCAGATCGTTCCTAATTATCTTTACCTGTACCGGACAGGTGTTGCCCTTGAATGGAATGACTTCCATGCTCAGACGTATACACCAAAAATTATTGCCGCCATGGCTGGTGGGGTAGTAATAAGCGCGTTTGTTGTCTCCGGCGCCGTGCGATCGTGGCGTCAATACCGAATGGAAATCATCCTTTTGCTGATCGTCTTGCCGGTTTTTGCGATCGTCACTAACGCGACCTATCGATACGTTTCTCCATATCGACCGATCTTCTGGATTTTTTTCCTGACGGAGGCCCAGCGATTTTCCACGGTTCTATCGAAAAGATACGGAAAGCTCGACTTTTTGCGTCCCGCCATGATGGTGCTGGGAGCCGCAGGGGTTGGTGCTATTTTATTCATCTGCTTGCGGATCGGGCTACGTGGGGAAACCAACGTGCCCGCCATGGTGAATGGGGTGGCTACGGTATATGGCGATGTCGCGGTGTTTCTCAAACGTGAGCCGTCGAAGAGGACGCGGATCGTCTACATCAACTTCGGTGGCGAGAGCGTATCGACCGATCGATGGCTCCTGGTGTCACGGATACCACAGAGAATTCCAGACGCCACCCTGGCGGCTGAGGCTGGCACAGTACGAACCCTGGCCGTGCTGGTCTGCGCAAAGCTGAATTGCGGCGATCTTGACGCTACTCGCCACCAGCTTTTTGATATGCTCCACCGATTTCGCCCGCTTGACTTTCACCTGATTTTCTCAGAACGAAACGCCGTTGCGCGGGCTGAGATCTACGATATCTCTCAAGTTCAGCCATGAGGATACCAGCGGAACGTACTCAACCAATCCGATGCCTGCTGGGTCGGAAGTTGGCTATGTTCTATTCACACGTAGTACGGACATGTGCCCTCCCATTGCCGCCCCCCCCCCAGCTACGCCACCCCCCCATACGTACACCCGGCGTCCGCAACCGCCCGAGCACTCACCGTCTCGCCGCTGCTGCTATCGACGGTGACTTTGCCGCCCGGCAGGTCCACCTTGACCTTTGCATCCGGAGCGACCGCCTTGATCGCCCGCTCCACGGACTGCGCGCAACCGCCGCAAGTCATGCCGCTTACCCGGTACGTTGTTGCCATTTCCTGTTCCTCCTGTGAATGATTAAGGCTGTCCATTTCCCGCCACTTTGTCGGTGGCGCCGGTCCGTTGGCGCACGATCGAACTCAGGGGCACCAGCACCATGCCCTTTTGCTGGAGCGTCGGCAACCATGCCGCCAGGGCTGCGATCGTCGCGTCTCTCGGATGCCCGATGGCAACGGCGGTGCCTCGCTCCCTGGCGATGCGTTCCACGTCCGCCAAGCGTGCATTTACATACGGAACGCTGGACTCATTGTCGAGGAAGACATCCCGCGCCGCCACTGGTACAGCGTAACGGGGGGCGCTTTCCACCCCGATGGAATTACCTGCGGTACGCGAGTCGAGAAACAGCAGGCCACGGTGTTTCAGTTCCTGCATGACCACGGCCATGCCGCGCGCATCGCTGGTGAATTGAGAGCCCATGTGGTTGTTGATGCCAACATAAGAATCAAAGCGGGTAAAAATATCTCCCAGAAGCTGGTGCAGGTGTTCATCACTCTGCCGGGTCATCAGCACGTCCGGTCCTGGGTCGAGGGCCTGGTTTTTCGGCTCCATGGGCACGTGGATGAGAAGTTCATGACCCGCCGCCTTTGCATTATGGGTTTGCTCCCTCAGATCGTGGGCATAGGTAAGGAAAGACGTGGTAAGCGGCCCCGGCAGCCGGACGATTTGCGTTGAGCGGTTATGGTCCAGTCCCAGATCATCAATGACAACGGCTATCCGAGGCCTCCCGTCCATCGCTGCCGCCGGCACAGCGTAATGGCGCCATGGGGGATCCTTACCCATGCCGGCATCGGGCAAGATTGCCGCCTGAGCAGACGGCGCCAGGGAAAGCGTGGGTTTGGGCCTGGATCTGGGGCGAGCTTCGGGAATCGGCATAGGCGCTGGCATAGGCATAGGCGCTGGCGGCTCCACAGCCTGAGGTAGCTCTGCTGCCTGGGGCGGCGCCATGGCTTGAGACGGCTCCATGGACTGGGGCGGCACCATGGCTTGAGTTTGGGGCGGCTCCACGACCTGAGGCGGCGCTTCTGCCGGCTTTTCGTCAATGACTTGCGGCGTTGTCACGACCGATGGCGGAAGAACGAAATCCGGGGGCGGATACGAATCGGAAAGCGTTTCCTCGCCGCGTTCCGGTGCCATGTCGGAGTCAGCCTGAAGCGCCGCCATCGTCAAGGATTTTGGCTGCGGTTCCAAAACCTCCACGCGAGCGGGCAACTCCTGAGCCGACGGTGGCGTCAGAGAAGGAGGCGGGGGACGCAACAAAACCGGTTCGGACGCAGATTGGGCCACCGGGGCCGACGCGACAAGCATTGCTGGCTGCCGAGGCTGGGTCAGGTAGGCAAAAGCGATTCCAATGGCAATCCCGGCGCCAAAGATGACGCCGACGGCAACCGGCAACGTATAACGACCACGGGGAATCGGGATGCCCAGCGCATACCAGAGCGTTCGAATGGCCTCACTGCGGCGGCGCTGCCGCCCTTCCTGGCGAAGCCCCCGCACCCATGCCGCGCCGCGCGGCCGGTTCCGCACTTTACGCGGAACGAATTTCGCCATGGATGCCTACTCCGTTCCAACCATGTCCTACATCGGGGCTATCGCCCCGAACCCCGTCTGGGGCCATGCCCCAGACCCCCTTCTTTTTTATCAATAAGGAGGGCAGGGCGACACGCCGAGACGTGCCTCAAGCACGCCAGCGTTTCAGCAAAAGCGAGTTCGAGACCACACTGACGCTGGAAAAAGCCATGGCCGCTCCCGCTACCACCGGATTCAACATCCCCGCCGCCGCCAAAGGCAGCGCCACCACGTTATACACCATGGCCCAGAACAAATTCTGGCGGATCTTGCGGTAAGTGGCGCGGGAAATACCGAACGCCCACGGCAAAAGCGCCGGATCACCCCGCATGAGCGTCACCGCTGCCGCCTGCATGGCCGCTTCAGACCCCGTCCCCATGGCCACGCCCACATGAGCCGCCGCCAGGGCCGGGGCATCGTTGATGCCGTCGCCGACCATGGCCACGACCGTGCCAGCCCGTTTCAGCCCCTCGATCTCGGCGGCCTTGTCCGCTGGCAACACCTGAGCGATCACGTGCTCGATACCAAGCGATTGCGCCACCACGGCAGCGGTATGACGATTGTCGCCGGTCAGCATCACCGGTTCCACCCCCAGGGTGCGCAAGCCTTCGATCGCCCGCGCCGCCGAGGACCGCACCGGGTCGGCCACGGCGATGAGGCCAAGCAACTCCGCCTGGCCCTTCCCGTCAGCCCGGGCCAGCCACATGATGGTACGCCCCAGGGACTCCAGAGCATGGGCCTGAGGATCCAGGAGTGTGGAAACGATTCCCGTCTCCTCCATCAACCGCCGGCTCCCCAGCATCAGAGCGCGGCCTTCAACCTCCGCCTGTGCGCCTCGCCCCGGGAGAGCACGAAACGCCGAGGCCGGAGGAACCGGTATCGCCGCCCGCACGGCAGCCTCCAGCACGGCGCCGGCCAGAGGATGCTCGCTGCCTTGTTGAATCGCAGCGGCCAGACGCAGAACCGCCTCCCCTCCCCCTTCGGCACAGGCAATAATATCCGACACCGCCGGATGGCCTTCGGTCAGCGTCCCGGTCTTGTCGAATACCACGACAGTGACCCGATGCATCAACTCAAGGGCCTCAGCATCCTTGATCAGGATACCATGGCGGGCGGCCACGCCCGTTCCGACCATGATCGCCGTCGGCGTCGCCAGCCCCAGAGCGCACGGGCACGCAATCACCAGAACCGATATTGCCGCGACGAAAGCCGCCTCCACATTGCCGCCGATCAGCCACCAGCCAAGGAAGCTGAGCGCAGCAATCCCAACCACGACCGGCACGAACACGGCCGAAACGCGGTCCACCAGACGCTGCACGGGAGCCTTGCTGGCCTGAGCGTTCTCCACCAGACGGATAATCCGCGACAGGGTCGAGTCGGCCCCTACCGCCATGGCACGAACCCGCACCAGACCGTCGCCGTTGATGGCCCCGCCGGTAACCGGATCGTCCGGCTCCTTGACGACCGGAAGGCTCTCGCCAGTAATGAGGGACTCGTCGGCCTGGGTGATTCCCTCCACGACCATGCCGTCGACAGGAAAGCGTTCCCCGGGCCGAACCACGACCACGTCGCCCACCATTACCGCCTCGGCGGGAATTTCGACGATCTCGCCGCCTTTTT
Source organism: Alphaproteobacteria bacterium (assembly GCA_015233585.1). Lineage (GTDB taxonomy): Bacteria > Pseudomonadota > Alphaproteobacteria > Rhodospirillales > Rhodospirillaceae > JADFXL01. Next base: position 1,185 of record JADFXL010000140.1, on the reverse strand, counting down.
CGACCCGCGCCAGCGCAGGCCGCAGCTTCATCAGGGCGCGGATGGCATCGGCGGCACCCCGTTTGGCCCTGACCTCCAGCCATTTGCCCAGCAACACCAGAGCGATGACCACCGCCGCGCCTTCGAAGTAAAGATCGCTCCCGGCGGAACCCGGTGATAACACCCGAAAGGCGCTAAGGCCGTAGGCGGCAGAAGTCCCCAGGGCCACCAGCACATCCATGTTGCCAGCCCCGCCTCGCAGCGAACGCCAAGCCCCGGCGTAGAATCGCCCCCCGGCCCAGAACTGCACCGGCGTGGCCAAGGCCAATTGCACCCACGGCGGCAGCATCAGGGGTATGCCGAGTCTGTCGAACAGCATCTGCGCCACCAGCGGTGCCGCCAGCACGGCGGCACCGACGAAGGCCCACCAATCCGCCCGATCGCGGCGCTCTGCCTCCCGCTCCGCTGTCAGGGCGGCGGAGGCGGTCGGCACGGCCACCCGGGCATCAAACCCGGCCTTGGCCACCCCATCCATGAGATCGGCGACCGCAACCGCATTGGCAGCAATCTCAATACGAGCACTCTCGGTAGCCAGATTGACCGCGACCTTTCGCACACCGGGGATTCTGGCCAGCACCTTTTCCAGCCGCACCGTGCAGGCGGCGCAGGTCATACCCGTGATCGCCAGATCAACAATCTGGCCCGGCACCTGAAACCCGGCAGCCTCCACCGCCGCAACCACGTCACCGGCACTGGCAACGGCTGGATCGAAGCGGACCTCAGCCCGCTCTGCCGCCAGACTGACGTTGGTCATGGCTACACCCGGCACTTTGGCCAGCACCCGTTCGAGCCGGGACGAACAGGCAGCGCATGTCATGCCCCCAACCGGCAATGTGACACTGGCGGTGCGGGCTGAAAGAGAATGGGAATCTGAATTCATCGTATTATAATCGTGCTTTCTTCCGGCGCGTCAAGAGCGCGGGATTCAGGGGAACAGGAGGAACCGCTTCGGTCTTGTATGAACTACCACCATATGCGCCTGTGGCGTTGGGTTCCAAACCCCATTTATTGTTAAAACAAACGGGTTTCCAAAGGCCCCCGGCCTTTGGCGGGTGTGGGCAGAGCCCACATCGTTCAAATGCGATGGTTCTGGTGCTTCCCCAATCCTTGACGGTTGGCCGTGCGGATAGCATTCTGGAACATCCA
>JADFXL010000013.1 GCA_015233585.1 Alphaproteobacteria bacterium | reverse complement strand
ATTGCAGAACCGCCGTGTCGGGTAATAGGCCGAATCGGTTACCAGCAGGTGATCCCCCGCCACGACGAAAGCAGTCAGGACGCCGGTGATGGCCCCAAGCCCGGAGGAAGTGGCAATGCTGCGATACCCCCCTTCCAGAGCCGCCACCGCCTCCTCCAGGGCGAAGGTAGTGGGGGTGCCGTAGCGGCCGTAGGTGACGCGGTCGAACCGGGTCCGGTCCGAGTCCTCCAGCGCTTTAGCCGTCGGGTAGAGCACCGTCGAGCATCGGTACACCGGCGGATTGACGACCCCATGGTAGTCCTCCGGATGGCGTCCGGCATGGACGATGAGGGTGTCGGTTTCCATGTTTCCTCCGGTTGTCGTGCCACATCTGAATAAGAGTCACATTCTCAAGGCCCCGTTTGCAAGGCAAAAGGTCAGAACTTCACTTCCCCGCGCTCGACCGGCAACTCGGCATGAGCGGCCCACTCGGTCCAGGAGCCATCGTAATTGGCGACATCGGTCTTGCCCAGAAGATACAGCGCCAACGTCAGCAGGCAACAGGTGATGCCTTCGCCGCAGGTAGCAACCACGGGCCTGTCGAAATCAATGCCGGCGGCCACGAAACGCTGCTTGAGCTTGTCGGGCGGCAGAATGGTGAGTTCCCGGCTGTCGACCAGCTCGGCCACCGGCAGATTAAGGCTGCCGGGAATGTGGCCGTGGCGGCCTTCCTGGTAATCGGAGGCGGTAGCCTGAAAGGATATTGCCTTGCGCCCGTCGAGGATCTGTTCCCGGTGAGTCTTCATATCTTCGGCGACCTCGTCGAGCCTGCGGATCAGGGACGGGTCAAAGCGGGGGGTGAAGACATGCGATGTGGGTATCACCACCCGATCGTCGACCGGGCGCTGTTCGCGCAACCACTTGGGTAGTCCCCCTTCCAGCACCGCCACATCCCGATGGCCGAACGCACGGAACATCCACCACACACGAGCGGCGGCACTTCCCCCGCCGACGCCGTCATAGGCGATGATGCGCTGGCCGTCGCCCAGTCCCATTTTCCCGACCATGGCGGCAAAGTTTTTCGGCGTGGGCAGCATGTGCGGCAAGCCGCTGTTGGCATCGGCAATAATGTCGATGTCGAAATACATGGCGTTGGGGAGGTGGCAATCGGCGTATTCACTTTTGGCGTCACGTTGCATGGATGGTTGCCAGAAACTGGCATCGACAACCCGCACGTCTGGCGCATAAAGGTGTGTTTCAAGCCATTCGGTCGATACGATTCCGTCGGAATTAGCGTAGTCCATATCGTCTGAAATCCCTCCTGTTTCACACCATCCAGCTAGGCACCGGCAAGCCCCGGCCCCTCAGGAACTCTGGATTGAACAATTTGCTCTGATAGCGCGTCCCCCAATCGCACAGAATGGTAACAACGGTACTGCCAGGGCCGATAGCGCGGGCAATACGCATCGCTGCGGCAACGTTGACGCCCGAGGAGCCTCCAACCACCAAGCCATCGTGCTGGACCAGATTGAAGACAACCTCAAGACACTCCTCGTCGGTGACACGGACAACGTCGTCGATGGGGGCGCCATCCAGATTGCGGGTAATGCGGCCCTGGCCGATGCCCTCGGTGATGGACGAACCCTCGGCCTTGAGTTCACCTTCCTTGTAATAGGAATAGAGCGCCGAACCCATGGGGTCAGCCAGCACCACCTTGATGGCCGGGTTGCGCTCCTTCAGGGCGAAGGCGACACCAGCGATGGTCCCGCCGGTGCCGACCGAGCAGGTGAAGGCATCAAGCCTGCCGTCGATCTGGGAGAAAATCTCTGGCCCGGTGGTGCGGCGGTGGCCATCGCGGTTGGCGGTATTGTCAAACTGGTTGGCCCAGTACCCTCCCAGCTCAGCGGCCAGACGCTCGGAATAGCGCACGTAATTGTTGGGATCCTTGTACGGCGCCGCTGGCACCAGACGGAGATCGGCGCCGCACAGACGCAGCAGATCCTTTTTCTCCTGGCTCTGCGTGTCGGGCATGACGATCACGGTCTTGTAGCCACGGGCATTGCCGACCAGCGCCAAGCCAATGCCGGTGTTGCCGGCGGTACCCTCGACGATGGTGCCGCCCGGCTTCAACAGGCCCCGAGCCTCGGCGTCGGCAATGATGAAGTGGGCGGCGCGATCCTTGACGGAGCCGCCGGGGTTGAGGAACTCCGCCTTGCCATAAATGTTGCACCCCGTCTGGCGCGACGCCCACTCGATGCGGATCAACGGGGTGTTGCCAATAGCGCCGATAAAGCCGTCTCGGGTATCCATAAAAATGTCCCACATAAAGCCGGAGCGTTGTTCAGAGTAACGGCGGTAACGCGCGGGATCAAGACGGCCGTGCAATGCCGGAACGGCATTCGAAGACGGCATGGCCTCCAATCTCATTTCGGATACCCATGAGAGCGTTCTATGCTACCATGCGGCCATTGCAAGGATAATGGGTGGGGACAAAATGCATATCCCGGGCGCGGACCAGGCGTTCAAGAACCTGATTGACTGGTCCACACGCGATAGCTGGAAGCCGCTGTGTACCAAAATCATCGACGATCATTTCGCCGTCGTGCGCCAGGCTCTGGGAGTTGAGGCTGGGGCGCTTGCGAAGGAACTTGGGGACGACTACTTCAGCCTGGCCGTTGGTTGTGCCCTGGAAGATTTCCTTGCCCACCGCTTCGGGGACGACAAGCGCAATATTATTGACGATTACCTGAAGCGGCGCGGCTGGCGGGAATCGGTGCCAGGACGACGCTATCTCGCGGCGTTGCGCGACTCCCAGATGAGTTTATACGAAGTGATGGCGCGGGATCCGGGACACACTCTGGTATTGCGAGACATGCTGCGCGGGGGTGATCCGGTCACGGTGGATGACCGGCGCGGATCGCAGACATCGGCCGTCGGTGACCATCTGGGGGCTCGCGTGCTCTCCGTGAACGGCAAATACTACCTGGGCGGCGGCGTTCTGCATTTTCCCGATGACGTGGCGGGAATGCTGGTCGCCACTTTTAATGAAAGCGTTACCGCCGTCAAAGAACACGCCGCCTCGCTGCTCAAGGACGGCGAAGACCCCGACACCATTACCCCGGAGCAATGGCGGCAGGTAGTAGTTCAGCGGGGCGCGGTAGTTTTCACCCAATCATGGCTGATGTATATCGTCGGCGCCACCCGACGGGCCAACGCGCAGCCAGATTAAATCGAGGGGGTCCGGGGGAGGCCCGCCTCCCCCGTCTTTATCCTTTATCCAGCAGTCCCCACACACGCAAAGCCTCGCCTACGCTCCACGCCTGGGCAAAGCAGCCCCGTGGGCGGAACGGCGCGTCGCCGTCACAAATTTCCGGCAGCGTGCCGACGCAATCCACCTGAAGCAGGCCACCAAAGCTCTCCAGCAAAGCCAGTGCAGCCGGCTTGTCGCGGTGCACACGCCAGTGCGCTTCGATGTAAGGCCCCAGCAACCATGGCCATACGGTGCCCTGGTGATAGGCGCTGTCGCGCTGAAACGGACCCCCAACGCACTGGCCATGATAGCCGGCCGCATCGGGCGCCAGGGTGCGCAATCCGGCCGGCGTCAGCAAGGCTCGCGCGCACGCCGCCACCACGGCGGCTTGCCGATCCGGCGCCAGCAGAGTCCCGGATAGCGACACCGCCAAAATCTGGTTGGGACGCAAGGCCGGGTCCGGCCCGCCGGGTCCGTCGATGACATCGTAACAATAGCCGGTCCCGGCATTCCAGAACCGATCGAAGCCCTGGGCGGCGGCAACAGCCATGGCGTCATATTCCCCTGCCGGGTGGCCCAGGCGTCTGGCAAAAGCGGCCATGACGACCAACGCCTTATGCCACAAGGCATTAATCTCCACCGCCTTGCCGGTACGCGGCGTCACCGCCCAGTCGCCGATTCGGACATCCATCCAGGTCAAAGCCACGCCATCCTCTCCGCTATGGATCAGGCCGTCGTGGGGATCAAGGCGAATACCATGACGGGTTCCGCGCCGGTGCCAGGCAATGATGTCCTCCAGCACTGGAAACAATCGTCTCAAGGTATCGTCATCGCCGGTGGCGGCGTGGTAGGCGTCAATGGCCGTGAAATACCACAAGGTAGCGTCAACGGTGTTGTACTGTGGAGATACGCCGGCATCGGGAAAGCGGTTCGGCAACATGCCTTCACTGACATATCGGGCAAAGGTGTGCAGGATGGCGCGCGCTACTTCCGGCCGCCCGGTGGCCAAGGTCAACCCTGGCAGGCTTATCATGGTGTCGCGGCCCCAGTCGGTGAACCAGGGATAGCCCGCAATGATGGTCTTGCCAGCCGAATCGCCGGGACTGGCACGAGTGACAATGAACTGATCCGCCGCCAGCACCAGGGACCGGACCCAGCCCGGCTTCTTCGATGTACTCCCGGTGGTCCGTTCCCAGGTCACGAGCAGACCTTGTTCATAGATCCGGCGGCGCTCCAGCGCTGCCTCGCCCCTGCTCTCGTCGAGACGGGAGACATCCCCAGCCGTGGCGAGAATCGTAAACGAGGCCCCCGGTGTCAGCATCCCCTCAAAGGTGGCCGCGTGGTAATGGTCTTCGTGATCGGGCAGCCCGCGCTCGCGCTCGATGGCCAGATCGTATCCGATATTCCATGTGCCAGCCGTGGTAACGGTACCGCCGCTGGCCACCAGAGTGAGAGGAGCCGCGCCAGCGAAAGCGATGAACCGGATTGCTGCAGTCCAAATTTGTTCAACCGAAGGATGCCAGTCACCCGCGACGGTAAAGCCATGGTGATCACGATGATCAAGAATGGGATCCACGCGCAGCCGTACCGGCTCCTCCGCCGAAACCACGGTATAGCGCACGTAGGTGGCATTTGCTCCCGGCTCCATCCAGATCCGCTTTTCGACCATGGCGCCGCCACAAGCAAAACGCCACACGGGAATCCGTCCTTCAAGCCAGAACGCATCCATATGAAGATAACCCACCGGAACAACCGAGCCGTCCCGCCAGCGGTTGGTGGTCAGGGGATACCAGATCCCCTGGTAGAAACAAAAGTCATCGAATTTGACCACCATGAGAACGCGGCCAACCGGCGGTTCCAGGGCTGCAATCAAGAGGCCGTGGTAAGCCCGGCTGCCCCCCCCTACCACGGTGCCGCAGGCATAGCCGCCGATGCCATTGGTCACCAGCCATTCACGCCGTTCGGCTATCACCAGTTTACTGGCAACGCCATGATCGAATCGGTGCAAACACGTCTCCATGAGGAAGATTGTAACGAAAAAAATGCCGGATCGGCAGGGGGCGCGATCCGGCATAAGGTAGACAGAGGGAGCTCACGTCCAAAGTCACGGACGGGGCCATTGCAAACGAACCGCTTTAAGGCCATTGGCCGGAAGGCCGATCGTTCGCAAGAAGCAGTTGACACCTTTCACCCCTCCCTTTGCCGTGACAATTCGCAATCAAATGCATCTTTTTTATCGGAGGCCACAAAAATTCGGCCCTGGTGCGGAGAGTCGTATGTGGGCTCTGCCCACACCCGCCAAAGGCCGGGGGACTTTGGAAACCTGTTAATGGGGTCTGGGGCCGACGGCCTCATGCGGTTGTGGGTGGTAGTCAATTATTACGCTCCGGATTGTTTCAATGCGATTGCCCTGGCCCTGATGCGGTCCATGTGGGAAAATTCGGCGTATCGAAGAGGGGGAATCATTTCATGGGGGCATTTCGGCTTGGGTTGGGCGTGGCCCTGTGGCTTGGAGCCATGCCGGCGGTAGTGCTGGCCGAAGATTATCGCTGGGTGCAGATGGTGCCAGGCGGTGGAGTGGAGGCACGAGTCGTGACTACCGCCAGCACATGCCCCGAGGCGCACCTTGATGGTCAGGCCGTTGCCATGACCGTGCGTGCCGAGCCGTTGCCGCCCGATTTTCCAGTGCGGGTATGCACCCTTACGCTGCCGCACGACACCAGGACGGCTAGTATTGGCGGTGAAAAACTGGCACTTCCCGTGGCAACCCCCAGCCGGATTATCGTCGTCGGAGACACCGGGTGCCGTATCACCAAATCAGCCCGTCAGAACTGCGACAAGAACTGGCCGTGGCGAGAAATCGCCGATACGGCAGCGAATACGAAACCCGATCTTGTCATTCACGTCGGTGACTACTTGTATCGGGAATCGCGCTGCCCCTGGTTTGCCGGAGATTGCACGAACGGTCCGTCCGGGGACACCTGGGCAACCTGGGAAGCCGATTATTTCGCACCGGCGCGGTCCTTGATGGCAGTGGCCCCGATGGTTCTGGTGCGGGGAAATCATGAAATCTGTGGCCGGGGCGGCGTGGGCTGGATGCGGTTGCTCGACCCCTACCCCTTCGACAACGCCGTACCGTGCCGCATTTCGTCCGCCCCGTACACGGTACCTCTCGACAGGGTTACCATGGCGGTAATGGATGTTGCCGACGACAATTCCAACGTTCACGGACAACTTGCGGCCGTAGCCAGAATGACGCCTCACCCCGCCTGGATCCTCCTGCATCGACCCTTCCGCGCCGCCGCACCGTTTGGCTCCACTTACTCCTTGGGTGCCGTCGCCATTCCCGATACGGTGACCATGGCCCTGGCGGGCCACATTCATGCCTTCGAAGCGTTAAGCTTTCGTGGCCAGCCCGCTGAAATCGTGGTCGGAAACAGCGGCACGTCCCTCGACGTGGTCGGAACGAACAACAAAATGCTGGACGGATGGCAAGTTGAAACCAATGTCAATGTCATTGGTTTCGGCTTTACCCTTCTGGAGAAGGCTGGCGACGACTGGGTTGCTCATGTTTTCGACGCAAGCGGCATCGAGCGGGAAAGCTGCCGCGTTCACGGGCGGGAGCTTGATTGCCGGGCGGTTCATGAAACGTGAGGACAAGGCCGGGCTTTCTAAAACATCCTGTTGCACTTACGTCTCAGATCAGGGAAGCCTCTCCTCAAGTTCCGTAGCCCGTTCAGCGGTCATGCGCATGATACAATAAGCAAAGGCACCCTCGGCCATCCTTCCGCCGAGGGGTCCACTGATGGCCTTGCAGTTCGCGTCACGAAATTTTATCCACAGGCGCTGGGCGGAACGCATGGCGTCGCCGTCCTCGCCGGGATTTTTCAGTAGCCACTTGTGGTAGACATCGTTCAATTTCTTGTCTGACGCGTCGGTTTCAGCAGCAACGCACTGATTTTCTTCCGAACTGACCCCGTTCGCCGCCGCCATGCAGTCGTCGAACCGCTTGCTGAAACCGCTTCTTTCCGCCGCCATACCGGCCGCAGGCAGCATCAACCCGGTAAGAACGGCAAGAACAATCCGCACTCTGAATCCCACGTCCCCAGTCCTCAGAATTTCAGAACGACGGCTTGCTTTACGGAGGGCAGAGCACGCACTTGTTCTATCAGTTCTGGGCCAAGCGGCTGGTCGACCTGGATCAGGGCGATAGCATCCTCGCCAGGACCCGTGCGACCCAGATGGAAGGTAGCGATGTTGACCCCGGCAGCCCCCAGCGCGGTGCCGAGACGGCCAATGAATCCGGGCTTGTCTTCGTTACGCACATAAAGAACGTATGGCCCCAATTCGGCTTCGATGGGAATGTCATTGATAGCGATGATGCGCGGCTTGCGGTTGTGAATTAACGTGCCAGCAATGCAGCGTTTGTACTTGTCCGTGGTGACGGTGATGCGGATAAGACTATGGTAGTCGGCGCATTGCTCGTTCCTGGCCTCAGTAACCGCGATGTTGCGCTCGCGCGCTTTTATGGGAGCGTTCACCATGTTGACGCCTGCCATCAGAGGCGAGAACAGGCCCTTGAGCACGACCTGGGTCAACGGCTTGCAATTGAGACGGGCGACCTCACCGGCATAATCAATTTGAACCGCCGTGAAGCCATCCACGGTAAGCTGGCCGACAAAACTGCCGATTTGCTCGGCCAGTTTCATGTACGGGCGCAGCCGGGGCGCATCCTCGGCCGATACCGATGGCATGTTGAGAGCATTGGTGACGGCGCCGCTCAACAGATAGTCGGACATCTGTTCGGCCACCTGCAACGCCACGTTTTCCTGAGCTTCGGCGGTAGAGGCCCCCAGGTGTGGGGTTGCCACCACCTGTTCCATGCCGAACAGCGGGTTATCGACGGCTGGCTCGACCTCGAACACGTCGAACGCCGCCCCCTTCACATAGCCTGAGTCCAACGCCGCCTTGAGGTCTTTTTCGACAATCAGACCGCCACGGGCACAATTGATGATGGAGACGCCCTTTTTCATCTTGGCGATGGCCTTGGCGTCAATGATGCCCCTGGTGGCTTCGGTCATCGGTGTATGTAAGGTGATGAAGTCGGATCTTGCGAACAGTTCGTCCAGTTCCACTCTCTCAACACCGAGCGTGGCAGCCCGTTCCTCGGACAGGAACGGATCATAGGCCAGAACCTTCATCTTTAACCCGACGGCCCGGTCGGCGACATTGCCGCCGATGTTGCCGCAACCAATGATGCCAAGGGTCTTGTTGAACAGCTCGGTCCCCATGAAGCGGTTCTTTTCCCACTTCCCCGCATGGGTAGAGGCATTGGCAACCGGCAACTGCCGGGCCAGCGCCATCATCAGAGCAATAGCGTGCTCGGCAGTGGTGATGGCATTGCCGAACGGGGTGTTCATCACCACGATGCCAAGCGAGGTCGCAGCGGGGACATCCACGTTATCGACGCCGATTCCGGCGCGGCCGATCACCTTGAGCCGGGGCGCCGCCGCTTTCAGCAGATCGGCGGTGACCTTGGTCGCCGAACGGATGGCGAGGCCGGCGTACTCGGCGATCCAGGCCTTGAGTTCGTCGGGTTTGAGGGAAGTCTTGACATCGACCTCCACCCCGCGATCCTTGAACACTTGAACGGCGGCGGGACTCAGCTTGTCGCTGACCAGAACCTTGGGTGCCATGGACGGCCTCCTGATTGATGGGGGGATTAAGCCTTGGTGGCGGTGGCTTCGGCTTCGACCTGGGCTGCGGCCCAGTCCAGCCAGGGGCACAACGCGACGATATCGGCCGTATCAACGGTCGCACCGCCCCAGATGCGCAAGCCCGGAGGCGCATCGCGGTAGGCTCCGATGTCGTAGGCTACCCCCTCCTTGTCCAGAAGCGAGGCGATTTTCTTGGCCGCCGCCGCCTGGGCATCGCCGTCAAGTCTGGCGAACCAGGGTGCCGTGATCTTGAGGCAGATGGAGGTACTGGACCGGGTCTCCGGCGTCTCGGCCAGGAATGCGGCCCAACCGGAGCCGCTGGCCCAGGACTCCAGCGCCGCAAGATTGGCCTTTGACCGCGCCAGCAACACGGGCAACCCGCCGATGGATTCCGCCCACTTGAGCGCGTCGATCTGATCCTCGACCGCAATCATGGAGGGGGTATTGATGGTCTCGGCCTGAAAGATGCCTTCGATCAGCTTGCCGCCCTTGGTCATGCGAAAGATCTTGGGCATCGGCCACGCCGGCACATGGCTTTCCAGCCGCGCCACCGCGCGCGGGGACAGAACCAGCATCCCGTGAGCCGCCTCCCCGCCCAGCACCTTTTGCCAGGACCAAGTGACGACATCGAGCCTGTCCCACGGCATCTCCATCGCGAACACCGCCGAGGTGGCATCACAAAGGGTCAGCCCCTGGCGATCCGCCTTGATCCAGTCGCCGTTTGGCACCCGCACGCCGGAAGTGGTGCCGTTCCAGGTGAAGACCACATCGCGGTCGCAATCCACCTGGGTCAGATCGGGGATTTTGCCGTAATCGGCCTTCAACACCCGCACGTCCTTGAGCTTGAGCTGTTTGGCCACATCGGTTACCCAGCCCTCGCCGAAACTCTCCCACGCCAGCATGTCGACGCCGCGTGGTCCCAGCAGCGACCACATCGCCATCTCCACCGCGCCGGTATCCGAAGCCGGAACGATGCCGATACGCCAGCCGGCGGGCACACCCAGCACCGCACGGGTCCGGTCGATGACTTCTTGCAGCCGGGCCTTGCCTGGCTTGGCCCGATGCGACCGCCCGACCAGAGCGGAGGACAGCGCCGCGACCGACCAACCGGGACGTTTGGCGCAGGGACCGGAAGAAAAATTAGGACTGGCCGGACGAACCGTCGGCCGAGACATGATGCTCATGATAAAATCCCTTCCTCACAGAAGGTGCGCGGCCCGTTGGGGAGCCGTGACCCGGTGCGGATACTAGGGATGACGGCCAGCGGCGTCAACGGGGAACTTAGAATGAACTCAGAAGTGTTGGGGGAGCTGTTGGTGGCGTGCGCGATTCCAGAATTATTCCCAAAGGGTGGGCCTGTTCTTCATAAGCCACTCCTTGAAACGTGGCCCTTCACTCGGACAGCTTTCATCATAAATGGCAAGATTTGTTATGGCTCGGGTAATGTATTGAATTGCCTCTTCGTCAAGTTCTAAGCATATCTTTTCGTCGTCAACCGAATCATTCCAGTGTTTAAGCCAATTTTTCGCTTTGTTAAGGTACTGCTGAGCAACGACCTTTTCTGGGATATCTAAATCTGCTGAGAATTTTCCTTTTAGAATATTTGCAGCAGATCTGTCTGCCAGCCGCTTCCCCAATATCTCCTCGGCTGCTCCGGCTAGCGTGATCGCTGCCACATAGGCGCGATGATCAAGAAAAAGCCGAATGGCCCAATCCAATTGATCAACTGCAGCGTCAATCTTAGTAATTTCAAACTCCATGGCATAATCCCAAATTCCCGCTTGGCGCGGGACACAGTCAAACAAACTGACGTTTCCCTGACCAAATTTTGAATGAACGGGGGGTAATACGCAACTCCCGATTTTTCGATGAGAACACCCGCCAATTTGGATTTCAGGTAGCTGGCCGTCGTATCGGTCCCAAGATAGCCTTCCGCTTCGGCTTCCATCACGCGCGCCAACAAAGCGGTCTCTTCAAGGTGCGTCAGCCGCTCGTATTCGGACCACGAGAGCAGAACGGCGACCTTACGGCCTGTCCGCGTCACAGCAATAGGCTCATGCCCGGCAGCTTCGAGGAACTCCCCGAAGTTGTTCTGGACGTTTGTAGAGGCTGCCGTCTTCATTTTAGACATCAATAGCCAAATTAGCGATATTAGCTAATGTAGTGTTGACGCCTCGCCTTAGCAAGAGCCAAGCCGTGCGACGTCTAACCGTCCGTCGATACTCGTGCATCCGTAAATCATGTAAACCCGCCGCGAGTTGATCTCGCGCCGTTCGCGAAGGGGAAAACCCTGACAACAATCAGCAGGCGTTCTCAATCCTCGCCAACAAGCGCGTTGCGACCTCTTCCGATGCTTCGGACACAACGTAAGATCAGATTTCGGCAAGGTCGGCTTTCGTCGTGTTGGTTAGACAGAAAAGATAACGTGCTTTCAGCGATCTAGGCATTGAGTACAATTTTTGATTTTTTGCATCCGGCGCCCCCCCTTAATGGAGGTCAGATTCCGGCCAAAAATCATTGCTCCAGATTTGTTCAAAAGACCACGGGCAGACCGTCGGAAAGGTCGTTTCCGGGAGACTTGTTTCACGAGCCGCAGCAAGCTGGGCGCGAGCATAGGCGCTGGAAATCGCCTCTGCCAGCTTTGCCTGGAGGCTGGGATTGTCGTCGAGGTGATCAGATAATTCGCGCCGCTGCTCCTTGATCGTCAACCGCCACGAAGTGCAGCGGCCAACGGGCTGAAACTGCCATTTCAGCAGGTGCATGAGCAAAATAGCAAGACGGTTGACGAGTTCGCGTTTTTCGGCCTTGCCCATACTCTCAATCTCTTCGGCAATATGCTGGATGTCGGCGGCAGAAAGCTTACCGGCACGTAACAGGGCGGCCTGTTCGTTGGCCCAGGCGTAGAAATCCTGTTCATAGAGCGAGGCGACGGGATCGGGCATAGTGGAACCTCCGGTGGCGATTTTACTACGTGTGCGGACGTTCGGCCAAGCGGCATGGCGGGATAACTGGCAAGGCATTCAAATACACTAAATCCTTCTGGAACCCAGAAAGAGCCTCACACAATACCCAAAAATAGCACCAGCACCAGATTGACACGCAAAAGCAGGGTGTCATCGGCCTCACCGATCACGCCGCCGATTTTGGCGGCGGGCACAACGGTGATACGGGTTTTCCAGTTTGACGCGGCATCAAGGCACCTCCATTTCGTAACATGGTAACTGCCCAGGTATCCCATAAATCAGAAAATATCAATGATGGAAAATCAACTAGAAGATAAAGATGCGAGGGGCTTTGGCCCCTCGCGCTCCCCGTTAATAAGATAAATGGGGAGCACGAGGGCCTGAGGCCCTCGTTCTTACGACTTTCGGTTAATTATCATGAATAAGTGTTCGCCTGACATCGGGGGTACCTGGGCAGTTACGTAACATGTTACATTAGATCACCGAACACGTCGCAAAAATATCCTTGGCAAAGAAACGGTTACCCTTTGTGCCCAACGCTTGATTGATACGGGGCACCTTCAGGGCCAGTCTCCCGAATTCCGGTCAGAGGCAAGAGGAACCGCCGCCGCTACCGCACGGGCCAAGGCACAAAACCCGACAACATCCACTTCCTCGCCCCGGGCGGTCGGCGTCACCCCGGCGGCCTCGCACAAAGCCTGGGCATCGCCGAGTGGCTTCAAACTCGCTCGCAGCATCTTGCGCCGCTGCCCGAACGCGGCGGCCGTCACTCGTTCCAGTACGGCGAAGTCGGCCGGCGCCAGCGGTACAGGCCTGGGGGTCAGTTGCACGACACTGGAAACCACACCCGGCGGCGGCACAAAAGCACGCGGATTGAGGTCAAACAGGATTTCTACCGAACACAGCCATTGGGTCAAAATCGAAAGCCGGCCATAGGACTTGGTACGCGGCGCGGCGGTCAGACGCTCCGCCACTTCCTTTTGAAACATCAACGTCATTTGCGTAAAGGCGCTCGCATCCCGCAGCCACTTGATCAACAGCGCGGTCGAAATATTATAGGGCAGGTTGGCAACGATGCGGCGCGGCGGCTGACCCATGGCAGCAAGGTTTACGTCCAGCGCATCGCCTTCAATTACCTCAAGACGGGGCACCTCAAGACAGCCGGGATAGGCGGCGGCAACCTCCCCCAGGGCGGCAATGCAGCGGGCGTCGCGCTCTACGGCGATCACACGAACCGCCCCGCACGCAAGCAACGAGCGGGTCAACCCCCCCGGCCCCGGTCCCACCTCGAACACGGTGCCGTTGCTCAGATCCCCCGCCGCCTGAGCGATGCGTGCCGTTATGTTGAGATCGAACAGAAAATGCTGACCAAGGGACTTGCGCGCCGCCAACCCATGGCGGGCGATCACGTCACGCAGCGGCGGGAGTTCCATCAGCCGCCATCGGGATGCGAAGCACGCCGCGCCGCCATCTCGGCCGCCAGCGTGAGCGCCGCGATCAGGCTGGTGGCGTCGGCACGCCCGGTTCCAGCGATATCCAGAGCTGTGCCGTGGTCCGGCGAGGTTCGCACGAACGGCAGTCCCAGGGTCACATTGACTCCTCCCGCAAAATCGACGGTTTTCAGCGGTATCAACGCCTGGTCGTGGTACATGCACAGCACAGCGTCATACCCTGCGCGGGCGCCTTCGTGGAACAGGGTGTCGGCGGGTGCCGGTCCCAGGGCAGTGATGCCCTCGCGGCGCAGAATCACCACGGCAGGAGCAATGATGTCGATTTCCTCGCGTCCCATGATGCCGCCTTCGCCGCCATGGGGGTTGAGCGCCGCTACCGCCAGACGCGGAGCCTCGATACCGAAATCGCTGGTCAGGGCCATAGCGGTCGCGCGGCCACACGCCACAATGCCAGCGGTGTCGAGGGCGGCAATTGCTGCGGTGAGTGCCATATGGATGGTCACGGGCACCACGCGCAGGCCACGGCCTGCCAGCATCATGACCGGCGTGAACTCGGGACCGGCCAGATGGGCGAGGTATTCGGTGTGGCCGGGATAGCGAAACCCGGCCTCCCGGAGCGCGTATTTGTGAATGGGATTGGTAACGACGGCTCCGGCCCGCCGCGCCCGGACCAGGGCTACAGCCCGATCAATGGACTCCACCACGGCCCCGGCGTTCACCGGATTGAGACGCCCCGGCTCCGACGGACCCGGCAATGGTAACGGCAACACCGGCAACGCCTTCGCGAAGATGGCTGCCGCCTGTTCCGGTGCGTCGATGGCCACGACGGGAACGTCAAGCCCGACCCGTGCCGCCAGGGCAGTCAGTCGCGCTGGATCATCAATCAGGAAAAACGGTGCCGAAATCTCCCGCCGAAGCAGCCACGCCTTGAACGCGATTTCGCCGCCAACTCCAGCGGGTTCTCCCATGGTCAAAACAATTGGAAGATTCATGGTGACAGCCCAGATACTCTAAAAACAGAAATAACTACAATGATAGATCAGCTAAAAGAAAAGTTGCGAGGGGCCTAGCCCCCTCGCGCTCCCTGTTAATTAGATAAGTGGGGAGCACGAGGGCCTCAGGCCCTCGTTCTTTGTTCGCTTGGCATCAGGATAGGCGGAAAATTCACAGGCGCACATCCACATAGGCCGCGCGTCGAAGATCACGCAGACGACGACGTGAAATCATTTCGACTCGATCGTTTTCCAGGCGTCTCATGATCGCCTCACGTTGGGGTTGGTCCGACGGCGTGTCGCGAGCGCACACCATAAGCACGGCAATGCCCCCAGAAGGAAGCGTCACCGGCTTGCTCGGCGTGTTCAGCGGCAGCGAGAGCACCACCGAACGCAGAGACTCCGGCAAATCAGCAATCTTCAACGTGCCCAGAGACCCGGAGCGTGGCGTCTTCAATTCGGTAGCCAGGGCGTTGAACGGCTCGCACGAATCCTTTATCGCCGTGGCCTTGTCGATGACCTGCTGGCGCAACGGCTCGGGCGCCGCCTCGGGGCCCGTGGTGGGGATGAAAATCTGGCTCAAGGTGATCTTGGCCTCGCTACCTTCGACGGCAGCCGTCTGGCGCCGGTCACGAAGCAGCAGGACATGGTAACCTGACAAGGTGCGAATTACCGCGAGCTGTCCAGGTTCCATATGACGCAAGGCCTTATCGATTTCCTCGTCGACCTGGCCTTCGGCGGTCCACCCCATATCTCCGCCCGAGGCGGCCGAAGCACTTTGCGAGAACTGGCGCGCGATGGCCTGGAAATTGGCCCCGTCGCGCATTTGCTGTACAAGACGATCAATCAGTTGGCGAACCTCCAGTTCGTGTCCGGGAACGTCTATCGGTAGAACGATTTCTGCCCACAACACCTCCGGCCGTCCCGCCACCGCACGGAGGTGGCGCAACTCTGCGTCCACCTCGTCATCGCCGACCTTGATCAGAGGCCGGATCGTCTGTTGAACCACCCGGATCCAGGCGACATCGGCGCGCAACTGCGCGAGGGCCGAGGTGCGATCAATGCCGTGTTCACTCAAGAACTTTGCAAATCCGCCAGGAGGCAGATTGTTTTGATGCTCGACAAAGGCTTCGGCCTCTTTCATATCGGCATCGGTGATCTTGATCTTGAGCGAAGCGGCTTCTTGCAGTTTCAACCTCTCATCAACCAGCATCCGCATAATCTGCGGCAACAGATGTTCCCGCGTCTCCGTATTTTCGGGGAGGCCGGATGAACTGATCACCAGCTTCATACGCATTTCAACATCGAGCATCGAGATCACTTCATCGTTCACGACAGCGGCGATTCGATCCTGGCCTTCAGCCGGAAACGCACCGCTCGTGAACAAAAAGCCAACCAACAGGGTCAGACTGAAAACAAATGAACGAACCATGATATTGTCCGAGTAGTTGCCAGCACGTCCGACGGAACGTATCACCCGCGAGGGCTGGCTGTCGCCCCTTGAAAACGACCCGCTCATTTTGAGAAAGCCTCCTGCAAACGTGTTCCTCTAGAAATTAGACTGGAGCGGAACCTCCCCTAAAGTTTTGAAAACAACATTCATCAACATACTGTAACCACTCTGTACATAAGTTGAATAAGTAAAATACCTCGCAATATTCGCCATGAATATGAGGCACTCATCCTCGTATGTAAAAGCTATACCTTCGGATAATGGGCCTCCCATACTGGTCATGTCAACTACGGTATTGAGACCAACCTTCCAATGTTGGGTCATTGCAGAAGTTAAAGACAGGCTGCCTTGTTCCCGGTCACCGAAAAATTCCGTTCCTTCGGTCACATTTTGACGGATAAAGATATAACCGGCATCCAGATGCAACGCTTTTGGACCAATGCCTGTGGAAATTTCGTTGCTGCGCACGGACAGATCGTTCTGGTTCAGACGAAAGCGGTACAGAAAATTCAGGTTGCCATAGGGCATGAAATCCACCCGCCCCACATAATCGGAAAGATGATTATCGAGTCCCGTCCCTGGTGCGAACAATCTGTCGTTGTTGACACGAAGGCTTTCCCCCAGCAGCGCCGTAAGTCCGGCCCCCCCCGGATGGCTATCAAAAATATTATAGTTGATGCCGTAATTCACGCGTGGCCCCGTTTCGACCCGGTCATAACCGGTAAAACGGCTGTGGCTGAACAGGTTGGTGTCATCAAATTCCAGATTGGCGCTGTCGAGGTTGGGAATCTTGACAGAATTCCCGCCCCGCGGACTCACGACACCCTGAACAATAGGTTCGATGACCTGCCGGGTGGACTCATCGGAACGGGTGAGGGGAAAACGCCACATCAACGATGTTTCCGGGTAAATCCTGCTTATCGTTCCGTTATAGGGGCTGCCGTCGCTGCGCTGGCTCTTCTCGACGTAGTAGCCATCGCTCCGCACCCCTGCATTGAATTCAAGAACGCTGCCGTCCGAGGTGGTATGGGGCAGCGTCCATCCTCCGCCAACGGAAGCCCGGCTGCTTTTGGCCAGATGTTTTTGATCAACGGTCGCTGAACTGGCAGCGGCATTCCAGAAGCCACCATTGCTGGCCGGTTCCCCAACAAAATCGTAAGTGGCCAACGGAAGTACGATGGGGGCCGTACTCGGCACGTCCGCCGTGTGCAGACTCTGAAATGAGTAACCCTCCAGGGCGGCATAGCTGCGGGAACTGAAGCCCTCGATAGTCCCGTGGGTGGTCAGGTACGGATCGGTGACCGGAAACTTGTAGCGTTGCAAATAGGTGTCGTTACTCACCCGTTGCACCTGGAGTCCCGTGCGCCAGGTATCGTCCAGGTCGAATTGGGACAGGCCGAAAATATGGCTGTACACATTGTCTTTGTTATTGCGGGTGACGCTGCCGTCCAGTTTGACCTCGCCGGTAGTGAAGCGCTGCCCATACCCCCCACCAAACACCATACCTTGATTGGTCGTGGTCGTGGGCGTGAAAGTCAAGTCGGTACTCGGGCCAAGATCCACGAAATAGGGAGTGCGGACAAAGGCTCCGACGGTCGAAGACGCTCCCCAGGTCGGGGTCAAAAGGCCGCTGCGGCGGGTGACTGTTGGATCTGGGTGTGACAGATAAGGCGTATAGAAGACCGGAACCCCCATGGCCTCAATCTTGGCGTCATGGTATTCTATCTGTTGGGCAGGCTCGTCATGAATGATCCGAACGGCCTTGATCTGCCACAGTGGCGGCTGTGACGGATCTTCCTTGCAGAGGTTACACGGCGAGTACACCCCCTTCGTAACTTCGTTACGATCTCCGGCTGTGCGTTTGGCGCTAACTCCCGCAAGACGTGAGTGGTCGCTAAGCAGGATGCGCACGTCGCGAACAAAGGCGTCCTTGAGGTCTCCGGTCAACTCGGCAAAGGAAGAGAACATAACGGAACCATCCGGCTCCAGGATGCTGACGTTACCGCTCGCCGTCACCACGTCGAGTGTCGTGTTATAGTTGACGGTATCAGCCAGAACGATACGGTCGGCGTAGTCAATCTCGACGTGCCCACGCGCCGTCACCGTGCCAAGATCCTGGTCATGTACCATCTCGTCCGCCGTAATCAGAACGG
This sequence comes from Alphaproteobacteria bacterium, assembly GCA_015233585.1. GTDB lineage: Bacteria > Pseudomonadota > Alphaproteobacteria > Rhodospirillales > Rhodospirillaceae > JADFXL01. The sequence continues at coordinate 13,441 of JADFXL010000013.1, read as the reverse complement.
CCGGCTGGGATATCTCGGCAGTTCCAGTTCCAGCCCCTCCCCTGGCCTGAGTCTGAACCGGCTTGGCCGCACCCTGTTTCCGATGCGACAGACTGGCATCTTCCATGACGGAAGCGCCGTAACCCCTTGCCAGCGGCAGGACCGCCAGCATGGTGGTAACCACCATGACCTTCCAGATTTTCATCACGCGGAATCGCGCCGGGTTGGGAACAGCCACCCCCGCCTCAGCCACTCGGGAGGACGTATCAGGATGAAAATTCCAGCCAGCGGTGGCACAATCGCGACAACGTACAATAACGGCAGAGCCGCAAGCGTATTCCCTGCCACGGCAGCGGCCCCCAGTGCGGCCGCTTCGATTATCACCATCAACGCCACCGCCACCACCACGCGGACATTGTGACCCCGGCGATTGAATGGCACCGGCAACAGCGAGGCCAGCGCCAGAACCGCCAGCGACAGGTTGTAGAGGGGTTCGGTCAGTCTCTGGTGAGCTTCGACCCGAAAGTGCCGCATGTCCGTCGTCTCAAGTCCATCCTGTTCGGTGAGTGTGAGGAGATCCTTTATCGAGCGTTCCCGTGGATCGTTGGAATGTTCCGGACCCTGCCCGCCCAGCGCATTCAATTCGATCGTGTAGCTGTCAAAATACAGCACGCCAAGGCGACTCCCATCATCGGAAAGATCCTGCCGGTTGCCGTTTACCATGAGGACGCGCGGTCCATCCTCCCTCATGATCAAGGCACCACGTTCCGCCAACATGATTAACGGCGGCTTTGCCGGATTACGCCGGTCATACACCAGAATCCCCCGCAATTCGCCTTCCGGCGTTCGGGACCGAACGTAGACCGTAACGCCATGAACCACCTCGGTGAAGGTTCCCTCCTGAAGGAGCACCGAGGAAAGGTCGTTACGAATCGCCCACTGCATTGCGCGGAAACGCTGGACGGATTCGGGCACCAGATAGAGCGTCAGTCCATACCCGACAACCGTCATTGCCAGTCCCAGCACCAGCGCCCCGCTGGCGAGGCGAATGTCGCTCAACCCTGCCGTCTTGAGAACCACAAGCTCGCGGTCCATTTCAAGACGGTTATAAGTGAAAAGGATCACGGCGAAAAGCGCGATGGGCGATATGATGACAGCGAAATTCGGTAACAGCAGCATGGTCAGCTTGATGAAACCGAGGACAGTCAGCCCCTTTTTCACCAAAAGGTCGATAAACCGCAACGATTGGCTTAACCACAGGATACATATCAACCCGGCGGAAACCAGAAGGGTTCCCACTGTCAATTGTTTCAATATGTAGCGTGTGATTCCCAGCATCGCCAGCGGAGTATAGCGGGATACAACATTATGGAATAACAAAAATGAGAGGACGGCATCACGTTACGGAACTACACGTGTAAATTGTCAATAAGCCGCGTGCGCCCGAGCCAGGCGGCAACCAGAACCCGTGCCGGCCGGGTAATGGGCGCAGCCGTCAGCAGCGCCAGCGTAGCGGCGTCACGTACTTCAAGATATTCGACGCGATCGAACCCGGCCTTTACCAGCTCCATCTTCGCCTGGGCGCACGACGCCACAACATCGGCGCCGCCGCTGATCGCTGTTGCGATTCGTTGTAGCGTGGCGGGCAAGGCTGCGGCCGTGCGACGTTCCTCACCGCTCAGATAGCGGTTGCGTGAAGACATGGCCAGACCATCGGCTTCACGCACCGTGGGCACCCCTTCGATGGTGACGGGAATGTCGAGATCCCGCGCCAGACGCCGGATGACCTGGAGTTGCTGGTAATCCTTTTCGCCGAACAGGGCAATATCGGGCTGCGCCTGAAGAAGGAGCTTGGTCACCACGGTAGCGACGCCCGCAAAATGGCCGGGCCGGAAATCACCGCAAAGCCCCTCGCCCACCACACCCACGGTTACCGTGGTGGAGAAGCCCGGCGGATACATCGCCTCGACGCCGGGAGCGTACAGAAGATCCGTACCCACGGTGGCAAGGCGACGGCGGTCATCGTCTTCCGTGCGTGGGTAGCGATCGAAATCGTCATTAGGGCCGAACTGTGTCGGGTTGACAAAGATCGACACCACCACCCGCCCGGCCACCTCGCGCGCCCGCTGCACCAGCGTCAGATGACCCTCATGCAAGGCACCCATGGTCGGCACCAGCGCCACCTTCAACCCGGCACCATGCCAAGTTGCAACCTCTGTCCTGAGTTCCATTACCGAACGAACGACGGGAACATCCATGAGGGCCTTCTCCCTATTTTTGACCACCGCCGAAGCAGTGTTCGGAAGCTGGAAAACGCCGGGTCCGCACGTCGTCGGCATAGGCACGCGCCGCCGTGGTAACCAATTCGCCCAACTCGGCGTAGCGTTTGACGAACCTGGGCTTGAAGTCGTTGAACAGCCCGAGCAGGTCCTCGGTCACCAGCACCTGACCATCACAGACCGGCGAAGCCCCGATACCGATGGTTGGCACGGCAACGATGGAGGTAATCTGACGCGCGACCGCCTCGATAGTACCTTCAACAACCACGGCAAACGCCCCGGCCTCCGCCACCGCCACGGCGTCGGCGACGATAGCGGCGGCCTCTGCTCCGTCCCGCCCCTGGGCACGGAAGCCACCCAACGCATGAACCGACTGCGGCCGCAACCCCACATGGCCCATTACCGGAATACCGCGACGGGTCAGAAAGGCGATGGTGTTCGCCATCTCGATACCACCTTCGAGCTTGACCCCGGCGCAGCCCGTCAGAGCCATCACCTGGGCGCAGGCTTTGAATGCCGCCTCGGGCGACTCCTGATAGGAACCGAACGGCATGTCGACGATGACACACGCCCGGCGCGACGCTCTCACCACCGCCGTGCCATGGGCAATCATCATCTCAAGGGTAACCCCCAGAGTGGTCTCCATCCCGTACACGACCATGCCAAGCGAATCACCGACCAGCAGGATATCCACACAATCGTCAAGGAGTTTGGTCATCGGCGCCGTGTAGGCGGTAAGAACGACGATCGGCTCCCCGCCCTTGCGCAGCCGGATATCCCGCACCGAAATTCGCTTCAGATCCGTTGTCGCACTCAAGCGAACCTCCTTTTGTGTGATCGCGGGGCGACAGCCCCGCCATTCTCACGCCTTCGGGCCATCATCATCATCGAACAGAATCCGGTGAGCGGCACCATCCAGGTCATCGAACTGCCCGGATTTCAACGCCCACAGAAAGGCCCCCAACCCGATCAGCCCCAAAGCCAGGGCCAACGGAATCAGCATCAGCAATCCATTCATGGCTTCCTCCGACGCTGGAGCCTGAGCGCATTGACAATCACCACCAGCGATGACGACGACATTGCCAACGCGGCCAACAGTGGCGTCACGTACCCCATCACCGCAAGCGGCACAGTAACGATATTGTACAAAAAAGCCGCCGCAAAATTCTGACGCACGAGAACATGGGCCAGCCGCGCCACCGTCAGAATTTCAACTACCGGAGCCAGAAATTTTCCCTGGAACACAACGTCAGCGACATTCTGGCTTACGTCCACCGCCGAGGATGGCGACATGGAGACATCCGCCGTCGCCAGTGCGGGAGCATCGTTAAGGCCGTCCCCAACCATACATCTTGTAGCACCATCGGCCTTCAAAGTCTGTAACCGCGAAACCTTGTCGGCCGGCGAGCAGGTGGCGTGCCGGGAATCGATCCCCACTTCCGCCGCGATCCGGGCCACGGTAGGCGCGCGATCCCCTGACAGCAACTCGACGGCAAAACCCTGTTGCCTCAACGTCGCCACCACACTGACGGCATCCGGGCGCAAAGTGTCGTCGAAAGCGAAACGGACAGGTGGCAATCCCGGACGCGCCAGCCATAATTCCTGGCCAGCTTCCTGGTCCTGGCCATCATCACCATCAGCCCCACACCAGACACGACTCCCCAAACGCACCCTCCGGCCATCGGCCTCAGTCGCCTGAAGGCCCATTCCCGGCACCTCCACCACCCCCGAAAGCGGATGAGCCGCCGGGACCGATCCCGCCAGCGCCCGCGCCAGAGGGTGCTTGCTGGCAACCGCCAGACTCGCAGCCACTGCCAAGTCGTCCTCCTGCCAACGCCCATCCCGCCGCAACTCTGGCCGCCCCAGGGTCAAGGTGCCCGTCTTGTCAAACACCACGGTCGTTACGTCCGCCAGACGCTCCAGCGCGGTGGCAGATTTAAGAAGAATGCCCTGACGCAACAGCCGGCCGCTGGCGATGACCTGGACCACGGGCACCGCCAGTGCCAGCGCGCACGGACAGGTGATAATCAGCACCGAAACCGCCGTCAGCAGCGCCTCCTGCCACGGCACCCCAACGCCCCAGCGCCAGCCGAGAAAGGTCAACAGTGCCATCACATGCACCACCGGCGCATAAAGGCGGGCCACGCGGTCGGCCAGGGCAACATAGTGCGCACGCCCCTGCTCCGCCACTTCCATGAGACGCACGATTTCGGCCAGGAGCGTGCCTTCGCCCACCGCTCCCGCCACCACGCGCAATGGCGCCGTCAGATTGAGCGTCCCTGCGAACACCCGGCACCCCGGCTCGACCGTATACGGCGCGGTCTCCCCGGTAATCAGACTGGTATCCAGCTCCGAGATGCCGTCGCTAACCGTTCCATCCACGCCAATGCGCTCTCCGGTAGCGACCAGCACGGTCTGACCCGGCTTTACCTCGGCGGGCGCCAGCAACCGGCGCCCTCCCTCTGGCTCCAGCACGGTAACGCGGGCCGCCCCCAGGGCCACCAGCCCTTCGGCGGCGGAACGGGCGCGGCCGCGCGCCAAGCTTTCCAGATAACGGCCAACCAGCAGGAAGAACAACAGCATGAGCGCCGATTCGAAATACGAATGGCGGCCCCCATGGAAGGTCTCGTACAAGCTCATGGCAACGGTAAGAATGACCCCAAGGCTTATCGGCACGTCCATATTGGTGCGCCAGACCCGAAGCGCCGTCAGCGCCGAGCGCACGAACGGCCGCAGGCAGTAAATAACGGCAGGCACCGCCACCAACGCCGACAGCCATTGCAGAAACGAGCGGGTCGCCGGTCCCATGCTCGCCCCTGCCCACAGCGACACGGAAAACAGCATTACATTCCCCGACGCAAACCCGGCCACGGCCATGGCGCGCAGAAGCTCCTGTTCCTGTCGCTGGGTCTCGGTCCCCAGGCGGGCCGGGTCATAGGGCACCACGCGATACCCGACCAGGAGGACCGGTTTTATCAGGTCATTGCCGAGCGCAGCCGCGCCACGCCACCGCAGAACCAGGCGCCGCGTCGTCATGTTGAGCCGGGCCTGGACCACAGCGGGCTGGCGCCCCAGTAACGACTCGATCAACCAAACGCAGGCGGCGCAATGCAGTCCCTCAACCATGAGGTGGAGGGTAACGATCCCATCCTCCCCCACCACCGCCTGACCCGACACGTCAAGCGGCCCGGCCTCGGCATCGGGGCGCAGTGCGCGGGCGGTGGGGTCGAGGCAGCGGCGGCGGTAATACTGTTCAAGCCCCTGATCCCGCACCAGCGCATAGGCAGCCTCGCACCCGGAGCAACAGAATTCCGTTGCCGTCGGGGCCGGCAAGCCACAGTGGCGGCACTCGGTCATAACGATGCCACGGCATTCCGAAACAAGCCGGCAAGCAGCGCATCAAGACGCAGGACCAGTTGCTCGGTCATTTCGATTTCAAAGGCTTCGGCATCGGGGCTGCCGTGATAGGAGAACGTGTATTGCGGCCCCATGGCGGTGATAATGTCGTCACGCCGGGATTGACGCAGAATTTCCTGGCTCTGTTCGGCCGAGACACCCCAGCGGCGGGCGTGCCACACCAGACGGGTGTCCACGTCTTCGGTAACGAAGTGCCAGAACTTGATATCGCCGAACAGGTTCATGAAGTCCTCCGACGACAGAACCTCCAGGGCTTCGAGCTGGGTGACGCGCAGCAGATAAACACCCTCGTGACCAACGAGGTCGGTCTTGAGCACGCCGTGGCGCGCTCCCCCCTCCAGGTTGCCGATCTCCTTGCACAGCAAGCGGCGCTCCACCAGATTCGCCATTTCCGAGGTTGTGACAAATCTCATACCGGGCTGGCCGATTGCCTCGGCCGGACGGCATGAGCCTTCTCCCTGGCCCTCTCCTTGGCCCTCTCTCAGGCGGGAGACGATCCGCACCAGAGGGGCATAGCGATAGCTGGTGTCGCGGCCCAGGCGTTCCAGTGCCGCACGAGCGCCGGTCACGTCGGGCTGGGTCGGATCGCCGGGATTACCTCCCAGCAACAGCACAAGAATATTCTGGCGCGGGCCGCGCGGCATGATCTCGGCCGGGTGGATCTGGCAAAAATTGCGGGCAAAGGTCTCGTGCTTGCCCACAAAGGCCCCGCTGGCCCGTGCCCGGTCCCGCGCCAGCGCCACATACGACACGTCCTCGTCAGTCAGGTTCGGGCGCGGACGTTGATAAACGATTCCAGCGACATAATGTGCGAAGTTAGCCGCTTCGTTTAACTTGAAACCATCAGGGTTGATGAGGAAATAGGCGGCGACGGCAGCGGCGAAGCTGTCACCGCACCCGGTATCTTCGCGCACGGCCGGGTCGACCTCGATGACGTTTTCCTGAATGAATGGAGAATAAACGAATTCTACCCGGCCCCGGCGGGCCTTGCGCGCCAGACTTGCCCCCTTGGCGCCGTCGGTGATAACCACATGGCTGGCGCCGCATTCCAGAACGCGGCGGCTGATTTCCTTGGCATACATGTTGCGGAGTTCGGTGGCGTTGCGGTGGCGACGGTGCAACGGCTCGAAACAGAAAAAACCCGCCGCTTCGGTCAGATTGAGGCTGACCACGTCGGCCACCGCCAGGAAATTCCGGTATTCGGTATAGAGCTTTTTGAGCTGATTGCCGCCAACCAGCCAAAATACCCGCAATGCCGCACCTGCCAGCTTGCGCTGCCGCACATAGTCGAACTTTTTCGAGTCCCCTGGTTCCTGCCCGATGAACACGAACCCGTCATCACGATCATAGAAGCGCTCCTCGGTGGCCCATGGCTCGATCGTTTCCGGATCGAACGTTGGGCCGCGCTCGGTGAGGATCATCTTCTCGAACCCCTTGTCGCGGAGTATCAACGATGTCCGCGACTTTCCCGGTACGACCACGCCGGAAAAAGAATCGGCGGCATCCGCCCAGGTCAGAAACGTCAGCGGCGGCACTGCCCCCATTTCATCACTCAAAACATCAAGAATTATTCCCAAGTCCTTGCTAAGATTGCATAATCCTCCACCAACTGTCGAACGAAAACCTCCCGTATCGGCTTCGCCGACGGTAATGGAGTCGCTCGATACCCGGTCAAACACCACGCGATAACCCTGGTCAACACGCTCAATGGCATCGACCGCCACCTTGGTACCATCGGGCGCGCGACATCGCAGAGATTCCAGCTTTCGCTGCAAAGGCGGCGCCACATTGGCTGCGAACAAATCGGTCGTCTGCGAACGCAGCAATGAAATGGCGACTCTTCCAAGGTTGCAGTTGAGCAGGGCGATGGCGGTTTCGCGATCGGGCGTGGTAGTTGTCATGATGCAGACCTGTTTGGTGCGATACGTACCGGCATATTCCTTGTTTAGCCAGCACCAGGCAACAAGACAACGGCTCTCGTGCAGGGCAATCGCATTTGAACGATGTGGGACCGACGCCCCCAGGCGAGTATGAGCGGCAACCCATCGCTACCATATGGACTGTTCAAAAGGATAAATTCCTGTTCCCACTTCACAATTTTCCTGTAAAATGGTCTGGATCAGCACTTCATGCACGTTTGTTTCTGCGGCAGGTCGCGGGCAACGCGCAACTTTTGGTACAAAGCGGAAAAATATCCGCCATTTAATAATGAAATGGGATCGTAAGGGAGTTAGAGATGACCGTGGACCCACTATACTGTCCAAAGAGCGGGTGCAAAACGTTTGGCGTGTCTCTTTATAACGCGGAAGTACGAGGTCTGCTGAAGGAAAATCGCAGCCACCTGTTTTTCGCGGACGACTGGGCCAATGAGCATTGCCAGCGGGTTACCGCTCACGACCCGGAAGAGGCCCGCAGTCTGGCGCTGAAGCGGTACCGGCCAGAGGATGGTTTCGTCATCACCGAAATCACCCCCCTGACGTTTATCTGATGCCCCTCCCCTACGCCCTGGGCTGCCTGTGGCAAAAGGCTTGTTCGGCGGCTCAAGGGCGGACTGCCGGACGGGGGGATCGGTCCGAGCCGCCGGGTCACAGCCAGGAGGTTACCAGCTACAGCGCGGTACCCAGACCTGCGTATGCGGAACGGAAGTACAACAAAGGATGCCCACCACCCGCATAGGCAAGACGCACGACCTCGCCGACGATGATAAGGTGATCGCCCGCTTCGTGGACGGCTGCGACCCGACATTCCAGGTTGGCAACGCACCCTGGCAAAATCGGGCTGCCCCCCTCCCAGGTTTCGTAATTCGTCTTAGCCCACTTATCGTCCGCGCGAGTGGCAAAGCGAATGGCAATTTCCTTTTGGTCCTCGCGCAGTACGTTGACGGCGAAAAAGCCGGAACAAAAGGCTTCCACACTCGATGTCTGTCGTCCCAGGCACACCATCACCAGCGGTGGCTGAAGCGATACCGAAGAAAACGCGCTGACCGTCACCCCTACGGAGCGGCCCTCACCAGAGACGGTGGTGACTACGGTTACTCCGGTGGCAAAACACCCGAGCGCGTTGCGGAATGAGTGTGAGTCGACAGTCATGGCAAATCCAGGCAATTGACCCTCACGCTTCACTATAGCAGACTGCGACAGAGTGGCTAGCTTTGACTTTTTCCAGCGCATTTCATTTCGGGCAGCCCCGCCACCGCCAGCCGCGTGCTCCCGGATCATCGACTCTTGATGACGATTCACGCGACATGGCTTGACTCGGAGCCGAGCCGCAGAATTATAACATACAGCGTGGCCTTCAAGGGGCGAGAACCAGCATGTTCATCATCATTGGCGTGGTTGTGACTCTCATCTGTGTATTCGGCGGCTACATGGGTGGCGGTGGTCATATGGAGGTTTTGTTCCAGCCGTTCGAATTCATCATCATCCTGGGGGCCGCCATCGGCAGCTTCATTCTCGGCAACCCGAAGAGCGTAATCTTTGGCGCCCTCGGCTCCTTCGGTATCATGATGAGGGGGCCGCGTCACACCAAGGCGAGCTATCTTGAGCTTCTCAGTATGCTCTACACGGTGTTTCGCTTGGCCAAGACCAAGGGGGATCTGGCGCTGGAAAGCCATGTGGAAAAGCCCCATGAAAGCCCGCTGTTCCAGCGCTTCCCCAATTTCACGAGTGATCACCATGCCCTGGCGTTCCTGTGCGATTATTTGCGCCTTTTGACTCTGGGCACCAACAACGCCCATGAGGTCGAGTCCATCATCGACGCCGAGATCGAGTCCCATCATCACGAGGTTCATTCGTGGTCAAGCGCTCTTAACACCATGGGCGATGCCATGCCCGCGCTGGGGATCGTCGCCGCCGTGCTGGGCGTCATTCACACCATGGGCTCGATCACCGAACCCCCGGAGGTGCTGGGCCACCTGATCGGCGGCGCGCTGGTCGGCACGTTCACCGGCGTGCTCATATCCTATGCCTTTGTCGCTCCCATGGCCTCGACGATGGGACAAACTTTTGATACTGAAACTATGTATTTGAATTGCATCAAGACCGGACTCCTGGCTCACATGCAGGGATACGCGCCCCAGGTCTCCATCGAATTCGCCCGCAAGATCCTGCCGAATGGGGTAAAGCCATCGTTCAGCGAGGTGGAGGATACGGTCAGCAATCTAAGCAGCGAGTAACGAACACCCCCCCTAGCCGCCGACTGGAGATACGCGATGGCCCAGGAAGGTCAGGCCGTAATCATCGTCAAAAAGGTCAAAAAAGGCGGTCATGGCCACCACGGCGGTGCCTGGAAGGTGGCCTATGCCGATTTCGTTACCGCCATGATGGCCTTTTTTCTGCTGTTGTGGTTGCTCAACGCGGTGACGGAAGAGCAACTACAGGGTGTTTCTAACTACTTCGCACCTACCACGGTTTCAAAATCCACCAGCGGCGCCGGGGGGCTTCTTGGCGGAAAGGTCATTGGCGAGGGTGCCAGTGCCTCCAACAGTGCCTCTCCATCCATCACCATGTCCCTGCCACCGACCAGTATTGGCCAGGGCGGTGAAGCCGCCGGCGATACCAAGGAGGGCAAGGCCCCCCCCAACGACGAGGACGATGCCAAGGCCGCCGAACGCCACGAACAGCAAAAATTCCAGGAGGCTGCTGAAAAGCTAAAGGAATCACTTGAAACAAATCCGGATTTACAAAAACTGAAACGCAATCTCCTGGTCGACAATACAGCCGAGGGCTTGCGCATCCAGATCCTCGACCAGGAAGGCACGGCCATGTTTCCTTCGGGTGGCAGCGCCATGTACGACCATACCAAAAAACTGTTGACGCTGGTGGCCCAGGCCATCGCCAAGATGCCTGAAAAGATATCCATTTCCGGGCATACCGATTCGGTCCAGTTCGCCGATCCTTCGGGCTACACGAATTGGGAGCTGTCGGCGGATCGTGCTCTTGCCGCGCGCCGCGTGCTTCTGGGTGCCGGAGTTGACGGAGACCGCGTGGAGCGGGTCGTAGGCCGCGCCGACACGGACCCCCTGGTCAAGGAAGATCCCGCCGCCGCCCGCAATCGCCGCCTGAGCATAGTTCTTTTACGAACCGCAACCTCAGTCAGTCATCCCCCAACCCCCCTGCCGGAAGCCGCCGCAGGGACTGCAAACGAGAAGGCCGCACCAGAACACGGAAGCGAACACGGGGGCGGAAAAGCGGCACCAGAGCACGAGAAAGAACATGCCGCACAGAGCCACACGGTGAAAAAATAAACAGGTCCGGGAACCATGACGGCATTGGTACCTCGTTTCGACGTATCCTTCTACGGTCGCATCCCCAACAGCTCGGAGCGGCCCGATCTTTATGACGGCGTGGTGATAAGACGCCTGATGGCCTGGCTGGTGGACGTGGCCTATGTGGCCTTACTGACGGGCTTGGTTTATCTGGCCTTGTTGGCCGGAGGGTTATTGACCTTTGGGTTATTCTGGCTACTTATACCCGTAGTCATGGTTCTCGCTCCTTTCGTCTTTCATACCCTGCCGTTGGCGGGGCGTTCCCAGGCCACACTGGGAATGCGTATGTTCGGGGTCTATGTCGAGAGCTGGACCGGCGGCCGCCCTACCCTTCTTCAGGTAACCCTACGTACCGCCATTTTTTATGCGTCGATCGGCTTTACGGGATGGCTTGTCCTGATTGTCATTTTTTTCAACGATCACCGTCGTGGAATCCATGCCTATCTTTCGGGCACGATCGTATTGAGAAATGTTCATTGAAGGTCACATTGCATGAACCCTTGTCCTTGCGGCTCCGGCCATGATTTCGACGACTGCTGCGGCCCGATTCTGAACGGCGCACCAGCGGCGACGGCCGAGGCCTTGATGCGCGCCCGCTACTCCTCATATGCTACGAACAGAACCGAGCCCTTTATCTCGGATACGATGGCACCGGAAATGCGCGAAGACTTCAACCCCGATGAGGTTGAAAAATTTGCCAAGGACGTAACGTGGCTTGGCCTGACGGTTCGCCATGTGGAGGGCGGTGGCCCCGAGGACCAGACGGGAACGGTGGAATACGTGGCCCGGTTCCGGGTTCGGGGCGGGCAGCAAGTTCATCACGAATTATCCAGTTTCCGTCGTGATGACGGACGTTGGCTGTATGTAGATGGTGAAATAAACCCCAAGGCGGCGCCACGCCAAGTCGTCAAGATCGGCCGCAACGACCCTTGTCCTTGTGGGTCCGGCAAGAAATATAAAAAGTGCTGCGGCACCACGGCAACAACGGCATGAGCGAAATGGATCAGGTACCATTACGGCGGCCCCATTTTTTCTTTACGACCGCGCCAATGCCGTGCCCCTATCTGCCGGGACGGCTTGAGCGCAAAATTGTCACCGAGTTGAATGGTCCTGATGCCGAATCCCTGCACGAGTCCCTGTCACGGGCAGGATTTCGCCGCAGTCATTCCATTGCCTATGCCCCGGCCTGTTCTGGATGCAGCGCTTGCGTGCCCGTGCGTATCGTAGTCGATACTTTTCAGTTCAAGCGCAGTTACCGCCGCATCTGTCGCCTTAACGAGGATCTGATAGCGGCCCGTATTCCCTTACGGGCCACTGCCGAGCAATACCGTCTGTTTTCCCGTTATCAGAACGCTCGCCATGGCGGCAGCGACATGGCCTTGATGGGATTTTACGATTACCGCTCCATGGCGGAGGACAGCCCGATCAATACCTTTATGATCGAGTATCGTCGGAATGACAACCGCCTGATCGCCACCTGTCTGGCCGACCGGATGAATGATGGGCTTTCCGCCGTATACAGCTTTTTTGAACCCGATCTGGCCGAACGCAGCCTTGGGACATTCATCATCCTGTGGCTGGTGAAGGAAGCCCGCCGCCTGGGCCTGCCGTACGTCTACCTGGGTTACTGGATCGCTGATAGCCAGAAGATGTCCTACAAAAGCCGCTTCGAACCCATAGAGGCCTTTGGCCCCATGGGTTGGCAGATGTTGCGCTAACCCGGATATCTCACCCCCCCTTGACATAACCTCGACGTGGAGCGGCGGCAGGATTTCATTAAGCCGCCATAAGGATTCCCGAGATAAGGGCGCGCGTCGCCGTCGCCACGTTGTCCGGGCGGCGTAGAGTCTGTCTGCGATGATCCTCTTTTGTTGTTGTTCGGGGTGAAGGCGGCCTGATCAGGCGGAAACGGCGGATAATCGGGCGTAAGCTTCGGCCCATTCGCTCCGCCAGGGATAGCCCGAGGCCATGGCGACTTTGATCCGGCGCACGCTGGTGACGACCAGAGCGCCGATCTTGAGAAGCTTGAGGCGGATACTGCCGCAGGTCGCCCTGGCGAACTGGGTTTTCACCAGAGCGATGCGGCGCAAGGCCGCCAACAAGACGTAGGCCATTGAGGCGAACCACAGACGAAGCTGGTTGGCGCGAATAGCGGCGGTCGAGGTGCGGTCGGCGAACAGGTCGAGTTGGCATTCCTTGATGCGGTTCTCCATCTCGCCGCGAGCACAGTAGACCGTTTCGTAAAGGGTTTTGGCGTCGCCGTCGTCGGCTTTGAGCGAGGTGACGACGAAGCGGGGATTGGCCTCTCCTTGCGTCCATTCGGCCTTGCCGATCACCCGGCGCTGACGGCTCCAGCTTTTCCGGGTGGTCCAGCGGAAGTCCTTGAACCGCCGCGCCGGCTTGCCTGTCTCCTTGGCTTCTTCTGCGGCTTGCGTCAGTTCAGCGGCGATCTCGGCGACCAGCCGGGTGTTGCGGGCCAAGCCAAACAGAAAATCAACTT
>JADFXL010000139.1 GCA_015233585.1 Alphaproteobacteria bacterium | reverse complement strand
CCCAGTCCAAGGCGATGCGGCAATGCTTCGAAATCCCATACTCCGAGAGGAGCGCCCGCTCCCTATTCCATATACCCCGTATGGCTGACCAGCCCGGAGTCCGCAGCCCACAGATGAAGCTGGAACGCGGCCGGCCCACGCACCACGCGAAGCGGCGCATCCGCCGTCAAGTCAAGGGCGACTTGAAAAGCAGTGCTGGGGGCCGTGGTGATCATGGTGCCCGCCAGTTGCGCCTGGGCCGACCGGTGCAGGTGACCACACAGAATTCGCTCCACCCTGCCGGATTCGCGCAGCACCTGGGCCAGCCCCTCGGCGCCAAGAAACGGGCTTTTGTCGAAACCGGCCAGGCCGCTGCGAATGGGGGGATGATGCATGAACACCACGGTCGGCCGTTCCGAAAGCTCGGTAAGAATGTTCCGCAACCAGTTCAGACGCGTCTCGCACAGCCGCCCGCCTTCTCGGCCTTCCTCCAGCGTATCCAGCGCAATCAGCCGTACTGGATAATCTTCCAGCACATATTGGATGAACCCTCCCGCCGGAGCCGGGCAATTGCGGCCGCCGAACGCGGCCAGAAGATTGGCCCGCCGGTCATGGTTGCCCGGCACAAGATAAAACGGAATCTCAAGCGGCTCCAGCAACCCGGCCAGCAGTTTGTAGTCCTCCGCCGCACCACCATGCACCAGATCCCCCGTCATCAGCACGATATCGGGGCGGGGCGTGAGGGCGTTGAGGGTGGCCACGCACAGGCGCAGACGGGCAGGCGTATCGGTCTGGCCTGCCTGCCAGCCATCGGCACGAGGACCATGGACGTGGGTATCGGAGATTTGCGCTATCAACATTAGTATCTCCTGATAAAAGTAGAACTAGAGCACCAAGGGTCAACCGCAATTTATTACTGGCCGGACGCCATCAGACAACGAACCGATTCCCATGTTTAGTCGTGCCCGAACCATTAAAAAAGAAGGATTTCCAGCCTGAAATTATTTTTATTACCATGACATAATCCACAAGATGCGTGTAGAATGCGGTAGCGTCGAATTGAGGAGGGAGAACGGATGACAGAACGAATCACGGTTGATGCCCGAGGCTCTTTCTGCCCCGGCCCCCTGATGGAAATGATTGCCGCGCTGAAGCTGGCCAAAGTCGGCGATGAGGTCGAGGTGCTGTCTTCGGACAAGGGAACGGCCGCCGACATTCCGGAATGGGTGGCAAAAGTCGGCCATACCCTGGTCGACAGCACGGCCCACGGCGGCTATTGGAGCCTCGTCGTCAGGAAGGCAAAGTAGACCTTCGGGGCTGGTGTTTCTGACTCTCACGCCGTGCCAGGGTGGCAACGGATATCCTGGAAGAGGGGATTGCAATGGCCAAGAAATTGCTGATCGTCGGTTCGGGTATGGGCGGCACCATCGTCGCCAACGGTGTCGCGCGCCAGATAGGAGGCTTGCTGCGAACCGGAGAGGTCAACATCACGGTGATTGGCAATACGCCGATGCACCTCTATCAACCGGGACTCCTGTATGTCCCATTCGGCCGTATTCATGAATCCGAGCTGTTCCGCGAACAGACACGGGTGCTGGACCGCCGCATCAACTTTCATGTCGACCCCGCCAAGCACATTGATGTCGAGAAAAATCGGGTTACCGCGCAGTCGGGCAGGGTCTATGATTACGACTATCTGGTCATCGCCACCGGCTCGCGCCTCATGACCGGGGTAATCCCCGGCATGGCCGAGGGGGCGCACTGGTTCTATGACCTCGAAGGCGCGCGCAAGCTGCGAACCGCGCTGGCGAGCTTTGCCGGCGGCAAGATCGTCATCAACGCCAATGCCCCGCACAAGTGTCCGGTGGCACCGCTCGAAATCACGTTCATGCTGTACGATTACCTGCGAAATCGCGGGCTGCTGGACAAGACCGAGTTCACCTATACCTACCCGATCGGGCGGATTCATGCCCTGGAGCCGGTGGCGCACTGGGCCAAGCCGGAATTCGAAAAATTGGGCATAAAATACGAGACCTTCTTCAATACCAGTGCGATCGACCCGCAGAAAAAGGAAATCAGCTCCGAGGAGGGCGTGACTCTGCCCTATGACCTCCTGATTACCATTCCGCCCCACCAGGGTTCCCAGGTCATCGAGGACTCGAATCTGGGCAAGGGGGGCTGGGTGCCGACCAATCGCACGACCTTGCAGCGCGAGGGGTCGACCAACGTGTTCGTGGTCGGTGACACGACCAACATTCCGATCTCCAAGGCTGGTTCAACCGCTCACTTCGAAGCGGATACCGTAATCGAAAATCTGGTGTCGATCTTCAAGGAAGGTTCCTGGTCCCGTCTCTACGACGGCAAGGTATATTGCTTCGTCGAAACCGGGATGACGACGGGCACTTACGTGTGGTTCAATTACGAGACGCCACCCAATCCCACCCCGCCGTCCCAGATGATCCACTGGTTCAAGCTGGCCTATAACCGTATGTACTGGCTGTCGGCCAGAGGGCTGTTGTAGGAACGAGGGCTGCTGTAGGAGATCGCGATGGATGAAATGCCCCGTACCCCGCCTGCTGCGGGTGACCTGTCGAATGCGCTTAATGCTGCCCGCGAGGCGCTCACCGACGGCATGGTCGAACGCATGGCGAGCACGGCCGCCAATGCCATGGAGCTGGTGGACGCCGTTAACGACGAAGACACCCGGGAAGCCTTGCAGGCGGCGATTGCCGCTCTGACCAAGTTGCATAAGATCGGTGCCATTGACACCCTGGTGGAACTGGTCATGGTCGCTCATGCCGCCCGCACCGCCGTCAGCGACAGTATGATCGAACGCTTGTTCGCCTTTGGTGAGCACATGATCAACAATCTGGCAACCGAGGAAGTAGCGACCCTCGCTCATGAAACCAGGGCGGCGCTGGAGGATGCGCTTGACCAGACTGTCGGCGCGCCGGCCAAGGGCGGGCTGTTGAACGTCATGCGCATGATGGGTTCGCCCAGTGCCGCGCAGACTTTGAACTTCCTGCTGACCTTCGGCAACAATTTGCGGCAGCGTGCCCAGATCCTCAGCAAGAGCAGCGATACGTGAAAATAAAGATGCGAGGGGTCTGAAGGCCCCTCGCGCTCCCCCTTCATAAGATAAATAAATGGGGAGCACGAGGGACTCAGTCCCTCGTTCTTTCCTCTTCCGATTAAAAATCACGAGCCAGTGTTCGCTTGGCACAACTGGCGCACCACATCGGCAATCAGCGGCACGGCAACAGGTTTTCGCCGGGCGAAGGCGAGATGATCGGCGGCGGCGACCACGGCGCGGGCGACATCGAACGAACGCTCCATGTGGCGCAGCAGGAAATCAATGACTTCCGGGCCAACGCGAAGCTGGCGGTCGGCGAACAATTTCACCAGAACGGCAGCCATCAGGGCGTCATCGGGGGGCGCGATCAGCGCCACTGGAAGGGTGGCCAGTCGCGAATGGAGGTCGAGTAGAGATATGCCCCAACGAGCCGGTGGCAACCGCGTGGTCAAAAGAAGACCGACCCCGGCGGCAAGGGCGGCATTATATAGGTGCAACAGCGCCACCGGGTCGGTGCGTTGATCGGCATCCTCGATCACCAGCGCGGGCTGATGGGCCAGCAACGGCGGCGGCTGCTCACGGTCCAGCGTCGCCGCCTCGACGATTCCGGCACCTACGGCGGCGGCGAACCCGTGCGCCAGATGGGATTTGCCGCAACCGGCGGGACCGCACAGGGCCAGGGTCTTTCCCGGCCAGCGTGGCCAGGCGTCGAGCCATGCCACCGCCTCCTGGTTGCTTGGAGCCACCAGAAAATCCTCCCGGCCCAGGGCGGGGCGGTGCGGAAGATCCAGGCAAAGTTGTCTAGGAAGCTCCATCCTCGCCCTCGCCCTGGTACAGCGGACCCGCCAGATAACGGTTCAGACCGAATCGGGCAAGCACACCGATCACGGCCGCAATCGGAACCGCCAGCAGCACTCCCAGGAAACCGAACAAGGCACCGCCTGCCAATAGAGAGAACATGAGCCACACCGGATGCAGATGCACCCGGCGCCCCACCAGACGCGGCTGGAGGACGTAGCTCTCCAGCACCTGCCCGATCGCAAACACGAGAACCACCAGGGCGATATCCACCCAGTTGGTAAACTGGCCGAACGCCAGTATCATGCTGATGATGAACCCGGAGATGGTTCCAAGATAGGGAATGAAGGAAACCAGGCCCGCAAAAAAACCGACGACCAGCCCCACTTCAAGTCCCACCAGGGTCAGGCCCAGGGCGTAATATGTACCCAGAGTGAGACACATGATGGCCTGCCCCCGCACGAACCCGGCCACGGCCCGGTCGATGTCGCGGAAAATCTGGTGGATGGTGGCGATATGGCGGCGCGGCAGCCAAAGGTCGATACTGGCCACCATACGGTCCCAATCCCTCAACAGGTAGAACGTCACCACGGGGGTGATGAAAATCAGGGACAAGATGTTGATTGCGTTCAGTCCCTCGTGCCAGAGTTCGGTGACAAGGCCACCCAGCCATTTCATGGCATCGCCGGCGAAGCCGGAGGCTGCTGCATCCAGTCGGACACGATCGGCGTGATTGAGTTTGGCGGACAGTCTTACCAAAATCGGCCGCAGCCAGTGGTCCAGTGTATGGAGATAGTCGGGAATACGCACCACCAGCTTGCCCATCTGATCGGCGAACAGGGGCACCATGATCATCAGGGCCGTGGCGGCGAGGAGAACAAACGCGATGGTGATCAGGGTGGTGGCCAGGGTACGGGACGCGCCCCAGCGTTCGAGCCGGTCGGCCAGAGGGTCAAGAAAGTAGGACACCGCCATGCCGGCGACGAACGGCAATAGTACCGAGCGCAACAAAAAAAGCGCGGCAAGCATTACGGCCAAACCGGCGAACCAGAATAACTGGGGACGTGGATTGCTCATTGGGACCCACTTGCCGGCAGGGTGGCGGCCCGCCACCATACCGCGATATACGCCCCGCCGGAGGCCAGGACGGTTACGCCTACGATCGCCGTCATGATGTTGACGAAGACCGTGTCGCCCACGCCAAATCCGAGGTTCGCGAGCATGGCCACAATCAGGAGGATTTCGGCCAACGTGTTGATTTTGCTGACCAGCAACGGTGCCATGCGGGGCTTGCCGATGGCCAATTGATAGACGATAACGCCGCCGATGATCAACAGATCGCGGAAGACAACGAGGATCACAAGCCAGCTTGGCAAATGGCCTTGAAGACCCAGGGCGACGTATACCCCGACCAACAGGGCTTTGTCGGCCAGAGGATCGAGAATGCTGCCGATCTCCGAGCGGGCATTAAGGTGCTGGGCCAGCAGACCGTCGGCGGCATCGGTCAGGGCTGCCGCAACGAATAGCCAGAACGCCGTCGTCATGCGCTGCTCAGCAATCAGCCACACCACCAACGGGGCGGACAGCAGCCGACAGACTGTCAGGATGTTGGGAATCGCGCGTGGGGTCACTTGACTATGCCCGGTGCTCCCGCAGCTCCCCCTGGCAGGGTGGCTGGCACGGTCGGGACCGCCGCCGGTGGAACATCGACTCGGGTCAGTTTCCAGATGGTGCCGCTTTTTTCAAGCAGGAGATTGTATTGGCCGAACGCCCCGATCAACTGCGAGTCGTCGCCGCCGTAGTAAATCGTGACCTGGGCCATATCGCGTTTGATTGCCTGGACGATGCTGCTTTTGATAAGGGGGAGGGCAGCGAGGGTCCGACGCGCCGAGAGCCAATCGGCAAACGAAACGATCGGCATCATGAAGGTAAGCTGGCGTTCTTCCGGCGACATTCCCTGTGTCCCTGGCGCAGTTGGGGCCGCACCGGGGTGCTTCCATATTTCGTCCAGTTTGGTGAGGGTGCCCTCGACGGCCCGGGCCAGAACGGAGTCGAGCGTTTCGCCCGCGACACCGACGTACTGGCGGGGGTCGGCTCGACCGATCGGCTGGGAGCCTGTCAACCTCATCTCGACCGTGGGTGGCGAGGCGGCGACCACGATTGCATGGGCAATCAGGGTGGCGCTGGCCCCATGCTTCCGGGCGACCGCAGCCAGCAATTTTGGGTCGGCCGCCGCCGCCTGTTCGGCACTGATGGTGGCGAGATCGTCCAGATCCCCGATGGGCACGGTGACCGGCACCGGGCCGGAGTGAGGGGGACGGTTGGTCCAGACGGCTCGCCACGGGTTGGTGTCTTCCCACAGCTCGGGCCGGGCGTCGGGGCCGGACTGGAACACGGGGATGACGGCCACGGCCTGGGTGGGTTCGGTGAACGTGACGCCGTGGCCTCGCAGGTAATTTCGTACCGCCGCCGGTTTGAAATGGACGGTCAGGGTGGCGATGTAGTGTCCGCCAGCCCCTTTTTCGTGATCCACGGACACATCCAGGACCAGATCGAGCAGGGCTGCATTGTTGATGCGGGAGACTCGTTCCAGATCGGCGGGGGCAACCAGCCGTTCCAGCAGACGGTGAAAGGCGGTGGCCTGGCCTTCGTTCATGGCCTTTGTGCGGGCGTCGAGGGCGGTGCCGGCGGTAATGTCCATGACAACATCGGGGACGGTGAACACGTCGTCAGCCGCCCGCGCGGGGGCCAGTCCCAGCCCGGCACAGACCAGGAGCAGGGCTAGCATCACACGGCTCAGGAGCGGAGCATGAATCATTGCAAACTCATTTCGATGAAGTATGTTCGGCGTCCATGGCACTTCCCCCCACTCTAGCAGACGAGGCCGTCATTTCCACCTCTTACGATAACAGTTCCGATTCAGGGCTTTCTTACAAGAAAGCCGGCGTCGACATTGATGCTGGAAATGCCCTGGTAGAGGCCATCAAACCCCTGGCCAAAAGCACCGCCCGCCGGGGGACGAACGCCGGCCTGGGGGGGTTTGCCGCAGTGTTTGATCCCAAAGCGGCCGGTTATGTCGATCCCATTCTGGTGTCCACCACCGACGGCGTCGGTACCAAGCTGAAGGTGGCCATTGCCGCCGGGCGTCACGACACGGTCGGTATCGACCTGGTGGCAATGTCGGTCAACGATCTGGTGGTGCAGGGGGCGGAACCCCTCTATTTTCTCGACTACTTCGCGACGGGACGACTCGATGTCGCCACGGCGACGACCGTGATCTCGGGGATCGCCGAGGGCTGCCGTCAGGCTGGCTGCGCCCTGAGCGGCGGCGAGACGGCGGAAATGCCCGGCATGTATGCGGACGGTGATTATGATCTGGCGGGGTTCGCCGTGGGCGCGGTCGAACGGGGCCATCTGGTGACGGGGGCGACGGTGGCCGCCGGGGACGTGGTGCTGGGCCTTGGGTCCAGTGGCCTTCACTCCAATGGCTTTTCGTTGGTGCGGCGGATTGTTGCCCATCAAGACCTTTCCTATTCATCTCCGGCGCCTTTCGCGGCGGCGATGTCCCTGGGCGA
>JADFXL010000138.1 GCA_015233585.1 Alphaproteobacteria bacterium | reverse complement strand
TCTTCTCTGGCGCGATGCTGATACAGGCGGCTGAGCATGAGGGAGGACTTGCTGTGGCACGCCACGCAATTCCGTTCCACCGCGTCGCCGCGCACGATCTCATGGGAGCGCACGGCGCCGTGCGGGGTGTGACATTCCACGCAGCGGACATTCCGCCAGTGCAGCTCTGCGGTCGGCAGCCATTGATGAAGCTGGGACAGGCTCTGGAATTTGGTGCCGGAAGTCAATGCGGCGAAGCGGGGTTCAGAATCGTGACAACTCCGGCAAATGGCATTATCGGCCTCTATCTTCGGCAAACTGTCATCGTGGGTGTTCCCGGCGCGGGAGACATGGGGGTCGTGACAGGTGGAACAGTCAAAAAGCCGGGGCAATGCCTTGTAATGCACACTGAGGCGGAATTGCTGGCCGATCTGCTGGAAATCGGTGGCCTTGAAGCCACGTTCCGCGCCCGGCCCATGACAGCCGAGACACTTCGGCGGGTTCTGCCGGTTTTTCGTGTCGCGAGAAGAACCCGCGTGATCGGCATGATGGGGAAAGCCCGCGTAATCGCCCTGATGGCAGGTGGTACAGGCCATCCGCGCATGATCGGAAGCGGCAAATTTGCCAGCGTCCACCGCAAGCAAGACAAGGGCGCGCGTTTTCGGATCCTGATATCCCAGGGTCGCCATTCCATGGCAGCGCAAACATTGGTGATTGGTGGCGGCGGTATCCTGGGTACCCTGCGGCACCTCTGCCCTGGCCACAGCAAACGACGTGAGAATGGAGACCCAAACCATCAACGCGACACGCCAGACTCCTTTCCGTTGCAAAGCCATGGCCGGTTCACTCCCCTCACGGCGAAATCCGCCATTGATCCTGCCATGCCCCCCGGCTGGCGCGCTACTTTAATCGCCCTGGTTATGTCGTGTCGGACCGGTACGGCTGGCTCTCGCCACGGGTCCGACACGCATCCAGCCATCAAGCCGCACCATGGTGCCCCATCACTCCCAAGGGCCAATTTCCGCCAGTGCGGGGGGTTTCATTCGCCAGAGCATGGCGCACCACATTGGTGATCTCACCAACAATAACGGCAAGTATCAACGTCACCAATGGGGGGCCGAGGACGAACAGGGCGCCGATAGCGACAATGTAAAGAATAGTCATGGCAGCCTCCTACGTAAGTAAGTTTGAGTCAACGCGCATCTGGATCTCAAGCCGCACCATGGTGTCCCATCGCTCCCCGGTGCCAATGTCCGCCGGTATGGGAGGTGAAGTTCGTCACGGCATGACGTACGACATTTGCGGTCTCAACAACAATAACGGCAAGCATCAACGTCACCAATGGTGGTCCGAATACGAACAAGGTGCCGATAGCGATAATGTACATGATGGTCATGGTAGCCTCCTGTGTGGGTATATTGGTGTTTTCTACGAGACATATTTCGATATAATCTTCATTAGAGAGCTTAACATCGTCTCGTTAAAGACACATTAGGGCCACGGGGCTGTTTCTGCATTGCGATATATCAACGTCAAAGCGTGAATATGAAATAGCTGATATGCAAAATACGATGGTGGAAGACAAGGCAGGATACGCCCGTCCGCACCCGGCAGGAGCGATAGATACACTCAATATGGGGCGTCGTCCTACGGCTCCCGCAGTCCGGAATCCAGCGTCCGAATAATCGGGTAAAGGAAATACGTAATAAGTCGCCGCGTGCCGACCTTGATTTCGCAGGTGGCCGACATGCCGGGGATCAGGGCCATGTCCTTGGGGACATCTCGCAGGTTATTGTAGGTGATTTCGACCCGCGCCTTGTAGACCTTGGCCCTGCGGCCTTCGAATTCTTCCTCGACGACATCGCCGTTGATGGATTTTATCTTGCCATCAAGGGTGCCGTATTTCTGATAGGGAAAGGCGTCCAGCTTGATGCGCGCCAGGTCACCGACGCGCAGGTGGCTGATGTCGCGCGGCTCGATGGTAATGTCGACCTCGATCGGCACGTCAAGCTCCACCAGGGTGGCCACAGCCTCGCCCTCGCGGATCACCGAGCCTATCGAACGAGTACCCAGGTCAATCACCATCGCTTTGGCGGGCGAGCGCATCTCGATCAGATCGCTGATACGTTCCTGCTTTTTGAGCAGCTCGGCGATCTGGGAAAATTCCTTCCTGGCGGTTTCCAGGGCCTGGGCGGCTCTTGACAGGGACTCGCTGAGGTCGGCCTCGCGCCGGCCGCGCACGGTGGCGATCTTCTGGACCGTCTCGGTCGCCTCATTGGCCAGCCGACCGAGTTCGCGCTTCGCGGAGGCGACTTCCCGCTGGGCGTCGAGCAGATTGACCAGCGAGCCGTTGCCATCGTCGAGCAGTTTCTGACGCAGTCGTTCCAGCCGCAGCCCGATCTCAAGCTGCGCCTTGACATTGGCGGTATCGGCACCGAGCGAAACCTGCCGGCTCTGAAGTTCCTTGATCTGTTCGTCAAACGACCGCAGCATGGTGTCACGTTCGCTCAACCAGCGACGGAATACCTCTGTCTGGTTCGCATTCTCGGCGTCATTGTCGGAAAACCGCTTGGGCCGGGTGTCGGCCAGTTCGGCTTCCAGGCGTTTGATGGCGGCGGCGGAGCCGACCATCTGCGCGCGAACGCTGCGTTCGTCGGCGTTGGCGAACGTGGGGTCCAGCGAAACCAGGACATCCCCCCGCTGCACGACCTGCCCCACCTGAACCTTGATGGCGCGGATGATCGCGGTCTCCCGTGGCTGGATCACGATTTTGGAGGCGGTGGTAACGAGCTTGCCGGTCGCCAGCACCAGCCGGTCGATACTCGCCAGCGACGCCCACAGGCAGCCCGTTACCACCGGTCCGAGGATGTCATAGAGAATCGCTCTGGCCGCCCACGGCATGGGGCGTTCCTCAATCTCGATGGCGTCGGGCTGGAACTCGATGCGTACCCGGCTCAACATCAGTTGACGGGGCCGGAACAGGCGAATCAGCAGGCTGGGACGGGCGGGGCGCGGTGCGGCCAGTTCCGGTGCGGCGATCAGGTTGTTGGCCTGACGAAGCCGCTGGGCCACGGTCCTGGCCAGAGCCAGTGCCGAGTCCGGCCGGCTCTGGATCAGCGCGAAAAGTTGTTCCCGGTCGAGCGCGCGCAACACCACTGGCCCGGCGGCGCGGGCGGTGGCGCTGCGGACGCTGCCGTCCAGCAACCCCATCTCGCCAAACAACTCGCCCACTCCCAGCGTGGCCAGCCTCAGAACCCCATCCGCCGACGCCTTGGTCAGTTCGACCCGTCCCGAGACGATGCGATAGGCGAAGTCGCTGAGTTGGCCCTCGACGAAGACGGTCTGTCCGTCGGCGAAATTCCGCTCGACACCCGCCATGTCCGGGGCCGGATCCGGGGGAGCCGGCACCTGGGCGGCCGGTTTCGGGGTGGGCAGGTTCGTGGTCATGCGGTAACAACCGAGGTGCCGGTCAGGTGGGCGGCGCTTTGCTGTCGCCAGAGCTGACGGTAGAGATCGCACCGGTCGAGAAGCTGGGCGTGGCTGCCCGAGGCCAGGATGCGGCCCCGGTCAAACACTAAGATGACATCGGAATGCACCAGGGTGGACAGGCGGTGCGACACCGCAATCAAGGTCCGTCCCCGCGCGATAAGGGCCATGTTGGTCTGGACGATGGCCTCGCTTTCGGGATCGAGCGCGCTGGTCGCTTCGTCCAGGATCAGTACCGGCGGGCGCGCCAGCAGCGAGCGGGCGATGGCCAGACGCTGTTTCTGGCCACCGGAAAGGTTGCTGGCGTTCTCCTCCAGGACGGTATCGTAGCCTTGGGGCAGTTGCTGAATGAACTCGTCGGCACCGGCCATCTGGGCGGCTTGCACGATGTCGCCGAAGGTGACGCCGGGCATGGCCATGGCAATGTTGTCGCGCACGCTGCCCCGGAAGATAAAGCTCTCCTGAAGCACCACACCAAGATTGCGGCGCAGATTCGACAAGTCGAGTTCGCGGATGTCGATGCCGTCGAAGCGGACATGCCCGCCGGTGGGCATGTACATGCCTTGCAGCAAACGCAGGAACGTCGTCTTGCCCGAGCCGCTCCGCCCTACCACCCCCACCGACGCCCCCGCCGGAATATGGACGGAGATAGCGTCCAGCGCCGGGGCCGGAGCCCCGGGGTAGCTGAAGGATACGCCCTCCAGGGCGATGTCGCCCTGGAGCACCGGGCGCAGGCCATTTCGCGCGCCACCGGATTCGGTGCGGCGGTTCATGATTTCACCCAGCATCTTGATCGAAAGCCCGGTCTGCGGGAACTCGTTGCCCAGCGACACCAGTTGCACCAGCGGGCCGCTCACCCTTCCGGCCAGCATCTGGATCGCCACCAGTTCGCCCACGGTCAGGCTGCCGTCAAACACCTTCAAGGCGCCGATCCAGACAATGGCGATGGTCAAAAGTTTTTCCAGAAGGCCGATCACCGCCTGGGCCGACAGCGAAACCCGGCCCACGCGCATCTGCATGGTGATGGCCAGAGCCGAGCTGTCCGCCCAGCGCCGCCCCAGGTTGGGTTCCAGTGCCAGCGCCTTGACCGTCGAGACCCCATGGATTGCTTCGACCAGCAATGCCTGGCGCCGTCCCTCGGCGGCATACAGGGAGTGAAGCTCCCGGCGGAAATACGGCATTACCAGCAGTACCGTCAGAGCCACCAGTCCCGAGAACAACAGCACCACCATCGACATCGACACGCTGTAAAACATCAGCACCGGCATGAAGATCAGCAACGCCCAGGAATCGAGGATCGTTGTAAACAACTTGCCGGTCAGAAAATCGCGCACCTTCTCGACCTGCTGCATGTGCTTGGTGGTGACGCCGGCGGCGCTGGTTTCGAAGAAATTGAGCGGCAAGTGCATAAGATGGTTAAAGATTCGTGTCGAGAGGCGAATGTCGATCTTGTTGGTGGTGTGCAGCAACAAGTAATTGCGCAGGAAGGTGATCACCGACTCGAACAGCACCGCCACCGTCACGCCGATGCCCAGGACCGTCAGGGTGTCGACGCTGTTGTGGACCAGTACCTTGTCGATCACCACCTGGAAGAACAGCGGCGTCACCAGACCGATGCCGTGCAGCAGCAATCCCGCTGCTGCCACATGGGCGAACGCCGAGCCTTGCCGCATAATCTCAGGCACGAACCAGCGCAGCCCAAACGGCTGGGCTTCGTCGCCAAGGGAGTAGATCTTTTTCACGAAGACGACTTCACCGCGCCACAAAGCCGTCAGCCGGTCGCGGGACAGGAAGACGAAGGTCGGCTGCCCGGCCAGCGGATCGACGATGACGGCCTCGCCGCCGTTATCGTCGCGGAATCCTGCCAGAACGATGCTGTTGCCGTTGCTCAGGCGGGCGATCAGCGGAAACGCCGCGCCGATTTCGGCAAGATCCTCCCATTGAAGGGTGACGGCCTTGGCCTTGAAGCCGTTCTCGTTGGCAATCCGTACCAGCAACGTCGTGCTGATTTCATCGGTGTTGATGGCGTATTCATGGATGATTCGTTCCACGCCGAGGTCAACGCCATGATGACGGGCCACCATTTCGAGGGCCAGCAAGGCGGTCGCCTGTCTTTGTTCCGGTTGTGGTTTCTGTTCCGGTTGAGGCAAGGCTCAGGGCCTGGAAATGGTGCGGGATCGCGGGAGGCGTCCCAGATCGATACCTTTCACGCTCCACCTCTCAGACGAAATTGGGGGAGCCAGACCCATGCTGTGGCGCTGGCGGCGGTGACGCCGATTTGACGATACCGGCCTTGCTCAGTTCCCGGAGAAAATTGTCCATCGTGGACGCGGCGCGAAGAAAGCCCTCCAGCGGGAGGTAAATGGCGTGCTTGGCCACGGCGTCCGGGGCATTTTCGCCTGGAACCAGCGTCACCAGTTCCAATCGAACCATGCCTTCCAGAAAATCGGCGCGGCTGATGCTATGGGCGAAAATATCAATCATGGCGTGCTTCTCCTGCGAACCCGGCGAGATATTTCCATTCGGGACCAGAACCATGAAGTAGGCACCGCAGCGGGTCAAGAGCTTACGCAATGTCTGGACAAACCATAATAAACATTGGAAATGAAGGCCGCTGGAGCATAATCTGCAAACTGCCGCCGGGCCTGCTGGCCGTGGCTCCCTGGATTTAGGATTAGGATATGGTTCTCCCGATGGACCGGCACACCTTCAAGGCGTACGACGACGAACTCGCCCTCTTGCGCCAAAACATCATCGTCATGGGCCGCTTGGCGCGGGCGCAGGTGGAAATGGCTGTCGAGTCGCTTTCGCGTCGCGATCCTGACAAGGCCGTCGTGGTCATCACCGGGGATGCCGTGGTTGATGCTCACCAGAATACCGTCAACGATCTGACCCTCCGTCTGCTGGCTTTGCGCAGCCCGGTGGCTCAGGATCTCCGAATCGTGATTGGCTCCCTCAAGCTGGCGAGCGAACTGGAGCGGATCGCCGATCTGGCCACCAACATCGCAAAACGAGTGCTCGTTCTCATGCAGCAACCTGCGCTGTCTTCGATCACCGGGATTGTTCATATGGGAAACACCGTGATCGGTCTGTTCGACGCGGCCATGGAAGCCTACACGCAAGGTGACGAGGTGCGGGCCATGGAAGTGTGGGAAAGCGACGAACTGGTGGATGGCCAGTGTTCGGCGCTGCTGCGCGAATTGATGACCTACATGCTGGAAGATCCGCGCAATATCTCCGCCTGTAGCCATCTGCTATTTGTCGCCAAGAACATCGAACGCGTGGGAGACCATGCAACCAACATCGCCGAGGTCGTTCACTACATCGTCACCGGGGAATCCATCATCGGGTCACGTCCCAAACGCGATACGTCAAGCTGCGACGTGACTGGCCTTGATACGGCCCCGGCGCAAAATCAAGGTTTGGTGTGAGGCTGAAGCTTGTAAGCGTACACATGCAGACGTCCTGGCTCGACCTCGCTATCGGCGTCGCCCTTGGTCTTGTACTTCTTGACGAAATAAGTCACCACGTCCGCAGCCTGTATTTCCGAGTTTGCGGTACGCACCAAGCCGGGCTCGCCCTGTTTCAGCTTATGAGTATTGTACAGCTTGCCCTTGGGGTCGGTGGCCGTGCCAACGTACCAATTGGGGTAGCCGCCTCCGATCTTCTCGACGTATGCCATTATGTCGGAGATGATTTCTGCCTTTTCCTTGGACATGTTACCCGTCTCTCAAAGCCATTTCTCGCCGGTTCGGCCCATCACCGGCTCAGGATTCCATCCAACGGGATGGATTGTCAACCTGCGAATTTGCGACGGTTTTTCGTCCGCTCCCCGGATGCGCTATTGTCTGCGCGTATCAAGCCCCCTATAATGCCCGCATGAGTTCTCCATATTTGGACATCGTTCGTCAGATCGAACACCTTCACCGTCATTTTCTTGACGTGCTGAAAAGCGAGTTGCGGCGCCTTGGCGTGGC
>JADFXL010000137.1 GCA_015233585.1 Alphaproteobacteria bacterium | reverse complement strand
TCTCAGCATCGGGTCGGCGAACAGATCGACGAGCGCGCGGCTGATGACAAGGTCCTGCTCGACTTGCCGCATTTCAGGCCAGGGAGCCTTGGCGCTCCACGCGATGATGTTCATCATCGGGATCATTCGTCGCGCTCCGGCATGTGCCTGACGATGACCCGCCAGCGCGTGTCGCGCTCGACGACCGCAGGCGCAAGATCGGGATCGCCTGCGAGGGCGGGATCAAGCTCGACCCACTGCGCCGCCCGCCCGCCGGTCAGGGCGGCATGCACCTTGTCGGCATGGTCGGCGAGACCGGCCTTGCCCAGAAGGTAGCCGGCGCGTTGCACGACGGACCGCTCAAAGGCGGGGCACAGTGCCGACAGCTTCTCGGCATCGGCCTTTGGTCCCAGCTCTTCGAGGACCGTCGCGATGGTGTCCATGCCGCCGCCCGCCTGCGGATAGCGCAGCAGGTCGAGGATGGTCAGTTCAGGAGACGACACCTTCATTCTTCCGGTGTCCGTCTTCAGTTCGTCGATACCGGCGGCGACCGGCGCGAGGTCCTTGCGGAAAGTGAAGGTAATCCTCGATCGCCCCGCCTGGATCACCGGAATCTGCTTGGTCGCAACGACCTGGAATTCCATCACCGCCTGGTGAGCGGCCCCGTGCAACTCCGCCGCCTTGAGCAGCGCGACATAGTAGGGAGTGCGCTCGTAGCGCATGAGATCGTCAACGAACCAGGCGGGTGGCGGACTGCCCCAATTGAGGTATTGCGGCGGCACCGCGACATAGAACCCCCGGCGCGGGCTGAAAAGCTGGCTCCGCTTTTGCAGCTTCTCCGCCGCATCGAGAAAGGCCCCCTGGCCGATGCCAAGGGCCGCCTGCGCATCGTCCCTCATGAAAACGAGCGTGCCCGAGGCGAGAAGCCCCGTGACATAGGATGCGACGCTGGCTGGCTGTGAATGTTTCATAACTCAATATCCGCTAAATCGGCGGAAATAGCAATATGAGTCATCAAGAATGTGCGGATCATATTGGTGACTCCGCTGAATTGGCGGAGTTTCATATATGATGCATCCCACATCCTTCTGAGCCGGCCTGCATCTTGGAAACCATCAGGACCCGCCAAACGGCACTCCACAAAATCGCGGCAGGGGGTTCGACCCCCGGTCCCCCCGCGCGGAGGCCAAGGCCCCCGCGCCCCCTTGGTTGAAAGGGCCTCTTTGTGTTACATAACGTCGGCAGTTGTTGACAAACTGCCGACGTTATGTAGCCTTCTCTCCATGGTTTCAGAAACGACGATGGCGGAGCGGGCTCTCGGTATCGCTCGCGAGCAAGGCGTTGCGCGAGCGCGCGATTTTCGCGCGGCTGGAGTTCCTGCGACCTATCTGAGCCGGCTGTGCGTTCAGGGCCAGCTCGTGCGGCTGGGACGCGGCCTTTACCAGCTTGCGGATTTCAGCGATTTTCACGCCGCTCACGATCTGACCGAGGTGACGCGGCGCGTGCCGCATGGCGTTGTGTGTCTTCTGTCGGCGCTTCGTCTTCATGATCTGACCACCCAACTGCCGCCGGCAGTGTGGATCGCCATCGCGCACAAGGCGCGGTCGCCAAGCAATATACCGCTCAAGGCGGAGATCGTTCGAGCCTCCGGACCCGCGCTTTCGGAGGGCATTATGACCGTCGTGATCGAAGGCGTCTCTGTGCCGGTCTATAGCCCGGCCAAGACCGTCGCCGACTGTTTCAAGTACCGTCGCCGCGTTGGCCTTGAGATTGCCGTCGAAGCCCTTCGTGACGCCATCGCCAAGCGCAAGGCGACCCGCACCGATCTTTGGCATTACGCCCAGCTCTGCCGCGTTCGGCCTATCATGCGTCCTTACCTGGAGGCGTTCTCATGACCGAAAAGCCCAAAAACGTGGCGGCTTCGGTCCGCGCCTGCCTTCCTGCCGCCGTCCTTTGCCGAGGTGGTTGAGGACCTGCGACGTTTTGTGGAACCGGTCATCCTCGCATCCGGCAAGGGAACCGAGCCCGCAAACGGACAATGGACTCCGCATGCGGGCTGGGTGTGATCTGTCTGGTGCCGAAAGGCCGTTCGGGCTGCCGTTAGGGCACTTTGGGAGAATTTTCGCTAAAAAGGGCAAAAAGCTAGGGCGGATTTTAGGGCACAATTTTTATCCCGTTTGATAAATCGCTAATTATTCTGGATTATCATGGTGTTGTGCGCTTGAGCCGAATGAATTTTTCAGGCTCATAACCTGAAGGTCAGAGGTTCAAATCCTATCCCCGCAACCAAAATACGATAGCGATGTCAAACAATTAGCCGCCCCATACGGGCGGCTTTTTGCGTTTGGACAATCGTCATGGACGCACCATGGACGCAAGAGGGAAGGAAATGCCGCTGACCGTCCTTCGAAACAGTGGACACCTTTGCTAAACTCCGTCAGGAGCAGGAAGGTGTCGAATGAACACAACACGTCGTCAATTTACGGTCAACCTAAGCCTTGTGCCGTTCTTAACTCACTGATAGAATTCCGCCGCGATCGTGCGCCGGGTTGATTCACGATAATAGCGTTGACGCGGCGAATCACGGCGGAGCGCTTGCGTGCGCTGGTTGCGTAATGGTTGGAGGTGGCGAGCATGAATCAATTGGCGCCCGTAAGCGAACATAAGGTTACCGTCCAAGGCTCGGAAGTGCGGGAACTGGTGTTCGTCACCGTGTATGTGCAAAGGCAGTTGTTCGGCATTCCCATCGAACGGGTGCAGGATATTCTTATCCCCGAAAACGTCGCTCACATCCCCCTGGCCCCACCCGAAGTCGCCGGTGCGATCAATCTGCGCGGGCGCATCGTGACGGTGATCGACGTGCGCACGCGCCTTGGACTGCCGAGGGCCGAGGGCGAACAGCCCCGGATGTGCGTTACCGTCGAGCAGGGCAATGAACTCTACAGCCTGATGGTCGATTCCGTCGGCGAAGTCAAAAGCCTGCGCGCCGACAAGATCGAGGCCAATCCCTCGACCCTCAATCCCCATTGGCGAACCATTTCCACCGGCGTCGTTCGCCTCGAAGGCGAACTGATGGTCATCTGTGAAGTGGATACCTTGTTGGGGTTTAGCTGACCCCCCTCCCGACACAGGGCGCGCCTGTCGCACCGCCTCACGGTGTTGGCAGCGGCGCGTTGATCTATGTGGTCGGTCCATCCGGGTCGGGCAAGGATACGTTGCTGCGTTATGCGCGCGATCATCTGGACGAGTCCGTCCCGGCGGCCTTTGCTCACCGCTACATCACCCGCCCCATTGCCGCCGACAGCGAGAACCACATCGCTTTGAGCGAAGCCGAATTCCAGGCACGTCTGCATCGCCAATGCCTTGCCATGAACTGGCAGGGCCATGGCCACCGCTACGGCGTCGGGCGGGAAATCGACCTGTGGATGACCGTTGGCATGACCGTAGTGGTGTGCGGGTCGCGGGAATATCTTGCAGAAGCCGCCCAGCGCTATCCAAAACTGGTTCCCGTACTTATCTCTGTCGAGGCGGACATCCTGAAACAGCGCATAACCGCCAGGGGCCGCGAGGACGAGGCGGAGATCGAACAGCGGCTGCAACGAACCCTGGCCGTGACCTGCCAGCACCCGGCCCTGATCACGCTGGACAACAACGGCCCCATCGAAACCGCTGGCAATGCGCTGGTCGAAATCATCACCCGGTTCGCGATGAATCCGATTCGCACGCCGGGCGACTCGCCGGTTCTGCTGGGCGCCAACCCACGCCGGATACGGCGCCTGTCCGCTCCCAGCTACATTGGCCGGCCTGAACGGGAGTGATCCTGAGCCTGTGCCCGGAAACAACCGAATCGTATATGCCGGGTCTATCGTCCAGAACCCCATTATATCTTTTCAAATCAAATAAATGGGGGTCTGGGGCCTCAGGCCCCAGGCGGGGTCTGGGGTGGCAGCCCCAAGAGCAATTACCGGATTTAGGATGATCCTACCCAGAATACAGACGGTGGGTTTGTGGGCCATGCTGCTGATAGCGGATGGCGCGACCCAGGTTGCCTTGAAACTGGGATCGGGCGCGTTGGGCGATATGGCGTTTGGATGGAGATGGCTGGAAACGGCCGTCGCCAATCCGTGGACGTGGGTTGCCGCTGCCAGCTATTTCACGGCCTTCATTGCCTGGATGGCGATACTGAAGAGCCAGCCGCTCAGTGTCGCCTTTCCCATGTCGGCCGTGGCCTACCCGATGGTGGTGATGGCGTCGTGGCTGATTCTGGGAGAGTCTGTGGGCTTCTTGCGTTGGGTTGGGATCTTGTGCATCGTGGGGGGGGTGTGGCTGATGGCGGAAACCTCTTCTGAACAACAGGTCCCTCCGGAACAATATGACTAAAATCAGGGCGG
This sequence comes from Alphaproteobacteria bacterium, assembly GCA_015233585.1. Taxonomy (GTDB): domain Bacteria; phylum Pseudomonadota; class Alphaproteobacteria; order Rhodospirillales; family Rhodospirillaceae; genus JADFXL01. The sequence continues at coordinate 3,095 of JADFXL010000137.1, read as the reverse complement.
CACGCCGTAGATTCTCGATCCGGTGGAAACTGTTGGTCGCATTCCTGATGGTGGGCGCGCTGCCGATGCTGGCGTCCGCATACTTGGCAGCGACCATCGTTTCCAGTTCTTTCGAGAGCGCCATTCAGAAATGGCTTGCTGAAACATCCCTGTATTTCCTGCGCGATTTCTCCGAGAGCCAGTCGGAGGCGGCTTTGCTTGGCGACTTCATTCTAGCTAAAAACAGATGGTTCGACAGTCCATCGACCATAGGGCAACGGCAATTTATCCAGTTGCTCAAGCAGATGCATTACGAAATCATCACGTTGTACGATCAGAACGACCACATCGTGTTCTCGTCGTTACCCGTGGACCGCATCCAGAGCATTCCCCTGTCGGACGCTGGCTGGTTGTTCCGGGTTGACGCCGGCGGCGAGAGCAAACTGGCCATCGGCGGCGTGACTCAGGGCCACGTCAATGGCCAGAAATACCGGCTGGTGATTGCGAGCTGGTTCAATAAGGACTATCTCACCCACCTCGACGATGTGGCTTCCCTGGAACTCAGCTTTTACTACAATTCCAATGGGGAATACCTCCGGTTCGTCTCTTCCCTGCCCGGCGCGACGGCGACGGAAACACAGTTGCCGCAAGCCATCGTGGACCGGCTCGGCCAGGGCGAGGCGGCGGTCTATGATCCTGAATCCGAGGACGGCAAGTTCCGTGGCCTCTATACACCGTTGCGCGACAGCGAGAGGCGCTTGGTCGGAGTTCTGTTCTGCGGCCTCAAGGTCACCGCCACGGTAGGGATGGCCATCCGCCGGCAGAATCTGTTCTTTCTCATTTTCACCGTTGGCGTGCTGTTATCGCTGGGATCGGCGCTGGCGTTGAGCCGCCGTCTGACAACGCCGCTGCGGCGGCTGTCCAAGGCCGTGCGGGCCGTGACCGGTGGTGATTACGGGCAAAAAGTCATCGTCACCGGCAACGACGAGGTGGCCCAGCTCAGCACCGCCTTCAACGACATGACCGGCCAACTGGAAGGACTGCGACGTCGGGAGGCCGAATTGCGGCGTAGCGAGCGGTTCTCCGCCCTGGGGGAAATGGCCGCTGGCATGGCTCATGAAATCCGCAATCCATTAGGGATTATCAAGACATCGGCGCAACTGGTACGCAAAGATCCGGATTCGGCACAAAACGAGGCCTTGCTGGGTTATGTCGTTGAGCAAGTGACCCGCATCGACAATTCCATCCGCAACTTTCTAGCCGTCGCCAAACCGTCGCCGCCGCACCTGTCGCAGCACCAGCCAGTGGCGATTCTGGAACGTCTGGCCCGGTTCATCGCCCCGGAAATGGAAAGCCGTGGCATCACACTGGAAATGGGCCGGCAGAACACTTCGGTCCCGGTGATGTGCGATGAAAATCAGATTTTCCAGGCATGTCTCAATCTGGTGCTGAATGCCAGCGAAGCCATCGGGGCCAGCGAAGCCATGGAACCACCGGGCGAGGCGATAAGGCCGGGGGGATACATCACCCTGGCCTGCGAAGTTATCGGCCGTGAGGTCGTGATGCGCTTCACCGATAATGGGCCCGGCGTGCCCGGGGAACTGAGCGAAATGATCTTCAACCCGTTTTTCACTACCAAGGCGGAAGGGTCCGGTCTGGGTCTGGCGAAAGTCGTCGCCATCATGGAGGCCCACCAGGGCTGGGTCGAATATGTGTCGCCACCGGAAGGCGGGGCGGAATTCCGGCTGATCCTGCCACGAATGGACGAGGATACCCATGAGCCGCAAAATTCTGATCGTCGATGACGAAGCGCGGATGCGCGAGGTACTGTCCATCGCTCTGGGGCAAATGGGATACGTGGTGCACGGGGTCGCCAATGGTGTCGAGGCGCTGGCGGCGCTGGAAACCATGGCCATCGATCTGGTGCTGACCGACCAGCGTATGCCGCGCCTGGGTGGCCGCCAATTGCTGGAGGCCATCAAGGAAACCCGGCCCGAGTTGCCGGTGGTGCTGATGACCGCCTATGGCTCGGTCAAGGACGCAGTGGGAGTGATGAAAGCCGGCGCCATCGATTATCTGATCAAGCCGTTCGACATGGAGGAAGTGGAGCTGGTCATCGCCAACGCCCTGCGCGTCGGGGAAATCATGACCGAAAACCAGCGCCTGCGGGCCGAACTGGACGAACACCTGAAACTTGACCATGTGATCGGGGATAGCGAAGCCTTCCGCGCGGTGCTGGAGCAGGTCAAAGCCGTCTACAACACCAATGCCAATGTGCTGCTGCTGGGCGAGAGCGGCACCGGCAAGGAAATGATCGCCAAGGCCATTCACCACCACGGTGATCGCAACAAGGGGCCGTTTGTCGCCATCAACTGCGCCGCCATTCCCGAAGGACTGCTGGAAAGCGAGCTGTTCGGGTTTGCCAAGGGCGCGTTCTCCGGCGCAGTCGTAGCCAAGAAGGGGCGGTTCGAAGCCGCCAACGGCGGAACGCTGTTTCTCGACGAAATCGGCGACATGCCACTTTCCCTCCAAGCGAAAATTCTTCGGGTTATTCAGGAACGCATCGTCGAGCCGCTGGGAGCTACGACGGGGCGTCCCATTGACGTACGGATCATTGCCGCCACCCACCGCAACCCGCGTGAGGCCACCGCCACTGGCGCCATGCGCGAGGACCTTTATTACCGGCGCAGTGTCTACACCATCTCCTTGCCGCCCCTCCGCGATCGCCGCGACGACATCGCCGCTCTGGCTGCCCATTTTGTCCGCAAGATTGCTCCCGGCATGGGCCGTCCCATCCTGGGCTTTGCGCCAGCATCCATGCAGGTGCTTAAAAATTATGCATGGCCGGGAAACATCCGAGAACTGGAAAATTGCGTCGAACGTGCCATCATCGTTGCCAAAGGGTCGACAGTGGCCGTAACCGATCTGCCCGCTTATCTCACCGAATCCTCATCCCGGGCGGAGACCCCGGCCTCCGGCCTCCCGCTGGATGATTCTCTGGCCCAGATCGAACGGCGCATGATCGAGGACGCCCTGCGCCAAGTCGGCGGCATCCAGGCCCGCGCCGCTACCATACTTGGGATATCGGAACGCAGCCTCTGGCACCGGGTCAAGAA
>JADFXL010000136.1 GCA_015233585.1 Alphaproteobacteria bacterium | reverse complement strand
TTTAAAATCCGCACTGTATCTTTTCCGTTTCCCACTCATCGGTTCGGTCTCCCTCAGGTCGAACCAAGCTTAAACCCCTGTCCGGGATTCCGGGGCCACCTCACAAGCCGGGGATCACGGTGACGCAACCGCTCTTACACCACGTCACGGGACACGACCCTTGTCGGTCCGATCATCAGAAGCCATTGGGCCATTGAGAACAGTCTGCACTGGGTCATGGACATGATCTTCCGTGATGACGAGTGCCGCGTCCGCACCGACAATGCTCCCGCCAACTTCACAACCCTGAAACACATGGCGCACAACCTGATCCGAAAAGCCCAGGGAAAGGACTCTTTACGCCTCCGACGCAAGGTCGCCGCCTGGGATGACGACTTTCTCGCAAGCCTGATCGCCGCGTGAATCTTTCACCCGATTCCCCTGTGCCGTTCCTCCCCGGCGCTTGATTTCCCCGGCGTCCCTGGCTATGGTCTTGCGAATGCGGGTGTAGCTCAATGGCAGAGCAGAAGCTTCCCAAGCTTACGACGAGGGTTCGATTCCCTTCACCCGCTCCATCCGATCTTCAAAGGTCTCGCGGCGAGCAAGAAGAATGCTTGCGTTGTCGGCTCTCCCCGTGGCATAAGCTGGGTCGCCCCGGTAGCGCTGCTGTAGCTCAGTGGTAGAGCACTCCCTTGGTAAGGGAGAGGTCGTCAGTTCAATCCTGCCCAGCAGCACCATTCTTTCCAAGGGGTTAGCGGATCGTTACTCCCGACAACCCCAAATTTGGGAGTATCCTCTTGGGAGTAACAGGGGCTATCGGCTCCTGGTGATACTCCCAAGAACGGCCACCGCCTCCCGCCCCCATGACGGTTGGAAGTGAGCGTAAAGCTCAGATGTCTTGGCTGTGCTGTGCCCAAGCAACTGGGCAATCTTCCAGAGGTCGACTCCCGCCTTCGCCATGAGCGTGCCCGCGGTATGGCGAAGGGTATGACTCGTGACGCCCTTCAGCCCGGCGCGGTCGCAGGCATGGCCGAGCGCCGTCTTGATCGCTGCCACTGGCTGGCCCCGATAGGCCACGACATAGGGGCTGCGGGCGGTCTCTTGGGAGTAACGAAGCGCATCCTTGAGAGTATCGCTGATCGGAACCACAGCTCGGCGCTTGGCTGTTTGGATGCGGTCGGCGGGGTTCAGGTTGATCAGGCCGTTGACGAAATCGATCTGCGGCCAGGTCAGGTCCAGGATTGCACCGCGCCGGGCGCCGGTATTAAGCGCCAGCATGACGAACAGGCGAAGGTGTGGCTCCCGGCATTCAGCCAGCAAGTGCTCGATCTCTGATTCGTCGAGAGCGCGCGTACGCCCTGCACCCATTGGGGCAAGATCGAAGTCCGGAGCCGCCGTCAGCAGGCCGTCCTTGACACACCGGTTGATGGCAGCGCGGAGGAAACCCTGTTCGCGGCGAACGGTCGCAGGCTTGACGCCGCGCTCGCGCTCATACCGTTTCCACACAGCCGGCGTCAGGTGCGCGACCATGGTTCCGGTCAGGTGCTTGAGCAAGGCTTGCGCGCAATAGCCGGCGGTCTCCGGAGCCGATAGATCGGACGCGCGCTGTTCCAGGTAGTGACGGATCGCCGTCTCTACCGCGAATCGGTCGGGGGGAAGGACAGGACTGAACCGCTCGGGCTCGGTGATGTCGGGGGCTTCGGCGCGGGCTGTGATGAACCGGCCTAGTGCCGCGTCAGCTTCTTTACGATCGCGAGTGCCTGTTGAGCGTCGTTTGACCCGGGCGCTCCCTGGTTCGTACCAGTAGATGTACCAATTATCGCTTCCGGTTTCCTGACCGACCCACGGCTGGTCTCTGCGCTTGGGCGGCATGGCTTGGTCCTCCTAGAGATGTAATCCTCAATGTCGGTCAACTTATACCGCACTTCATTTCCCACCCTGACAACAGCTATCTCGCGACGACGACGCAAGCGGTCAAGCAGCGCCGGCTCAATCTGGAGCGCAGCGGCGACCTGCTCTGGCGTCATCACGAGCGGGGCGGTCATGATTACCGCCCCAGATGCCGCTTGCGCCAGTTGGCGCACAGCTCGACATCCTCGAAGTCGGCCACCTCCCACGCGACGGTGCGCATGGGAACGACCGCCGAGATGAAATGCTCGATCTCGTTCATCAAATCACGACCTTGATGCTTTTTGCACGGGACAAGCGGGACAGCGGGACAAGCGGCCTCAACCCACGGATTTACTTGGGTATTTGTGGTACGGGCTTCTGTCCCGCTGGTGACTACGCCGACCGGGACAGCGGGACATGGTTCGCCGCAAGCCCGCGCTGCGAACCTATTCGCCATTGGTACCCCCAAGGATGCGCGGGGTCAGCACATAGAACCGCTGCTTGCCAACACCGGGGATACGGACGGTCTTGCTCGTCTCGTCTTTGTCGCAGTCGATGATGCCCATGTCCCGAAGGGCTTCGGCGATCATGCCAGCATCAAATCCCTTACAGACTTCATTGCGCCATTGCTCGGTCAAGATGTAATAAGTCCAGTTTCCTGCCTCATCTTGACGGCGAAACCCGACACGATCATAGATGCGTATGTCATGTGGACGACGCACCCTTGGGGTATACTTTTCACCGCGCGCTTCAGCCTGTGCTTGCAACGCCTCTTCTGTTTCTGCTTCTTTGCGCTGGCTGGCGATTTCCCAGGCCGGCTCGAACCTGCTGGCGCCGTGGGCCTCAATGAAGGAGCGCACCTGTGCAATGCCTAAATCGACCTCTCTGTTGCCGGCTCCCCCCCGGCGGGCCAGCCACGCTCTGAAGCAGACAGAAGCCGCCCGCTCGGCCTCTCCTTCTGGCCAACCGGTCACGCCGAGCGCCGTCGCGATCTTTCCACCAGCCGCGATCAGTGCGAATCGATTGGCGACGCTGACTGCCTGACCACTGGCGTTGGGTGGGAGGTGTTCCCGAACAAACTCATCACGCAGCTCCGCCAGCTCCCGCAACAACCCTGCCCGATCTGCCGTCATCCGCTCGTGGAAACGTTCAAGGAACGTGCGGATCGGGGTGCCGTAGAATCTGGCTGCAGTGTTGTAGATGTGCGCCGAGAAGTCCCTGAACGACGGGAACCCATGGATGGTTTCGAACACACCCAACCCAGCCCCGGCATCGGCCGGGATGTCGGCGAGACGGACTTCCTGACCGGCCTTCACAGTCTTCCCCGACTCGGCTATCTTGTCCGCAAGCGAGAGTTCCCCTGTGCTCAACAGCAGCAAGCGCCAACCCGCCGGCTTCCGTGTCTCACCTGATCGGCCGCTACGGACCTTGCCCTGCTGGTTCATGAGCATGTAGGCGATTTCGCCAGCTTCGCGGCCATCAACCTGACCCATCTCATCCAACACAAGAAGCGCGTCGCAGTGGGCGGTCGCCACGCCTTCCAACCCGTTCGAGGTCGCACGCCACGTTTTGGTGTATCCGTTGATGTCGCCACCACCCCACACAGAACCGGCGGCGACTGCGACGGCGGTCTTGGCAATCTTGCTCGGCCCCTGAAAGTGAATGCCGCCTGACGGTTCACCAGAGGGTAAAAGTAAAACCGATGCAAAGGCCATCGATACTGCAAACACCATTCTACTATTTCCTACGCAGTACTGAGACATCTCACGCTGCCAGTCGTCCAGTGTGCCGACAACATGCATGACGCTACCGTTATCAACGGCAGACTGTAGAATGACCGCTTGATCGTCTGGCGCTCCATAACTATGATCCGGCAGCACATAGACTTCGCCCACGGACGACTGATGCCACCCAATGCGATTGACGCAGTACGCTTTTGATCCGGGACGAGTCGTGCATATATATTCATGTAACCACTTACGGGCTTGATCTCCGGGCGCCATGATCAGTCCCATAGGTGATAGGGTTTTACGATACTCATCCCCGCTGCCGGACGTCATCTCCATGGGCATTGCCCAAAGGTGTTCATTGCCATCATCGTCTGTTACCTTGAGAAGACGTCCCCATTCCTTTCCATGCTCATTGCGGGTTTCAGAAACAACTTTCAGTGGCGAGCAAAACCACTTCCATTCGATCGTTACCACGCCATCGTTATCTTTTTTCTCTGTGCCGTGCTCCACCCCTCTGATAGTGTTCCTGAAGGGCCAATCGCGTGACTTCTTATCCTTTGCAGTTGCCGGAGCATCTGCCCTACCTTCTGAGAGGTCGCTGCCCCCGGCACTTGGTTTGCGGGATTTGGAGTCTTGATACGGCGTGAAGAAGTTAGGGTCGGCGCTTTGGAGCCTGGCAATCAGCTCGGCAGTCCAGCCGTCCCTGAGCGCGTCGGCGAGGTCATACTTGGCGGGACACCCGCCCTCACGTATGGCAACGACACCGTCCTGGACGACGCGCGAGCCGATGCGGTCGGGCCGCAGGTGCATGATCTGGACTGCGCCGGCAGCCACGAGCAGGGCATTAACGGCGTCGCCGAAGGCCATTCCTGCTTCATCGTTGTCGGTGCTGATAACCACGCGCCGGCCGGCCATTGATGACCAATCGGTCTTGGCCGGTGACTGCGCCCCGTTCATCGGCGACACGCCAACCGCATCAGGGAATAAAATAGGCACCGCGTCGGCCTTGCGCTCGCCCTCGCAGACGAGCACCAGTTTGTCGGGGGCGGCAAGCACCTCGGGCAACCGATATAAAGGACGGTTCGCGCCCCAGCCCTTCCAGCACACCCTCGTCCGGTCATGATGGCCAACCATCTTTGTAGTACCGTATCTGCGTGGCCGAAACTCTTTCTTCTGCTTTCCAGTATTGGGGTCGACAACTGGGACGCCCGCTTCGTCTACCAAGTCGAACCGGCAGATATATCCTTCAGGTTCGTTGGCCGCATTGCGGTAGAGCCAAACGGCTACCGGCTGACCGAGTTCGGGGTGTCTGAATCGCTCAGCGTCCGCAGACAGCGGATGATCGCCGGGCATAGGTACGATCGGCACCCAGTCGGAGGGCGGCGAGATGATGGTGGATTCTTGATCGACTGTGACGCCGATCGGCATGAACATATCATCGGGCATTCGAATGCACTCCCAGCATGTTAGCGAGCTTGTGAGCTGCCTCGCCTTGAGTTAGCCCGCCCAGGTACGCGGCGAGCGAAATTGGGTCGCCGCCGCGGTCACCGGTTGCGAAGTCAGACCACCGACCGGTCATCAGGTTGATGCTAAAGCTGCCGGGCTTGTGGTCGTCGCGGCATGGGTTGCGTGCTAAGTACTCATTTCCGCTTCCTCGGCCATCTGGCAGCCATTTGGCGAGTAATTCCGGCAGTCTGGCCATTGCGGCTGCATTGATCCTGCCGAAGTCGAGACGTCGACGATCGTGCATTCTATCGAAGTTAAGCATGTCAGCACCTCATGGCTGAAGGTCGCAAGACAGGTTGGAAGCTGCGTCGGCCCACATCTGCATATGGTATCGTAGTTTCCATCGGTCCTACCCAAATCAGGCAAAGTTAGAGCGTTAGCGGACAAGAGTGCGCGTTTGGATCGTATTAGTAAACGAGATGCTGGCCGTTTATGGCGTCGTTCTGTGCTTGAGTATCCTGAAGAAGCCGTTTCTTATTGCTAAACTGATATTAAGCCGAATGATGCCAACTGCATTTTCTCGCGCTCTCAGAAACTCATGTTCGACATCCAGTTCATACTCAATGTCATGACCTACATACTTCACTACAGCATCCATCCCGCGCTGCCAGTTCATGATTTTGGCCAGCGGACTTGATGGCAGTGGGTTACCGTCAAATGGGGACTCGGTAGTCCACCCTTCGATATTTCGCGTGCTAAGAACATACTGACGATCAGCAATCTCAATTAAATGATCACCACATGTCCCCGCACCCGACATAAAGCCGGGCATCCCCGTAGCTTCAGCCAGTGCGCGATAGACGCTCGTTTCTTCTTTGAGCTTTGGAGGAAGGTTGGCTATCCAAATTAATGCTTCAGCCTGTTTTGGCTCTCCCATCATAAATTGCCTGATAATGCAATTTGAAATCTTAGCAGCAAGTAACAGCTCGACCCCTGTCCCGTGCAGAGCACCGACACCAAAAAGGATGCACGCCATTCGTTCATCGAAAACCCGGGCCGCATTCGGCTTGCGATCATTGTCATCCAATGCCCCACGCTCGAACGGCAGCGCTAGATTGCGCGCCGTTATGCCGGCGCCCATCGCAAGTTCAGGGCCGGTAAATGAGTCTTCGGGCAGATTCTTGGGTGGACTGGTCATGGCGCACCATCACTCTCACTGTGTGTTTGTGAGAATGCCATGGCCAGGCTCAGGGGTCAATCCAGAATCTCACTCAGTGAGAGTCAAAAATGAAATGCGCGGCTGCGGTGTGACGACAGGGTTAGCGGTCGATCGGTTGATCAGGCAGCCAGCGAAGCGTACAGATTGGCCAGAAAGATAAGGTGCAGCAAATCCGCCTCGGTCCGGATGTCACCGACCACGCCGGTCACCTGGCCGGTCGCGACATCGAAGGCGGCGATCAGCGCTTGGGTCCCATGCCGGATGTGCTCAAATTCGCGGCGCTCAACCTTACTGGGCAACATCCGCAAGGACGGGGCCATCAGCTCCAGCGCCTGGATGCCGGTCATCTCGTCGATCGACACGGTGACGACTCGTCCTTGACGGTGATGGCGGCGCCAAAGACATTACAGGCATTGGCGCATTTGGTGTCGAACTCAGGGTCCGGGGTCGGCGTCAGCCAGGGCCGGACCAGACTTGGTTGGGCAATATCCGCCCTCACATTTGAAGGCCCCCAGTAGCATCCCACGGGGACTCACCTGATGGCCTCTGGCGCAAAGCCCTTGTCCCTGTGCCCTGGAGTCTCAGACCCACCACGAAGCCCCTGTGGGGCCTTCGCGTTGAACACCCTGTCGTGCAGTGGGGCAACTCAAACTCGAACCAGGAAATATTTGCACCCGGGTGCAAAATTGGCTGAAAACACGGCGCGGTTCCGACTCGCGAGGTGAAGGACGCCGCTGTATAGGGGACACGCTTGATCTCACCGTCTGCCGCCAGCATGTTGCCGCCTATCACCCTGACCGGGGGACCCATGGCAAGCTGCCCCGGCGCTCAGCGCGGGAGTGCGGCGAGATTGCCGGGCAGGCACAGTGCGGTCAACTCGCGCTGTGTGACGAAGCTGGTGGGCAGGGAGACCTTGATCCTGGTGACCATCTCGGTGACTTTGATCAGGCCGAGGCGGATGGAGCCGAACTGGGCGTCGTGTGCCAGAACGAACCTTTGGCGCCAGATCGCCCTGGCCGTGCATCAGCCAATAGCCGGTGGTGTTGATACACAGAGACGGAATTGCCTCCACCGCCTGTCCACGCACCCAACCCCGTTCTGTCCATATCATTCCCTTGGCCATCTGAGGGCTGAGCCGAAAGAAATTTGCACACGTGTGCAAAATATATAGCGGAGGCTGCCCATCGGCCGTGCTGGGCAGCAGAGCTTGGTCT
>JADFXL010000135.1 GCA_015233585.1 Alphaproteobacteria bacterium | reverse complement strand
AGCTATTTTTCTTGACATTTTGCGCGTAAATGATATCATCATTCCTGCGTTGAATTGGGAGGACCTCGTCATGGTCTCGATTGGACGTATCTGCGCGATAATTGTCGGGGCGGCCGCTATTTGCGTCATGTGCTCCATGTTAATATCGAATAGCTATTCTGTAACAATGCATTACCACAATTCAGGGTCTGAAGTAGACATCTCAATAGAGCCAAGCCATTAGTACAATGGTTCGCTCATATTTTGGTCCGCACCAGGGAACTGGCAGCAGCAGACCGAAGGCGGCCGGCCGTCGCAAGAGAGCGAGGCCGACGACGACCGGGGCATGGAGGGCCACGGTAACGATATCCTTCCACGAAATTCACACATCGGGGGTGGCTATAAGGTATTGATGTTACTGGGGTTCACCACCTCGGATGGCCGCGCGGCGCCGGAGGCGCCGCCCCGGGCACCCGCCCCGGTTAGTGTCCAGGTCCAGCTCCGCCCGGCCAGAACCCCTCGTCCATGATCTCGTTGAATGACCAGGGACAGGTGGCCGGTAGGGCATTGCCGTTGACGCCGTCGTGGTGCGTCAAGCTCGCTATCGCGATTTGCCGTCCCCGCTCGTAGGCCACCGGAAGCCGCACACGGCTGACAAGGCCGGGGTTGTCTTCGGCCAAGGCTGCGAATTCAACGCGATGGACCGCGACCGATTCCCGCCAGCCGGCGCGCGGCGCTTCGGCAGGTGAATGGGCGAGCTTCAGAAGATGTTCGATCACCCGTGCGAGCGAGCTTTCCATCGCCCTCAGATCGCTCTTGCCCATGCTCTCGATCTCCTCAGCGATGTGCTCGATGTCGGCGGCCGACAGATTCCCAGTGCGCAGCAACGTCGCCTGTTCGTTGGCCCAAGCGTAGAAATCGCTCTCGTAGAGGCTCGAAGTCATCGTTCTTCCTCCTCGTGCAGTGCTGGCAGATCGGGTTCCATGCCGGGCAATGATGGCTGTGACGGTGGCGGTAGTCCATCGCCTGCTGGAAGCTGCGTCTCCCCTGGAAACAATACGGGAATACGTCGCAACTCGGTCCTCTGATCTAGCCGATGATCGGGCTGATCATCGGCATCAGCCACAATACGGGCATCAAATACCGATAGGTGCAGATGATCACGCTTTTCGCCCCAAGCGACGGAGCTGTTGACGATGTAGGCGTTGACGGAACCCGCTGGCCCTAACTGTACCACTTGTATCCAGTTCCCAGATATCAGGTCGGGGAGAGCGTTTCTAATAGTCCGTTCGCTGCATCCACACACCTTAGCCAGTGTCTTCTGTGGGATCACTACAGCATTTTGGTGCCCCATCATGGCCACCAGCTTGTGTAACACCCCTGAAGCTCGGGGGTTGCGAATGGACAGCTCGCCCCATGCCTCATGGGCTTTACGCTCGGTTTGAACGAACGTATTTCGACCGCCCATCGCGGGAATTCCAAGGGCAACAGCCCTCTTGCCAGACATACAGCCCCCTTGCCAAACCACGGCACGAAGTTTCCTAAACGCGGAAAAATTTTGCCGCACCCCCGGCAATTTCGCAACCGCTTTCTTTCCAAAGCACGGCTTTTTTTTTCCGAAACTCGGAAAACCACCGGCAACACGGTTGCCGCACCCCCGGCAATAGCTGGTTGCCGCACCCCCCCCCGTAACCGATTGATATTATTGCATCCAAAACGTCGCCCCTCTGAGATCTCATTTTGACCGTGGTCCACAGGTCGCGAAGCCCGCCGCGCTCCCTTCAAAGAGCTAGCGAGCGGGCGTCGGCCTGTGGATCCGTCGGTCATGCGCCCACTATCCACAGCCCCATCCTACTCGTCTGGCTTGTATCCAGCTTCTATCCAGCTTCTATCATTAGCTCTTGAAGAGACCCGCGCTCGCCAACTGGTTCATTCCAATGCTTTCGCAAAAGTTCATTCAGAGCCTCAGTCTCAGCCATCCATTCTGAGTATCCTGGGTCATCAGGCAAGAACCGCGTCACAGACGCAAGTGGAGCTTCCGTGTCGTCAGACATGTTCGAAGTCTCCATATAAACATGTATCGCTGTACCAGCTGCACGTCCGCAGGGGCTTGCCGATGGTCGTTGTTCACGGGAGTGTTCACCCGTACACTATGTGCCGGGACCCAACGCCACAGAGCAAGTACTGTGAACTTTTTTAGTAATGGGGTTTGTCCACGGAGCCGTCGTCCATACACAAGGATATGGCGCACCTCCATCAATCTGTTGAGGCAGATATACCTTACTGGCCCACTCATGTAGTTTAACAACAGCAACATTTAACTCAGCATATTTTTCGTGTTCCTCAGCTATTACTGCATCGGCGCGGGCATGTTCCGCCTCGATAGTTGATAGATGGCCAAGATAATACCCTCCCCCGCCAACGGCGAGCAGAACCAAGCCGGCGACGATCAACAGGCGCTGCCCCTGGCGCCGCCCTTCCGCCCGCGCCAACTCGCCACCGTTTTCAGCGATCAGGCGCGCCAACTGGTCTTTCAAAGCCACCTGCAAACTGGCGATAGCGGCGGCTTCGGTCGTCTTCTGGGTTTGGACCAGCTCACTTGGCATGCGTCCCAGAAGTTGGAGAACGGCCGTGATCGAGGCAAACAACGGCCGCATCGGATCCTTCGGGTGAACGCCGGCAGTCACCGACGCTCGAAGAAGGTTGTTCCCAGCCTCGGACGCGGCCTGTTCGAAGGATTGGCGCTGCTGCCCCTCGCTCATGGAACCTCCTTCAGCGAGGCATCCATGCCCCGCAACCAGGAGATGATCCACTGGCGTTCAATCGGGCTGATTCGTGCGGTTCCGTCGTCGGTCGGTGCGCCAACCAGGGCGAGTTCGAACGTAATCCCCTCGGTCTGGAGCTTCTTCAGGGCGTTCCCGAACATCGTCGGGGCTCGGACGACGGCGGCGCCGGTTCCCGCGAGCTTTTTGAAGAGGACGTGTTCCATGACATCGCTGAAGTCGTCGTCTTCTTCGCCATTTTTGTGGTTGAGGACCATGGTATGGCGAGCGCCCTGTGTTGCTTGGAAGCAGCCTGCCAGCGACGACAAGCCCTCGACTTCGGTCCCAAGGACGCCCAGGACGGAAATCTTCACCCCTTCGCCTTCGGCCAGGGTGACGAGATTACTACGGTGCGCCCAGTGGGCGAAAATAGTGTCGCGACCAGCGCCGAGATCTACCAGGGCATCCCCCTGCCCAGTCGCCGGCCACACCTTGTCGGTGAGGAACTTTATCTGCCCGCTCTCGGTCGCGGAGGAGATCGAGGTCGCGTCCTTGTAGTACCGGCTCAGGCTGTAGTTTGACGGGTCGGCATCGAACAGTGCCAGCGGCGTTTTTCTCTCCCGCGCCCGGTGCGCGAGGTATCGGGCGACCGTCGATTTTCCGACCCCCCCTTTGCCGGCAAGAATGGTCAGCGTGGCCATGACGATCTCCTAAGCGCGTGGAAAAGCGGCGAAGTCGCCGACGTCATCGGTCGTCGGCAGCGTGGGCGCAGCCTCTTTCTTCGGGTGGCCCGTCGCCGCCGCAGGCGGCGACTTCTTCGTGCGTGTTTTATCAGTTGGCGGATCAGCATCCTGATCGGCATCCTGAACTATATCGCGTGCGTAGTAATAGTTTCGCAGCGTATTGGGCTTTATGCTAATCCCTTTCTGTTCTAATAGATTGGCGATTTCTTGAAAATTATAGTTATCATCGAGTAGCTGCTTGATTTCTGGTTTGAGTTTAGAAATCAGTTGGCGGTTGCTCATGGACCCTTGGCTTTGTGGTGGCTGTTTCTTGAGGAATGCGCGTAGCTCTGAAAGTGATGACATGGTCGCCGCCTCGTTGCGGGAATCGCTGATTGTTAGTGTGGCATATAAGGTGCGGATGTGCAAGCGCCATCGGGGCAGTTATGGTCCGGCGTGAGTGCCGAGCATGGAAAAAGTGAAAGGCCGCGAAGCGGCCATTTTTTGTGGCCAGCGTTGGCATCAGATGTGTGCGCGATATGTGAAAAAATCATATCCAAAGCTATATCCTGAGAAGTCTCTAAGACTGACTTAGCCTATATAGCCGTGATAAATACGTTTAAACGCAATATGCATCGCTACGCGATGCTGGCGCCGGGGCGCCCTATGTGATAAGGTCGGCAGGGAATGAAAACTTGACCTGCCGGAGGTTGGTGTGGCGATCGCGTTTGCTCGGGCGGAATACAAGAGCCGGAGCAAGGGGGGCAGCGCCACGCGGAGCGCGGCCTACAACCGCTGCAGCGTGGTCAAGGACGGGCGGACCGGAGAGGTGTTTGACTTCCGGAACAAGGAGCATCCCAACAACATCCACCTGGGCGTGATGCTGCCGGAGGGCGCGCCCGAAGAGATGGCCGACCCTGAGAAGCTCTGGAACGCGGCCGAGCAGGCGGAAAAAAGGAAGGATGCGCAGGTCGCAAAGGAACTAATCGTCGCCCTGCCTAAGGAGGTTGGCCCCGCCGACTGGGAGGCGCTAGCGCGCCGGTCTGCCGAGAAAAATTTCGTCTCCAAGGGACTGGCGGTTCAGATCGACATTCACGCCGACAATGACGGCAACCCGCATGCCCACATTCTGGTGACGATGAGGAAGCTCGGGCCGGAGGGGTTCGCGGCCCGAAAATCTCGTGACCTCGAACCTGAGGTCACGACGGTCAAGGGACCGAAGGGCGCCTACAAGAGGGTTGACGGCGAGCACTGGGGGAAAACCTGGGCTGCCGAGCAGGAGGAGTATTTCAGGGAGCAGGGTCTGGACCTGAAGGTCGACCCCACCCAAGCCGTCGCGGAAGAACACCTCGGAGAACGCGGGAAAAGGGGCCAGGAGACGCCCAAGAAGGCGCGGGCAGCTGAGACCGAGGCAGAAAACGAACGCGCCTGGCGCAATCCTGAGAGGGTTCTGGGCATGATGACGAAGACCAGCCCGACCTTCCGGACGGCTGATCTCGATCGTCAGCTCAGGAAGCGGATACAGGACCCAATCGAGCGGGCGAAGGTCCGCGCGGCGGTGCTGTCTCATCCCATGACGGTGCAGTGCTACGACCAGAAGACCGGCGCCAAGCTGAAGCGGTTCACGACCCTGACCGTGATCGCGGAAGAGAGGGCGTGCCGAGACTCCGCCGCGACTCTGGCGAGCGACAAGAGCCACGGCGTGTCGCCGGCATCGGTCGGCGCCGAGCTGGGCGCCCGGCCGATGCGCGACGACCAGCGGGCGGCGTTCCTTCACGCTTGCGGCCCGGATGGCGTGGTGCTCATCCAGGGACGCGCCGGCACCGGCAAGACCTACACGGCGCGCGGCATCATGCGTGCGCACCGCAGGGACGGGTGCACAGTCATCGCGCTCGGGCCGACAAACGTCGTCGGCCGGGAGCTGGCCGACGACCCGTCTGTCACCCGGGGGGGGACGCTGCACGCGGAACTGTATGCCGTCGAGAAGGGCAAGGCGACCTGGACCAGGAAGACCGTGGTCGTCGTGGACGAGGCCGGGATGGTCGATACCAAGGTCATGGCGCGGCTGCTGGGGGCGGCGGCGGCGGCCGGTGCAAAGGTGATCCTGATCGGCGATGACCGCCAGCTCCAGTCCGTGTCGCGCGGCGGCATGTTCAGGGAGCTCTCGAAGGCCCACGGCGCCGCAGAGATTTCGACGGTGGTGCGCCAGAAGGAAGAATGGCAGAGGCAGGCCGCCGAAGACCTCAGCGGCGGCAAGGTCCGGGAGGCACTGACTGCCTTCCATGAGCATGGCGCCATCACCTGGGGCGAAACGAAGGTCGGCGCTACCGAGGCGCTGATCCGGGAGTACGCCGCCGACAGCGCCGCCCGTCCGGACGTGACCAGGTTCGTCCTCGCCTACACGAACGACGACGTGCATGAGCTCAACACGGCGATCCGCGCCATCAAGGCGCGCCGAGGGGAAATCGGCCAGGACCAGCCGCTATACTCCGAGGGCGCAAAGAAAAATTTCGCAGTAGGTGACCGAGTTCAGATTGTCACGACCGACAAGCAACAATCGCTGTTTAACGGAGAAACCGGAGCGATAACGCGCATAGTCGGTAGCCATGTGACCATGAAGTTCGACAACGGCCGAACATCTTGCTTCGATAGTCGTCAATTTGACGGCTTCCGTCACGGCTACGCCGGGACGATTTACAAAAGCCAGGGGAAGACCATCGGCGAGACGTATGTGCTTCACTCGACGCACTGGCGCGCGGAGAGCTTCTACGTTGCTCTGACGCGCCAGGAATACGAGGCGAAGGTGTTCGTCGGTCGCGATGTGGCAGCCGATCTCGAGGAGTTGGTCCGCCAGGCGAGCAGGGAGGATGATCGGAAGGCAGCCACGTCCTATTGCTCGGCCGCCGAGGCCGACCTGGTGCGGCAGGCTCGCGAGGCGGTCGAGGCCAAGATCGAGGACGCCCGGACGTTCGCCGAGGCGAGCACCAGTCGGACCATTGACGCGGCCGAGCGGGTGCGTCGCTCCCGGCCGCCGTCCGATAAGCTCGGAGCGTACCTCAGCGCCCGGTATCAGGCTGGTGAGCTGTGGGACGAAATCCGGAATGCCGGCGGTAGGGCCAAGGACCATCCAGCCTACGCCGTATTCGAGGCGGCCCAGGCCGAGCGGAACCGAGCTTGTTTCAACGTCACCCAGGACGGGGTAGCCATGGCCGCGCTTCGGGACGGCAAGCCAGTGTCGGCCGAGGAGTTCGCGGCCGATTACCTGATGGCGACCGGAACGAAGACGCGGGCCGAGGCCGCCGAGAGGGCCTATGACCAGGCCATCGAGCTGGGCCTAGTCGAGCGCCCAGAGCCGGTGTACCCCGACCAGGTCCGGCCGTCGCAAGAAATCGCGCAACCCCAGCCGTGTCGCTCCCGGGGCTATGAGATGGAGAGGTGAGGTACAGTCCTCAAACCTTAGTAATTTGCGGGCTATCAAGCCCAGCTTTTTTAAAGGCAGAGATAACCTTCTCACATGAGACCCTGGTTACAGGGCTCTCAGATAAAATCAAGGTCATAGTTCTACTAGAAAGTCCAGAGGCTCGAGCCAATGCCGAGGGTGTTATTGCAAGTTGTGATCGGCAGGCATCTACACCACGTATGATATACGACGATCTATCCTTTTTAGAAGCCACGATTCCCCTCCCAACCACATCACAGACGACAAGTTAGCATATGTCGCGACATTTCTCGATATGCAAGTTTTTTTAGGGACGGTCATAGAATGCATAAATATAAACTTTCCAGTGGCTCACTTAATAATAATAGCACCACTGGAAATATTTTTGAGTAAGTTAAATTGCAGTTACGGATGTATTGGAAATAACAACAAGATCATTTGCATTTATAAAACAATAAGCTGCGCTACGTATTTGGCGGATAGCTATTTTTCTTGACATTTTGCGCGTAAATGATATCATCATTCCTGCGTTGAATTGGGAGGACCTCGTCATGGTCTCGATTGGACGTATCTGCGCGATAATTGTCGGGGCGGCCGCTATTTGCGTC
>JADFXL010000134.1 GCA_015233585.1 Alphaproteobacteria bacterium | reverse complement strand
GGCCCACAACTTGATCCGCAAGGCTCCGGGAAAGGACTCCCTACGCCTCCGCCGCAAGGTCGCAGCCTGGGACGACGACTTCCTTGCAAGCCTTATCGCCGCATGATCCCTTCACCCGATTCCCCTGGGCTGATCGGGGGACTGTTGCTGATAATCCTGGCCCCACTGGCGGCGGCTCTGGTTCAGACGGCCATCAGTCGGACGCGCGAATACGAAGCGGATCGAGGCGGCGCCACCATCTGTGGTCAACCCATCTGGCTGGCCGACGCCCTGACGAAAATTCACCAAGGTGCCCGGCAGATTGCCAACCCGGCTGCGGAGGCGCGTCCATCGACGGCCCACTTGTTTATCATCAACCCGCTGCGCGGCGGGCGACTGTCCGAGCTGTTTTCGACCCATCCGCCGACGTCGGAACGAGTTCGTCGGCTTCGTCTGATGCCCAGTCGCGTCGGTGGCGGTGACATTACAAGGCTCGCCCGCGCAACTGGAGTCCCAAATCCTGGGCCAGCCGTGCGCCATCGCGGTGTGACTGGGCACTGGTAATTCTGCAAGTTGACCGTCTCGCAATCGGCGTCAACCGGTGCCGTCCTCCTTCATTACCGTGCGCATCAGGATGTCGGAGATGGCCACGTGCAGTTCGGAGGGATGGATCGGCTTGTGGAGCAGGATCAGGCCGTGAGCGGTGGCCTCCTTGATCCGCTCGGGATCGGTATCGCCGGTGATCAGGATGCCGGGAATCGAACGGTTAAACGCTTCGCGGATGTGCCGGACGACATCGGCCCCGGTACAGATGCCGCGCAACCGGTAGTCCGCGATGATGATGTCGGGGGCGGCTTGGCCCTCGGAGAAAAGCTCGATCGCCTCCAGGGCGGTGCGCGCGGTCAGGACGGTGTAGCCCCAGTCCTCGATCACCAGGCGCAACCCCTTGAGGACCATCGCCTCATCGTCGATGATGAAGACGATACCCTTTTCCATGATCATGTCACGGGGGTACTCGCTTTTGAGGCAGACGATATTGGCCGCCTTGTTGAAGCCGATCAGGGGCACATCGACCCCGAAGGCCGAGCCATGGCCTTCCTTGGAGCGCAGGCTGACCGGACAGTGCAGCAGGCGCGACAACCGGTCGACGATGGCCAGGCCCAACCCGAGTCCCTTGGTGCGGTCGCGCTCGGAATTGCCGATCTGGTAAAACTCTTTGAAGATGTGGCTGCGCTGGTGTTCGGGAATGCCGATCCCGCTGTCCAGCACTTCGATCCGCAGTTTGCCGCCGTGGCGCCGGCAGCCCAGCAGGATCTTGCCCTGGTTGGTATAGCGGATCGCGTTGGACAGGAAATTCCCAAGAATCCGGCACAGCAGCGTCGGATCGATCCGGACGATGGCCGTGGTCGGGACGACCTTCAGGACGAGGTTCTTGTTGGCGGCCTGGGGCGTGAATTCTAAGACCAAGCGCTCCAGGATGGTCGAGAGCGCAAAACTGATCTCGTTCGGAGCGACAGTTCCGGCGTCCAGGCGCGAGACGTCCAGTAAGGCGTCCAGCAGCACGTTGAGGGCGTCGAGAGAGCCCTTCATGTCGCCCAACAAGGCCGCCGCCGACGAGCCGTAAATCTTGGTTTCGAGGGCGGAGGCAAACAGCACCAGCGCTTGGACCGGTTGCCGCAGGTCGTGGCTGGCCGCCGCCAGGAACTTGGACTGGGCCAGATTGGACTGCTCCGCGGCCTCCTTGGCGGTTCTGAGCGCCTCCTCCATGAGTTTGCGGTCGGTGATGTCGCGCGACACCCGAACCAGCCCGCGCATCCGGCCGTCTTGGTCGCGCAGCGGGGTGAGCACGTCATGGCCCCAGAAGCGCTCGCCGTTCTTCCGCATTTGCCAGCCCTCGCTCTCGAACCGCCCGTTGAGCCGCACGGAGTCGAGGGCACGTCCCGGTTCGTCCAGGGCATCCGGTGGGAAAAACAGGGCCATGGTGCGGCCGCGAATCTCATCAGGCGTCCGTCCGTAAATTCGCTCGACGCCGACGTTCCACGACTGGATATGGCCGTCGACATCGAACCAGGCGATGGCGTAGTCGGGAACATTGTCGATCAGGAGGCGATAACGCTCCTCGCTTTGCCGCAACTCGTCCTCGGCCTTCTTGCGCTCGCTGATATCCCGGATGAAGCCGGCAAAGAGCCGTTTGCCCTCGTTGCGGCTCTCGCCCACCGCCAGGTCCATGGGAAAGGTCGAGCCATCCTGGCGCCGGCCGATCACCTCCCGGCCGATGCCGATGATCTTGGCCTTGCGCGTGGCCTTGAAGTTGGCGAGATAGCGGTCGTGCTCGGACTGGTACGGTTCCGGCATCAGCATTTTGACATTGCGGCCGACCACCTCGTCGGCTCGATAGCCGAAGATCCGCTCCGCGGCAGGGTTGAAACTCTGGATGGCGCCTTTTTCGTCGATGGTCACGATCCCATCGACGGCGGCCGCCAGAATCGCCGTACTCCGGGCGTTGGCGCTCCTGAACGCCCGCCACAGAACTCCACACCACAACGCCAATCCCACTGAGGAAATCAGGAAAAGCAGCGCCACACCCGCTGCTATCGAGTAATTGTGCATTTCCATCGACCGTGACCTGCCGTTGGCGGTTATTGCAAGACCCCAGCAGCTCAAGAGTAGGGCGCTCCGGAGCGGCGAAAAGCTAGACGAATGGCTTATGCGCAAACTTGGACGCCATCATGAGAAGAAACATCCAGCATATCTAAAACGTATACCAATAATCTACTGGACATTCATGTGACTATTCTCAATTATGACGCAATGTCACAAAACATACCCGACACACTGTTGGGGATATGCTGTATAATTTTCTTATATAGTCGATTGTCGTTGCAAGTCACCATTGTTTCTTCCGTCTGGAAAGCCATATATATCGAGCTACATAGATATTTATAGTAACAGCTATCACGGTAACTTTGAAAGTTGTCGGGATTCTCAAATTATTTATGACGAACAGTTGGCGCATCAACAAAAACAATCGGAAATTCTATAGGGGACCTGATTTAACTCGGAAGAAGAGTTGCCTTTTGGGCACAGACCAGGATCCCGCCGGCCAAGGGCGCTCCGGTCCAAGCCGCTGCCGGGGATAGAACGCAGGCCCACAGCACCCGGCCCGATGGGGGCTTCCGCAGGGCTGTGATCAACGGCTGTTGCCGGGTGAAGCACCGGAAATTCGAACGCCTTTCAAGGCGGGCGACGGAATCAAGAGGCCCGGATATGCTCCATGAAGGTGTCGACTTTTTCGTTGAGAAAGACCGTTTGGTTGGACAAAGAAGAGGCGTTCTGTAACAGGGTATCGGCAAATGTCCGGGCATCGGTGACCTGGGCCGAGACATCGGTTATGGTCCGGGAGATGTCCGTGGTGCCGGTCGCCGCCTGTTGGGCATTGCAGGCAATTTCCCGGGTCGCCTCCGCTTGCTGCCCGACCGAAGCGGCGATGTCGGCGACAATGGTGTCGATGCGCTCGACCACCCCGCCGATGGTGCGGATGGCATGAACGACGCCCTGGGTCGCCTCTTGAATTGCGTCGACCTGAGAGCCGATATCGTTGGTTGCCGAGGTGGTCTGGTTGGCCAGCACCTTGACTTCGTTGGCGACCACCGCGAACCCGCGACCGGCATCTCCCGCTCGAGCGGCTTCGATCGTGGCATTCAGGGCCAGCAGGTTGGTTTGCGAGGCGATCCCGTGAATGAGCTTGACGACGCTGCCGATCCGGTCTGCGGCCTCGATCAGGCGATTGACGATCTTGCTGGTGTTGCGGGCCTCGCCCACGGCGTCGCTGGCGATCCGGGCCGATTCCGTCACCTTGGACGTAATCTCGCCGCCGGTACTGGTCAATTCTTCCGTCGCCGCCGCAACCATGCCGACACAGGCGCTGGCCTGCTCCGATGCCGAGGCTACCTGCATCGCCTGAGCCCGGGCCGCCTCGGCGATCGAGGACAGGGTCTGGGCATGGGACTGAACGGAACGAACTTCGCGGGTGACATCCTCGACGACCAACTTCACCGTGGTATTGAAATCCGCGGCCAGGCGACTGCGGTCGCGCCGCTTTTCCTCTTCGGCCCGGTGGCGTTCGCGGTCCTGTTCGTCACGCATCTGATCCATCTTTATGGCATTGTCTTTGAACACCTGGACCGCACGCGCCATATCGCCGATTTCGTCCCGGTTGCCGATGGCGGGAATTTCGACGCTGGTATCGCCTTCGGCCAGATCTGACATCGCCACGGTCATGGCGAGAATTGGGCCAGTGATGCTGGCGCCGATCAGCCACGCAAAACAGACGCCCAGCAAAATGGCGACAATAGGCGTGATGACCGCCTGGGTCTGACTGACATCAACCGATGACACCATGCTTTCCTGAGCACTTTTCTGGATTTCTAAAAAAGTATTTCGGAATGCATAGACAGAGTTCGTAAGTCTGCTTACCGCCTCAGCAGTTTTTGTCTTGGCAACGGCCAGAGAACGGTTTCCCTCGTAAGCGTCGGCTAGGCCTGCCGAAAATTTCTCATTCGCCGGATCCAAGGAAGCCAGGAAGCGTTTCATCCTGGCGCTGGGGGCGAGGGCCTTCATGGCCTCGACCTCTTCCTTGAATTTGGCAAGTTCGCTTTGGGCGGCCCCGGCGTCATTGGGATCGTTGGTCGAAAGATAGCGGGCGGTGGACATCCGTGCCGCCTGCAATGCTTGCTGCAGGTGACTGGCCGCCTGCGATAGTGCGACATCGCCGGTATTGAAGGCGGCGTCTAGGACGGCCATGGCGGTCGTATTCATTTCGGCGCCGACCAGCGCGGTTTGCCCCATGCCGTCGCGCCGCTTCTTGACCGCACTCACCACCTCGTCGAAGACCAGGCGATAGTTGCTGGCCGCAGCCATGATCTCGGCCAACGACGACTGGTTCTCGCGGCTCATCGAGGTGCTGAGCTCGTCAAGCGTGCTACTGAAATGGTCGATCTCCCCCTTCGCCTCACCGAGCGTCTGCTCCGTTTGCGTGCCGATATAGTTAAAAATTTCCCGGCCCATCCGTTCGCTCATTTCAACCAACTGGGCCGTGGCGAGCGCCTTGCTGCCGGTTCCAACAACCTCGCTCAACTCACGATCGATCTCCAGCAAATGCGCGAGAGACTGAATGCCCAAAAAGGCAATCAAAGACAACACTATCAGAAAGCCAGAATAGATTCTCTGCGGAACCTTCAGTCTCGAAACGGAGGTTGCCCACTTTCCAGTCGTGCTCATGTTGGCCTTTCCGCATCTCACGTGGTTGCTGAACTGTTGCGGCGTCCCGGCATCAAGATGTCCGCCACCGCCGCCCTATTGACCACACCGTCCGGGCGGCGGAAAATCCAGCGGTATCGCAGGGTTAAGACTTCGTGTTCTTGATTGCCATTATTTTGTCCATCGGAAACTGTTTCGAGTAGGACTGGTAGAAAGGTTCCAGCGCCTTTTCAAAGGCAGCCCGATCGAAGTCGGTATTGATGGCAACTCCGCTCTCTTTGAGTTTGGCAAGCCCCGCCTCATCCGATTTCCGGACGAACTCTCGTGACGCTACGGCACCGGCTACGGCCGCTTTCCGAAGCGCCGCCTGGGTCGCGGGGTCGAACTCTTCGAAGATTTCCTTATTGATGAGAATTGCCGCCGGTGCATAAGTATGGTTGCTAAAGGTGAAGAACTTCTGCACGTCCTGAAGCTTGGCACTGACGATAGTGGTAATGGGATTTTCCTGCGCATCCGCCTGCCCGCTTTGCAGGGCCTGATAAACCTGGGCAAATGGCAGAGAAAACGGTTCGGCTCCAAGAGTTTTGAAGGCGTCCTTGTAGATTGTACTTTCGGAAAGCCGAATTTTGATCCCCTTGAGGTCGTCCGGAACGCGGATCGGGTGCTTGCTGTTGGTCAGGTGGCGGAAGCCGTTCTCGGCCCAGGCCAAACCAACCATGCCCTTGTCCTTGAACGTGTCCAGGAGCTCTTTGCCGATGGGGCCATCCAGTACCGCATAGGCGTGGGCGTTATCCCGGAACAGCAGCATCAAGTCCAGGATGCCGACGGGCGGGTTGAAATCCCCGAGCGCCCCACCGGCCGAGGAGATCAGGATATCCTGGGTGCCCAACTCGACGTTCTTAAGCATCGCCCCGCCCGCGCCGAGAGCACTGGCCGGATACTCCTGAATGCGAATCTTCCCGCCGAGTTCTTTCTGGAGAACCTCGTTCATGGCCGTGATCGCAGCACCGAATTGGGACCCGGGAGCAAGAACATGCCCTGCTTTCAAGACTTGTTCGGCAAAGACGGGCCCAGAGATAAGAAGCATCATGGCGGGCAGGAATACGGATAAGACACGTTTCATGTTATTCGCCTTGTTAGGAAACGGTTGATCCATGGGAAAGCCGTGGGCCCAAGCTGATGCCGCCGTCGCTTTGTCCCCAACCCCAGGCGCAGCCCGGGTGGCTCCGACCGCGAAACCGTGGACTCATGACGATAGCGCGCACAGAGCATTCACACGCTTTGCGGGCGCGAAGGGTCCCAGCTATCCGTGCTTCTGCAGAAGAAGTGCCGCACTTTACTGCCATTGCAGACGTCCACCCGCGTGGGCAACGATAGCAAGTTCGCTCAGTTGACCGCGCTCTCGCTTTCGTTGCCAACCCTTTGCCTCTACTCCAGCCGGTCAAGCGTCACCTCGTTAACCATGCTACGACATCAGCCCAGCACAAGCTGTCGGCACGATAGGATAGCGGCTTCAGATAAGCAACCATTCTTTGCATGGCGATTACAGGATTGCCCGTCCTTAATTCGATCGACGTGGACATCTGTACATGCGAACCGATTGAGCCATGCTTCGATATATGACGAAAAGAATTCATTAAGGCAAAACCTCCGCAGGAGGTCTCCACCCTAACATGCAAACAAGAGGGGAGGAGTAACTTTCTGTCGCCCTCAAATTGGAACCTCCCGGGCCGGCCCCAAAATCTGGCCCGGTTATTTGTCGATAGCTGCTCTGTAGCCGATTTCAGTATGCGCTCAGTGACCTGCGGTTTGTCAAAAAGTTTGTGAGCTAAGGGTGCGACTTTCCGTGGTCGCCGCGCCGGGCCAAATCCCAAACCGGGCGGACGCGGTTCGGGACCTGTCCGCACTTAATGCGCAGGGATTTCCGAGCGCGATTCGCGCATGAACCGGGCTGCCGCGGCGCCGATGGCAAGGGCCGCGGCGACCAAACCCACGCACCCGCTCCATCCGGCCGAATCCCAGATAAGTCCTGGGGTCACCGAGCCCAAGCTGCCGCCGAGGTAAAAGCAGCAGACATAGAGTCCGGCGGCGCCGCCCTTGCCTTGGCCCGCGGTGCGGCCGACGTAGCCTAAGGCGAGGGATTGCGCTACGAAAATGCCGGTGACAAAGATACAGATGCCGGTCGCGGTGATCGCCAAAAGCGGGGCCAGAAGCGCAAGTTGGCCGACCAGGCACAGGGCGAGGGCCGCGGTCACCGCGCCGCGACAGCCCAGAGCCCGTAACAGGCGGCCGTTCAGGGGGACGATCGACGCCCCGATCGGGTAGACCAGGAACACGAGGCCGACCTCGGCCGGACTCAAGCCGAAGGGCGGTGCCGCCAGACGA
>JADFXL010000133.1 GCA_015233585.1 Alphaproteobacteria bacterium | reverse complement strand
CCGGCTTGTAGCCCCGCGTTTTGGCTTCCGGCAGGTAAGAAAACCAGTCGCGGATCGGCGTGAACAGGCCGGTGTAGGTGGCGGGGTTGGAACGCGGCGTGCGGCCGATGGGCGACTGGTTGATGTCGACGATCTTGTCGATGGCGCCAATCCCCTCGATGCGGTCATGGGCGGCGGGGAGTTCGCGGGCGCCGTGGAGCGCTCGGGCCAGGGCCTTGTACAGGGTCTCGATGACCAGGGTTGACTTGCCACCGCCAGAAACGCCGGTGACGCAGGTGAAGGTTCCGAGCGGGATCGACACGGTGATATCGGCCAGATTGTTGCCGCGCGCGCCCACCACGGTCAGCGCCTGACCATTGCCGGGGCGCCGGAACTCCGGGTAAGGGATACGTTTGACGCCGGTCAGGTATTGGCCGGTGAGCGAGGCGGGGTTGGCCATGACTTCCTCGGGCGTACCGGAGGCCACCACCTCGCCGCCGTGAATTCCGGCCCCCGGCCCCATGTCGATCAGGTGATCTGCGGCGCGGATTGCGTCCTCGTCGTGCTCGACCACGATCACCGTATTGCCAATATCGCGCAGCCGCTTCAGCGTGGCCAACAGGCGGTCGTTGTCGCGCTGATGCAGACCGATGGAAGGTTCGTCCAGAACATAGAGCACGCCGGTAAGGCCTGAGCCGATCTGCGAGGCCAGCCGGATACGCTGGCTCTCGCCGCCCGACAGGCTGCCCGAGGCCCTGGCCAGGGTCAGATAACCAAGCCCGACGTTAACCAGGAATCCCAGCCGGTCGTTGATCTCGCGCAGGATGCGCCGGGCGATCTCCTGTTGTTTGGGAGTGAGGTGCTGGCCCAGCACGGCGAACCAGTCATGAGCCTCGGTGATGGACATTTTTGTGGCTTGGCTTATATGCAGCCCGCCGATCTTGACGGCGAGGGCGGCGGTCTTGAGGCGCTCGCCGTGGCAGT
The DNA here is from genome assembly GCA_015233585.1 of Alphaproteobacteria bacterium. GTDB lineage: Bacteria > Pseudomonadota > Alphaproteobacteria > Rhodospirillales > Rhodospirillaceae > JADFXL01. The sequence continues at coordinate 6,692 of JADFXL010000133.1, read as the reverse complement.
CGTCACAAGGCGCGGAACTTTGAAACCGTTCCAGTTCCTCGCGCATCCACGACGATTCGGTCTCACGCCAGCGCCGGGCGATGTTGGGAATGACACCCTCGAAGGGCCGTTCCGTGGAAAACCGCCGCGCGCCGTCCTCAAACACCATAGGCACGAGGTGATCGCCGGAGCCGTTCAGCACGACCTCGCGGAAGGCGGCCGGCAACTCGCGGAACGGGGTCGTGGTGTTCTGGCCATAGTGCGTGCACAGGCATTCCAGGGTCTGTTGATAGATATGTCCGGTCGCGCTGGCCCAGGGCGCGACAGCCCCTTCGGCCAGAGACAATGAGTCATCGGGAATGATTATTTCAGGATCGAAACGAAGTTTGACGCCCAGGCCGTCGCAGGTCGGGCAGGCGCCAAAGGGGTTGTTGAACGAGAACAGACGCGGCTCGATCTCGTCGATGGTGAAACCCGAAACCGGACAGGCGAACTTGGTGGAAAACGTGAGACGGGTGCCGGGGTCGTCTGGCCCGGCATCGGCCAAGTCGGCAAACACCAGACCGTCGGTCAGCGACAGGGCGGTCTCCAGGGAATCGGCGAGCCGCGTCTGAATACCGTCGCGCACCACCAGACGATCCACCACCACCTCGATATCGTGCTTGACCTTTTTGTTGAGCGACGGGACTTCGTCGATCTCATGGATGGTGCCGTCGATTCGGACACGCTGGAAGCCTTTCTTGTGCAACTCGATCAGGTCTTTACGGTACTCGCCCTTGCGCCCGCGCACCACGGGGGCCAGCAGATACAGACGGGTACCCTCGGGCAGAGCCAGGATGCGGTCGACCATCTGGCTTACGGTCTGGCTTTCGATGGGCAACCCGGTGGCCGGCGAATGCGGAACCCCGACCCGCGCCCACAACAGCCGCATGTAATCGTAAATCTCGGTGACCGTGCCCACTGTGGAACGGGGATTGCGGGAGGTGGTCTTCTGTTCGATGGAGATGGCGGGCGACAAACCTTCGATCAGGTCGACATCGGGCTTTTGCATCAGTTCCAAAAACTGACGGGCATAGGCGGACAGAGACTCAACATAACGCCGCTGACCCTCGGCATAGATGGTGTCAAACGCCAGCGAGGACTTCCCCGATCCCGACAGCCCGGTGATGACCACCAGGCGGTCGCGGGGAATGTCCACGTCTATATTCTTTAGATTGTGTTCACGCGCGCCGCGCACGCTGATATATTGAGTCATCGGTGCCCCCGTTGGTCGTCCGATTCATAAAGTGTCGGAGCCTGGGACGCAACGGGGCGTGCGGAGATGTCACAGAGTGGGCTCTGCCCACACCCGCCAAAGGCCCAAGGCCTTTGGAAACCCTTTAATTGATGGGGTTTGGGGCCTTAGGCCCCAAGCAGGTATGGGCGGCAGCCCATCACTTCTATCTGGATGGTTCAAACGCGATTGATCTGGGGGGCGCCCATCCTTACAACTCACTAACACTCCGCTGCCAGTACCGGTACCCCACATAGGCCGTACCCGCAATGATCAGAGCCAGCAAGGGTGGACCGGCCGTTCCCAATCCAAGACCAAGACCAAGAGTCCCGCTCCAGATGGTCCCGGCCGCACCCGCGCCTTTGGCGGCAGCCACAGCCTTGCCGCCAGCCATCGCCGCCGTGCTGGCCGATGCCGTTCCGGTGCCGGTCGTTTGCAAGGCCACCGTCTTGATGGAGGGCACGAGGGTCTTGGCGGCCGCACTTCCCGTGACATGGGCCGAGTTCATGCCTTTGGCAACCAGAATGGTGCTGCTCGTCCCCTTCCCCACCAAACCCGTGGCCGGTTGCAAGAGCATATAGGATCCGGCGCTGCTGCTGCCAGCAACGGGAGCCGAAGCGACGGTAAACGACTTGCCAAGAAGCGGGGTCAACGGGTTGGAGGCGTTCTGAACATTGAGGACGACGATGTCCTTTGCCGCCACGGCGCTGTCGCACACCGGTTCCAGAAACAAAAGCTTGCCAACCCCCGTTGATGACGCCGATGTCTTGAGTAACGTGTAGGTCTTGCCCGTCAGCGTGGAAAGCTTTCCCGTGCTACAGGCCAGCGGGTCCACAACGCTGGAACAATCCATCTGCAACAACAGGGGGTTCATGCCGCTAACCGCGACGGGGACAGCCCCGGCACTGACCGCCCCCACACCGGCGGCCAGTCCGGTCACGGCGGTCGCCGCCTTGGGATAGAACACGACCCATTTCGCAGCGCCACCAAGAACGGACGGCACCTTGCCGAACGTGACCGAATGTCCAACCAGACCTTGCAATTGCGCCAACTGCTGGGTTCCGTGAAGCTTCAGGGCAACGGCTTTGGCGGCGGCGGACGAAGATGATCCACCATCCGGGCTAAGGAGGAGCCATGTTCCAGTGCCGTTGTCGGTTAGCGCTATCTGGTTCAGTGTATACGATTTCTCGGCCATACCGTACAGCATCGACGTCTGAGTCGTGGCATCGACTTTCGCCATAATCATTTCCGGAAGCATTTATCAAACCCTTCGTTGCCACCAACAAATCGACGAAATCCAGAAACACGCGCCTTGATTTTCTCGTGCCCACTGGAATCTGTCAACGTTTTTGAGTAGCCATTTTCGATACGCCAGACCATGTTGAAGAAGGCTGTTGCCTAGTCCGGGGCGTGCACCCCAACTTCGCCCGCCCTCTATGGGGCGCAACCATTCCCGACGAGGCCTTTTTCAAAATACGCCCCCCTCGAACAAACCAAAAACCAGGACAATACCCGCAAATCTGTGGCGTATTGCGATAGGCTGTGTCTTGTGAAGTGCAAAACATGCTGTATTATGGGGCCGTTGTCGGTCCAGAGTCCGTGAACTACCGGCACAAAGGGGTTAATCAGTCGCATGATACGTTTAGCCAACGCTTTGCTTGCCTACTCGCCTAACGGCGCGGCGGCCGCCTTACATGGAAAACTGCTGCGTGGCGGATACCACGGCGCCCTGGTGGATACGAGCACTGCGGTACTGGACGAGATAAGGCAGTCCATACCTGATATCATACTTATCGGGCCAACGCTCCTGGATATGGACGGGCTGGAGCTGGCGCGCCGGCTGAGAGCCAACCCCGCGACGGCAAAAATACCGTTATTCCTGCTGGTGGCACAGCAAACCGATGAAGTGTCACAGAAATGCCTCGATATCGGCATTGATGACGTGATGACGTTGCCCATTGACGAAACGGTTTTGTTCGCCCGTATGCGGCCATTAGTGCGGGTCGCCACCATGCATACCGAATTGCGCATGAGGGCCGATGTGGCCAAAAGTTTCGGCATTGCCGCCGCACGCGATGCCGTCAACGCGCCCTCGCTGGAAGAGCCTGAGGTTCTGCTGGCGTTCGCCAGCCCCGAGGAAGCCGATTTTCTGCGCGGTGCGCTGGATCCTCGGGTCGATCTGTCCGTGGTTTCCGGGGATCTGTACGAAGTGGAAGGAATGCTGGCGGGCCGCAATTTCGATGCCGCCATCCTTTTCATCAGAGGCAAGGCTACCCCCTTCCTGGATCTATGCACCCAAATTCGCAATAATCCCCGCCTTTTCAACCTTCCCGTCGTGTTGATCGGCGATACCGACGACCCGGCAGCCATAGCCACAGCCTATCGGCACGGTGCCAGCCGGGTGTTTACGCGGCCGGTGGCCCCGATTATCCTGCGTTCCGCCATCGTTCCGCTGGTTCGGCGCCAACGCCTGCGATGGGCAATCCGCCAGGCTCTGGCGGACACTATGGGGCCAGCGACCCAGGACGCCCTCACCCATCTTTATCACAAGGATTTTCTGGACGCATGTCTGTCCGATCGCGTCACCATGGCCACCGCCGGCGGTCGACATGTCTCGATCATCCTGTTCTACTTTCCCAGCGTCGCTGGTATCCTGGATAACTTCGGCGAAACGGCGGCTGGTCATCTCCTGCGCCAATTGGGCCAATGGGTCACGAACCTGTTGCGGGCCGAGGATCTGGCCGCCCGGCTGGATGGTTATAATTTCTGCATCGTCCTCCCCGACACGCCGCTGGCCGAGGCTCAGTTCGTGATGAACCGAATTGCTGGCGTGCTGTCCCATACCGATTTTGCCGTACCGGATGTGTATGAGGTGGTACAGGTCTGGATGCAGACCAGCGCCACCGAGCTTGGCCCTGACGACACGCCCGATACGCTGATCGGTCGTGTTCGTGACCGGCTTGGTTAATCCAGGATAGAAGAAGAGCAAGGTACACACCGATGCTCGCTTTCCAGGCATATCCTTGCGTGACCATCGACATCGTATTCGATGTCGCCTGCCCCTGGTGTTTTATCGGCAAGCGTCGTCTGACGGCCGCCATAAAGCAACGGTCCAAGGTGAAGCTACAGTTACGCTGGCGTCCCTTTCTCCTGAATCCGGATATGCCGTCGGATAATCCTGAACAGCAATTTTACGTTGATCGCAGGTTCGGCAAGCGGGCCGAGAAGATGTTTATCGCCACACGAAATGCAGGCAACAGCGTCGGCATCCCCTTCATGCCCGATAGTATCGACCACACCCCAGCCACCCTTGATGCCCATCGCCTGATCCGTTTCGCCATCGGTGCCGGCTGTGAGGTCGATGTGGTCGAAGCGGTAATGTCCGCCTACTTTATTGAAGGCAAGGACATCGGCGACAAGGCGGTGCTGACGAACATGGGCGTGGAACTTGGCCTTGACCGCCTCGCCATCGAACAACTTCTGGACGGTAACAGTGACATCGCCAGCATCTATCACGAAAGCATCCGCACCCACCGCCTTGGCGTCAATGGCATCCCCTGCTATATTTTTAACGAGGCTTATGCAGTGGCGGGCGCACAGGAGAGCGAGATATTTATCCGCTTGCTCGACTTGGCCGCCGAGATGAGCGCCAGCGCCCTGCCCGTCAGTCCCTTGTGTAGTGCATGGTGACCACTTCGGAGCTATCGCCCCGAACCCCATCTGGGACTATGCCCCAGACCCCATTTTTCAATTATTAACAATAAAAAGGGGTTCGGGGCCTCGCCCCGATCGGGTGTGGGCGGAAGCCCACCTTCTTGCCCCAAACCTCACCCCGCCGGTTTGGCCGCCGCCGCCGGTTTAGTGGCGGCTGCGCGTCTTGGCACTTTCTTGGGATCGGCGGTGATAGGGCGATAGATCTCAATTCTGGTGCCATCCTCGACCACCGAATCCAGCGCCACGACCTTGCCGAATATCCCGACCTTGTTCTTTTCCAGATCAATTTCCGGGCACTGTTGCAGAATGCCTGAGCGTTCGATGGCGCCTTTAACCGTGGTTCCATCCGGCACCTCGGGCGTGAGCCAGATCTGGCGGCCAGAGGCGGCGAAAATAACGCCTATTTTCATGTTCCGTCCTCCCCTCACACGCAATGGCCAGCGGGGCCCATCGCAATCGCCTTGCCAGCACGGATATCGAGAATGCGCTTGGCTGCCAGCAACATGCCAAGAACCATGAAGCCACCTGGAGGCAGAATTGCCACGAGAACCGAACTGTCGGCCGGATAGATCGTCGTCTCCAGGAATTTGAACCCAGGCCCCAGCAAAAGCGAAGCATGAGCAAACACGGTACCCGAACCAATGACCTCGCGCACGGCGCCGATCACCGTCAGCGACAAGGTAAAGCCGATGCCCATGGAAATTCCATCGACCAGAGACGGCAGCACCGGCTCCCTGGCGGCAAATACCTCCAGCCGGCCCAGGGGCAGGCAGTTGGACACGATCAACGGAATGAACAGGCCAAGAACCTTATATAATTCGTGCATCCAGGCATTGCACGCCAGATCGACCATGGTAACCATGGCGGCAACGATCAGAATATAGACCGGAATACGCACTTCCTTGGTGATATAGCCCCTGAGTGCGGCAACCAACAGGTTGGAGGTCGCCATCACCACCGCCGTCGCCAGCCCCATGCCCAAGCCATTGGTCGCGCTGGTCGTCATGGCCATGCTGGGACACATGCCCAGCATCTGGCACAGAACGCCGTTGTTATCCCACAGGCCGTCGCGGACGATTACCCGATAGCTGGCGGTCATCAGCTTTTCTCCAACATTTGTGCTTTATGGGCGGCGAAGAACTCAAGTCCGCCACGAATGGCGCCGACGACAGCGCGCGGCGTGATAGTGGCCCCGGAAAACTGGTCGAACTGGCCACCATCCTTTTTGACCTTCCACTTGTCTTTGGGCGGATGCCCCAGCGACAGGCCGGTGAAACGGGTGATCCAGTCGGACTTTTCGGTGTCGATCTTGTCGCCAAGGCCGGGGGTTTCCTTGAATGCGGTTGCCCGCACCCCCAGAATCTTGCCTTCGGCGTCAAGGCCCAGCATCAGGCGAATCTCGCCGCCATAACCGCTGCCCTTGATTTCATAGGCAACCGCCGTCAGCTTACCCGCCTTGGTCGAACGATAGACGGTCACGTCCTGGCCTGCATCGTTCTTTATCTTGATCGCATCCCGCACCAGATCATTGTCATGGAAGCTGACGGGAATGACTTGTCCCAAAGAATTCTGCGTGTCTTCGATCGCACGCAACTTGACTTCCTCGTGGGTGAAGACATCGGTGGTTGCCACCAAGGCTCCAAACGCCAGGGAAAAGGCTCCCAGCACCACGGCATGAATATAGGTGGGCTTTTGCTGGTTCATTTCTTCCCCATCACCGGCAATG
>JADFXL010000132.1 GCA_015233585.1 Alphaproteobacteria bacterium | reverse complement strand
AAATCTGTGCTTTGTGCCACCGCTCAATATCTTGTTGGCTGCGGCCATGGTGTTGTCAAACGTCATCCGTGTGGGAACGCCGTAGTTTTCAAACACCTCCGCCGTCAAAAGGCGATACTGGTCGCCATTCTCAGTGCGATCGAACCGGTAGGCGAGCGGATAGCCGGAATAATCATCGACCATGAGGGCTACGACGGCACAGCGTCCCTGTTTGCCGTCAGGCCAGATGACATTAAGGTCTAAAATTCTGCTGTCGGTATTCGTGCCTTCCATGGCGTGCAGCTGTTCGCGGGCGCGCTCCTGATAGGGATAGAGCGGGTCCAGAGCCTCAGTGCCCTCGCGCCACTTGACCTTGAGTCGCTCATCAAGAGCTTGCCACCGTCGCCGCATAGTCGCGGAAGACGGCAGAACCCACCCGTTACATTCAGCGGCTTCCTTGGTCTTGCGGTAGGCAACTTTGAATTTTGGCTTCTCCGGCCGTCCGAGCCAGCCGGCATAGAAGCGCCACACATCTTCATGGACTGGTGTCTCCTGGACGCCCTGCTTCCAGTCGGGTTTTAGGAGCGGGAGCCAGTCGGCCTTCGGCTTGCCGTCGACTCGAGAATACCAGCGCTGGAGCGACTGGGGGTCGATACCGGTTTCCCTGAACGTCTCCGTCCGCGCAGCCGCCAGCGTGGCGCCCGCCTCGATCTTCGCCGAGAGCGCCATCATAATAGGGTGACGACGTAAAGCCTCGTTCTGGTTGCCCGCCGGGGACCGCTGGAAGGCATCCCACAGCGCCGGATTGGCTTCGGCAGTGTCGACACGGACGCGGCGTTGCAGGTAGGCAGTTTGGGTTTCAGGGGGAAGGTCGTGGAGGCTCACGATGATGCGCCAGCCGCCACGGGTTGATATCCTTTGAGTTGGTATTTTCTTGGTAAACAAGAATGAACGAACCCTACGCTCTGTAGATGGAAACAATTCATCGCTTCCAAATGGTAATGACGCTAGTGATTTTGGTAGAATATTCACGCTCCATCCTCCCTGCTTATTGATAGGGATGCTGAAACAATACGATCTCGCAAAATCAAGGCAGAGATGCCTGTTCTGTGTCCCTTAAGTGCTTTCTCGGCATACTGTCTGCAAACGCGGTGTTCTTTACACCATCTTGCCAGAGAAGTTCCATTCTTAATGAAATTGGCTCGAACGCCCAAATAGACATCTTGCCATGTCCCTCCTTCCGGATTTGTGGAAGGTGGCAGAGAAAGGGCGGGTTGGCTGGACGCCTGGGATATGGTATGGTCTCGGTTCATGAGGAACCATAATGCACCGGAGTCGGTCTATGTCAAGCGGTAAAGGCACCGAAAGCGGTTCAATCGATCGCCTCAAGTTGGCTATGGCGGCTCGCTGTTGCTCGATACGATCGCTATCGAACGACACGGATATCCCGTATCGAACCCTGCAAAATTATCTTGCCAAGCGGCATAGTATGCCAATTGAGGTGCTGGGAAAACTCTGCCGACGCCTAAGCATAAGTGCCGATTGGGTTCTTCATGATGGGCTATTTCTGCCTCACCATGACCTTGTTGATGCGTTGATCCGTGCAGGACTTATCAAAGATCCGCAATCTGATGAGGACCGTATCGCGAACCAAACAGCAGCAATATTTCTCGAAGGCGCCATGAACTTAATAAATGACTCTCAATTATTTCCTAGGCGCCGTAAGTTTATCGACGCAATTGAGAAGCAAGCATCAGGGGAAAGTCACCCAAAAGGCATTGAACTCGGTGGAAACGAACCGGGGGCTACAGCCATCCCGGAATCCAACACAAGGGGATGAGCCGCCATCCAATGCCCACGGATAGTGGGGTGGTCGAATGCGGTCATCAAAGTCGGACGTTAGCCGAAAGTCGGACGCTCAACGTCCGACTTTGGCAGGAAACTGTGCATCGTCGCTATAGCCCAAATCGGCTCTAACCAATTGATGAAACAGCATTGAAACGGCGTTTTCCCGAAACGCTGCCACGAGCTACGTTCTCACGATGTTCCGCCGCTCCAGTCCCCTGCATCAAACCTCCTGCAACGCGCCCACCCTAACCCATTGATTTTACGCGATCCGCCCGCCGACCTTTTATCAAACCTCTTGCTCGCCCACAACCACCCCGGTCGACCGCGCCCGCTATCGTTTGTCCTTCGTCGAGGTGTCGCCATGACCGGACGCCTGTCAGGAGCCGCAGAGGCCGAAACCTTTAAGACCGTGGCCCGGCCGGTGTTGCTGGTCGAACTCGGCTTCACCTCCGGCCCCTCGCGAGTCTGGTCGGGGCTGGGCACGCTCGCCTGGAACGGCCAGGACTGGCTCGGGGTCGGCACCCTCGGCCAGGTCTCGTCCGTCGAGGAGACTTTAGAGATTCGCGCCGCCGGGGCCAGCTTCGAGCTGTCCGGCGTGCCCACCGACCTGCTGATCCACGTCATGACCGAGCCCTTGCAGTCCCGCCCGGTGAAACTCTGGCTCGGCTTCATGGACGAGGACTGGGCGGTGATCCCGGACCCCGTTTTGATTTTCCGCGGGTTGATGGATACCGTCGACATCCGCGACGGCGGCCCGACCGCCACCATCACGTTGCTGGCCGAGAACCGGCTGCGCGACCTCGAACGCCTCAGAATTCGAAACTACACGGATGCCGATCAGGAGGCCGAATACCCTGGCGACCGCGGTCTGGAATTCGTGCCGGCGCTGCAGACCATGACCATTCCCTGGGGCGGCAGCGCATGAATCCCCGTCTGCTCGACCGCTACCTGCGCTTCTGGCGCCACCGGCCGTTCGTCTGGGGCGAGGCCGACTGCGTGCGCTTTGCCGCCGGTTGGGTGGCGCTGGTCACCGGCCGCGATCCGGTCGCCGCCACCGTCGGCCGCTATGCCGGTTGCCGCGCGGCGCGGCGCCTGATGGTGGCCACCACCGGCAGCGCCGAGCTGGTCACCGCCACCCGCGTCCTGCTGGGACCGCCGCTTGAGGTGCCGCTCTCCGCCCGCTGCGGCGACGTGGTGGCGATCAATACCCCGGCCGGTCCGGCGCTCGGACTCTGTGCCGGCGCTGCAGTCGCCGCCCCCGGACCATCGGGCTTGGTCGCCCGGCCGCTGACCTCGATCATCGCCGCCTGGAGGATTGCCCGATGCCCCCTGTGATCGCGCTCGCCGCCGGAGCCGCTGTCGCCGAGATGGTCGGCGGCGGCATCATGGGCGCCCTGCTGGGCGGTGCCGTCACCATCGGCATCTCCAGCAGCCTGACCTCGAAGTCCTCGGCGCCGGCACCCGCCCCGGCGCCGATCGCGCCGCCGGTCCCGATGACCACCGCCACCTCCGTGACCCCACCGTCCCGCATGGTCCGGCAACCGATCACCGCCCATCGCATCGTCTATGGCGCGGTGCGCACCGGCGGGCCGCTGGTCTACACCCATTTGCGGGCACCGTCCGGCTCGTCGAAGCTGGACCTCCTGCATCTGGTCGTGGTGCTGGCCGCCCATGAGGTGGACAGTGTCGGCGATGTCTATTTCGACAACACGGGGGTGAGCCTGGATGGTGACGGCGCCGCGACCTCGGCGCCCTATGCCCGCGCCGGCACGGTCTACGCCAATGTCTGGAAGCATCTGGGCAGTCCCGACCAGAACGCCGATGCCGTGCTGGTGGCCAACACCAACGGCGAGTGGACCAACGCCCATCGTTTGCAGGGACGGGCCTATCTGCATTTGCAATTGCGCCGGGACGACACCGCCTTTCCGGGCGGCCTGCCCAACGTCTCGGCCTGGGTCCGGGGCCGCAGGCTCTATGACCCGCGCACCGGCACCACCGCGTGGTCGGACAATGCCGCGCTGGCCATCCTCGATTATCTGCGGGCGCCGTTCGGGCTTAACTGCAGTCTGGACGAAATCGACCTCTCCAGTTTTATTGCGGCAGCCAATATCTGCGACGAGGCGGTCGAGCGGCCGGACGGTCAGGAACCGCGCTACACCGCCAACGGCGTGATCGATCTCAATCAGGCCCCCGTCGACACGGTCCCGAAACTGCTGACCGCCTGTGCCGGCCGGCTGACCTACACCGCCGGCACCTGGCGGCTCTATGCTGGCGCCTGGCTGCCGCCGCTGGCCGAAGCGGGTGAGGCCGATCTGCGCGATCCGGTCACGGTGCGGCCCCGGCGCTCGCGGCGCGAACTGATCAACACGGTACGCGGCTCGTTTCTGTCGGCCGCCTCCGATGGCCAGCCCACCGACTACCCGCCCGTCACCGTCGCCGGCTATCAGACCGAGGATGGCGGTCTCGAAGTCGCGCGCAGCCTCGATCTCCCGTTCACCAATTCCCCGTACATGGCCCAAAGGATCGCCCGCATCGTGCTCGAAGCCAACCGCCGGCAGCTGTCGGTCGAGTTTCCGGCCAACCTCGCCGGGTTGCGCTTTGCTGCCGGCCAGACTGTGGCGGTCAGCCTGCCGCGCTTCGGGCTGGTCGAGCAGCCGATGGTGGTCAGCTCGTGGAAGATGGCCGACACCATGGGCGTCGACCTGACCCTGGTCGAGGACGACCCCGACATCTACGAGTTCGCGGTCGGCGACCTGACCGTGACCGAAGCCGCCCCGGCGCTGAGCCTGCCGGCCAACGCCGACATTCCCCCGGCGATGCCCACCGGCCTGACCGCCACCGCGTCCGGCTCGACCGTCTTGCTGACCTGGAGCCAGCTGGCGGAAAGCGATTTTGACCATTTCGAGGTTTGGGAAGCGTCCTCCTTTACCGGGGACCCGGCCGGTACCGCCGCCCGCCTGACCGAGACCTGGCAGGCCGACTGGCAACGCACCGGGTTGCCGGCGGGGGCCTCACGCACCTGGTGGGTGCGCGCCGTTGATCGTCACGGCAACCGCAGTCCGTTTTCGGCGCCCGCCGCCCTGACCCTTCCCGGCACGCCGTCCTACGCCTTGCTGCTGGAGTAGCCCGATGCCCTCCGAATCCTTTGTTCGTCTCAGTGATTTGCCAGCGGCGACCACGCTCGACAATGCCGATCTGGTGCCGCTGGTCCATGCCGGCAGCGGCCAGCGTGCCACCGTCGGCCAGTTCCGCGACCGCGCCGGCCACACCGGCGTCCAGCCGATCGTCTCGGTCGACGGCCTGCAGGCGGCGCTCGACGGCAAGGCTGCTGTCAGCCACAGCCACGCCATCGCCGATACCAGCGGCCTGCAAACGGCCCTGGACGGCAAGGCCGCCAGTTCCCATAGCCATGACGCTTCGGCGCTGGCGAGCGGTACCGTCGATCTCGCGCGCCTGCCGGTGGCGGCCTCCGGAGTCAGCAGCGCCACGCAACTGGTCCGGGCCGACGATTCCCGGCTGAGCGCCCAGACCCCCGGTCCTCATACTCATGTCATCGCCGATGTCACCGGGTTGCAGGCGGCGCTGGACGGCAAGCTTTCGACTGCCGGCTTTCGCAACTCAGCGATAAATGGCTGCTGCCGGGTCAGCCACCGGGCCGCGAAGAGCCTGTCCGGCGGGTGGCAGTACGCTCAGGTCGACCTGCTCGCCGTGCGTGCCGATGGCAGTCCGACCGCGGGCACGATCAAGCAGGCGACCGGCGTGACTTCCCTGACCACCACCGGCTATGCCTGTCTGGTGCAGGGGGCGACTCTCGGGTCGGGTGGCGCGGTCTGGTGGAGGCACCGCATCGAGGCGCGCGATGCCGTGCGCTTCCGGAGTGCCGCCGCGGTGCTGTCGGCGCGGACCTACCACGACACAGGGGCGGCAATCTCCTACACGCTGACGATCAACAAACCCAACGCGGCGGACGACTTCTCGGCCGTCACCCAGATTGCCACCGGCACCGTCTCAGTGGCCAACGCCAGCAACGCCGATCTTTTGCTGGCGATTGCCGACATGACCGACTGCTCGAACGGCCTGGAGGTGCTGATCAAGGCTGCGTGCGGGGCGGTGTCCAACCATTGGTACTACCTGGGTGACCTGCAACTGGAGCCGGGCAACGTCAAGACCGCCTTCGAGCGCCGGCCGATGGCGGCCGAGGTGCAACTGGTCTCGCGCTACCTGCGCGCCTGCACCGGCCTGATCGGCAAGGCCAACAGCGGAACCAACATGCAAATCCCGGTGTCTCACCCGGACATGAGGACAGTGCCGGGCTATGAAGCGACGTTACCACTCGCTTTTACTGATGCTATAACCAGCGACTTTACCCAGTCGCAAGCTTCCATTACCACAATTCACGAGCGTACCGCCGACAATGGCCGCATCTCTTGCGGCTTCTTCTCTGGTCTCACCTCGGGCACCGTGCTGATCCAGCGCGGCGCGGGGGGAACTGTCCTCGCAACTGCGGAGTTTTGAGCCATGGCCCGCATCGATGATATTCTGGCGGCCGGCACCGCCGTCTCCAAACTTGACCTCCGGCGTTATCTGGCCTCCCGCGAGGTGGCCACGGCGGTGGATTACGGCGCCATCGAAGGCGGGATCGTGGACTGCGCGCCCGCCTTTGCCGCCGCGCTGGCCGATCATAAGGCCGTATTCGTGCCGCCGGGCGTCTGGCGCATCGCGTCGCCGATCGTGCTGGGGTATGGCCAGTCGCTGTTCGGCGTCGGCGACGCTTCGATCATCCAGGCCCGCGAAGAACCCTGGGATGCCAACGCCCTGCCGGCCTATCCCTCCGAGTTCGATGCCATTGAGATTCAGGATGGCTCCTGCTGTGTCCGCGATCTCAAGATCGTCGGCGGCGCTTCGGCCGTGAAGCTTTCTGGTCGTCAAGGGCCGTGTGTGAAAAACGTGCTGGAAAATCTGACCATCTGGGATTGCGTCATCGGCATCACCCTTGACGGTTACGACGATCCCCAAAAGCCCTGCTACTGGAACAATATCTCCAGAGTCTTGATCGCCCGGCCGCGTCTACATGGCGTTCTTCTAACTGTAGAATCTACAGGGGACACACCGAATGCCAATAAGTTTTACGATGTCCGAGTGTATTCGTTGTCGGCCCCGATGACCGGCTGCGGGTTCTTTTTGTCGACCGGGCGTTACAATAACTCTTTTATCGACTGCGAGGCCAATCTGCATGCTTCAGCAGAGGCATGTTTTAGACTAGGCGCTATGACGAGTGAAACGCGAATCTTAAACTTCTACGACGAATGCTCGGGCGCCGTGCCCGGCATCCGCATCGACAACGGCTCGACCAACACCACCATCATCGGCCTGTTCTCGGCTACTGGCGGGGCTCCCGTCTGGGACACGACCGGCCACCGCGACTACATGGCCTTCGCCGCCGGCTTCCCAACGACCACGCTCCTGAAATGCACGACTGTGACTGATCTGACCGTCGAGGGCCTCACCTATGCCACCCGCTTCGTCGAGGGCCAGAGCACGGTGACACCGGATTTTACCATCGCGCCGCTGTGGCTGGTCAGCTCGTGGACCGGCGCGGTGCAGGTGATCCTGCCGCTGCCCGGCGACTGCCCCGGCCGACTCGGCATCGTGAAGAAGACCGACAATTCCGCCAACCCCTTAACCGTGACCATGCCGGCCGGCTCCGGTCCTGACAACGGCGCCGTGGTCCTGCGCGCCTACGGCGATGTGGTCAGCGTGATCAGCAACGGTGCCGGCTGGAACATCGTCGCCCGACACTACGCCACCCCGATTGGCGGGTGGGCCAATCCCACCGGCGCGGCCTTCT
>JADFXL010000131.1 GCA_015233585.1 Alphaproteobacteria bacterium | reverse complement strand
CTCATTCCAACCATGCCAGCCGTCCGACTGCGGCCGCTGATGAAAATGTTCTCCAAGCTCATGCTGGAACACAAGGCTTTCTCAGACACTTTCGCTGTGGTCTGAAAAAATGAGGGGATGGATGAGGTTCGTAATTCGTCTGTTTATCGGGGAGACAACACAGGCTCGTTTCAATCGTGCCTTTCTACCAGCGATATTATCATTGCTATTGGCAGCGGGATGGCTGGGTATTGTATTTGGAGACAGCCTGCTAATTCTGAATCCTGCTATTGCCGCCTGCTTGAAATTGGCTTTCATCCTGTTGGTTTCGTCATGGCTTATCCGATTCTTAGCGCGGGGGATTAGCCGGCAGATAGATTCCTTGAACGAAGCGGTGCAAGCGAACGAGGAACGCTTCAGGGCGATATTCGAAATGGCGGCCGTTGGCATGGCTGTGATTTCTCCGGAAGGGCGCCTGATTGCTGCTAACGGTAAACTTTCCGAGATAACTGGCTACAGCAACGACGAATTGCTGTCCCGAACCTTCCAGCAGATAACATTCCATGACGACCTGAAAGTGAATCTTGGACTCCAACAGAATCTGTTCGATGGCACAGTCGCAAACTACGCGATGGAAAAGCGCTACATCCGCAAGGACGGTTCAACGGTCTGGGCCAATGTGACGGTGGCCCTTGTCCGCCATTCTGATGGGAGACCAAAATATTTTGTCTCAGTAATTGAAAGCATTGATCAGCGCAAACAGGCCGACGCGGAATTGCGCGCCAGCGAAGAATTGTACCGATCGTTGTTCGAGAACATGCTCAACGGCTTTGCTTATTGCAAAATGCTGTATGAAGAGGGGCTGCCTCCCGACTTCATCTATCTGAGCGTCAACACCGCTTTCGAGACCCATACCACGCTGC
The DNA here is from genome assembly GCA_015233585.1 of Alphaproteobacteria bacterium. Lineage (GTDB taxonomy): Bacteria > Pseudomonadota > Alphaproteobacteria > Rhodospirillales > Rhodospirillaceae > JADFXL01. The sequence continues at coordinate 6,774 of JADFXL010000131.1, read as the reverse complement.
ACAACGTCGTCGGCAAGCGGGTGAGCGAAATCATTCCGGGCATCCACGCCAGCGATCCCCACATCTTCGACATCTATGGCCGCGTCGCCCGCGGCGGCAATCCCGCGACCTTCGAGACCTATTTCCAATCCCTGGGGAAATGGTTCCATATTTCGGCCTACTGTCCGAAGCCCGATCACTTTATCGCCGTATTCGACGACATCACCAAACGCAAGGTCCGCGAAATCGCCTACCAGCGAATCAATCGGGTGCTGAGGACGTTGAGCCACGGCAACGAGGCTTTGGTGCGGGCATCGAACGAGGCCGATCTGTACCTGCGCATGTGCGAGGTGATCGTCGAGACCGGTGGGTATCGCATGGCTTGGATCGGCGTGCCCGAAACTGACGATGCCCGCACCGTCCGACCTGTGGCCCATGGCGGATTCGAGGATGGCTATCTCACCGTCTGCACCATCTCTTGGGCCGACAAACCGCATGGCTGGGGGCCGGTCGGAACGGCGATCCGGACGGGCCTTCCCCAGATCAACGACGATACCGACGACAATGCCGCGATGGCGCTGTGGCGGGAAACCGCCCTGAAGCGCGGCTATCGGTCGTGTATCGCGTTGCCGCTGAAGACCGACTCCGAGGTGTTCGCCTGCCTGGCCATCTATTCTGCCGATACCGGCGGCTTTACCGCCGACGAGACGGCGCTGTTCCAGGACCTCGCCAACGATATCGCCTACGGGGTATCGGCCATGCGCGACCGGCAGCGGCGGCAGGAAATGGAGCGCCAACTGCATCAAGCCCAGAAGATGGAGGCGTTGGGGACATTTGCCGGCGGCATCGCTCACGATTTCAACAACATCCTCACCGGCATTCTCGGCTTTGCCCAACTGGTGATCGGGGATTCCGGGAATCCCGGTCTGCTCGCCGAGGACATCGACGAGATCAAACGGGCAGCCAGCCGTGCCAAGGACCTTGTGCAACAGATCCTTACCTATAGCCGCAACATCAATATTGACAAGTCCCCGGTGGACATCGTTGGCCTGGCACGGGAAGTCCATTCGCTGATCCGCGTCGGCATTCCATCCTCTATCGATATTTCGATCAATGCCGCCATGCCGGAGGCGTTCGTCCTGGCGGCACCGGCCAACATCCACCAGATCCTTCTCAATCTCTGCCTGAATAGCGCTGACGCCATCGGCGACGCCAGCGGAACCATCGTCATTTCCATCACCCCTGCCGAACGCATGATCCGGCTGGAGGTGGCCGACAGCGGCGAAGGCATCAATGACTCGGTACGAGAGCGCATCTTCGATCCCTTTTTCACCACCAAGGGAACCGGCAAAGGCAGTGGATTGGGCCTGTCGGTGGTCAAGGGCATCGTCGACGATATGGGGGGCACCATTGCGGTCGAATCGGGCGGGGATGGCACGCGCTTTATCATTGTGCTGCCCGAATGCAGGCCTGACGGCGCGCAACAGGTGGTGGCCGAGACTCCCGATCCCCCTCCCCCGCCACTGACCAAGGCGACGAGCCGCCGTGTCCTTGTCGTCGACGACGAGATCGCCATCGTCACCCTGCTCAGTCGCGTCTTCCGGCGCGAGGGCTGGGACATTGTCACCTCGGCTTCGGCCCGCGAGGCCCTGGAGCACGTCGCGGCCGGCGGTTCGTTCGGACTGGTCATCACCGACCAGGGCATGCCGGAAATGAGCGGTCTCGAACTGGCGGCCTCGATCCACGCCTTGCAGCCGCAGATCCCCATCATCCTGATGAGTGGGCAGGAGGCACCGGCGAGCGATGCGCTGGAACGGGCGGGCATCTCCTCCTTCATCCCGAAACCCATTGACGGAGAAGCGCTTACAACGATTCTGAAAATAGGGGCATGACCTTAGTACAGGGGCTCTATGTATTTTTCTTGCCGATGAGACTACCATACTGGACGTTCAGTCTGGGGGATCCATGGCAATAGCGGATGAACCCGTCATCCTGGTCGTTGAAGATGAACGCCAAGTACGGCTGCTGCTGTCACGGGTGCTGACGGCGGCAGGCTTCGCCACCACCGTCGTCGCCACCGCGGCCGACGCCAGACAGATCATCGGCGGCCTCAAACCCAATCTGGTGGTGCTTGATCTCGGCCTTCCCGGCGAGGACGGGTTGAGCCTGGGATCCTGGATCAGCAAGCGCTATCCCGGAACGGGGCTGCTGATATTGACCGGCCAATCCGCACCCGCCGATCGGGTCAAAGGCCTGGACAGCGGGGCCGATGATTACGTCGTCAAGCCCTTTATGAACGACGAACTGGTTGCCCGCATCCGCAGCATTCTTCGCCGCCTCAGTGTCGTGGAAAAGCCGGTGGCGGAGGAACCGATTCTCGCCTTCCTTGATGCCGTCCTCGACCCTGACCAATCGGGCCTGCGGTGGAACGATGGTCGTATTCTCCATCTGACGGTCATCGAATTCGCAATCCTGGCGGCGATCGTGGAAAAGCCCGGCCGGGCCGTCAGCCGAACCACCCTCCTTGACCGCATTGGCGCCAATGACGACGTTGGAGCCCGCAGCGTCGATTATCATGTCTGCCAGTTGCGGGCCAAGCTGAAGAATGCCGGCATCGCCGCCGACAGCATCGATACCGTTCGCGGCATCGGTTATATCTACCATCCCGCCAGAGAGACGCCGGGCCAGGGCACAAATAATATCCAAACATTCGACGCCTAGACTCCGGCGGGGGAAACCTCGAATGGGCTCGGCCATGCTGGTGGAATGGGGTGAAAAGCTGAAGACCGGCTGGTCGTTCATGGACGACGACCATCGTCGATTCGTTGAACTGCTCAACGATCTGCATGACAACAGCCTCGGCGCATCCTCCAACTTCGCAGCGCCTTCCATGGTCGGCGAACTTATCGCAGTCATGCGTGCTCATTTCGACAGCGAAGAAACCGTGATGCAGCAGATCCGCTACCCGAAGCTTCCCGATCACAGGGCACAGCACGACCTGATGCGAAGAAAGCTGGACGCACTCACCGCCGATCTCGACGCATGCACCGGGATTGCCGTAGATGAATTGATCGACCTGCTGAGCACCTGGCTTGCCCAGCATATCGCCGGCTGCGACCGCGATCTGGCCCGCAGAATTTCCAGGCGATTCTCTATCGGCCGCTAAACTGGCGGGCCCTCCCCCAAACCAAAACCAAACAATCATTTACTAAACTTTAAAACTGGCAGAGTGATCAACCGGGAGGGATGGTACATGAGCCAGACATCTTCAACGGCAACACCGTCAGCGGTGCTTTCCGTCCCCAATAGCCCCCATCAGACCGCGCCGACGCCGCTTCAAGAGCAGCCGCAACGCAAAGACGTCGACATGGTGCTCAATCCGCCCGAATGGTCGGACGAGATGTCTGTCGGCAACAGCATCCTGGATGCCGATCACCAGTCCTTCCTGGTGCTGACCCGCCTGCTTTTCGAATCTCAGAAACATCACAACCAGTTGGTCATTCTCAGTGCGATCCATATGTTGGAGGAATATGTCGGCGGCCATTTCCTGCGGGAGGAAAAGGCGATGAAGGCTGCAAAATATCCGCAGTTGGCCGCCCATACCTTGAAGCACGGGCAATTTCGTGCCCGCGTCAAAGCCATCGCCGAAGTGTACAAGTCAGGGACATTGTCCGCAGCGGACGGCCTCGCCGAAATCGTACAGGATTGGTTGCGCCAGCATGTTCTTGACGAGGACAAGCTGTATGTAAAATGGATTTCCGACATTCATGTCGATACAAGACCGCTGGGCATTCTCGCATTGGAGGCGCAAGGATAACGATACATATGGGAGGACTACGCTATGCCCCACCAATACCTGCAAACCAAGTATTGTCTGGTCGTCGCATCCAACCATATCTTCTGCGGAATGATCGTCACAGCCCTACGCAATCTGGGGCTGAGGGATCTATTGATGGCATCGGACGCCGAGGAAGCGATTGCGCGTATTTCCGAGGCAAGGATCGATATCGTAATCTGCGGAAATACCGAGAACGAATGGCACCTGAACACCGTTCGCAGCCTCAGAAACAATGGCGTAGGCTGGGCCGCCACCGTCCCGGTCATCTGCGTCGTCGGAGAACTCGACGCAGAATGCTTGTCGTTGATTGTAAATGCCGGAGCCAACACGGTAACGACGCTGCCAATCACGACCCGCACCATGTTGAAACACGCCACTCGTGCATTGAAGCCGCAGGCCGTTCAAAAAACCCCACCCGATATGTCGGCTACGGCTGATATCCGCACAGAACAACATAATCCCGGCTTGTCGGAAAATATGCCGTCATTAGGCACTCTTGCCTCTGGCAGGAAGTCAACGATTGTCAAGGGAATCAGCGAAGTCGCCATAAACATCGATCGCCTAAGGTCGTGTCTCAATGCGGCCGATACCGCCAGCACCAGGAACTACTGGCGCACACAATTAATAGACGCCGCACAACGGCTGGTGAATCTTCTTGCACTCACCAGTTCTGCCGGTGACGACAAGGAAGAAGACATCGAATTGCGGGAAAGGATCAATTATGTAAAGGAATTGTTTTTCGATATAATTCTGGAAACCGCTTGGAATCGCTTAGAGATGATTGCCGCCGACATCACAATATGCGCCAATGATGCGGCTATTGTGCTTGGATTATCGGCATCACTCTCATTGAGGTTATCCGCTATTCAAGAAATATTCACGGTTATGAGCGGATGTGGGAAAATCAATTCAGAATTGGGGCGGAAGCTGTCCGCAGCGTGGAATAACGTCGAGCGCATCCGGGAAAAAGAGAATTCAGCCTTCGAACTGATCGAATTCTCCCCCGAGAAACCGGCAACCAAGGACTTCCCGATCTCCGTGGTTGGGAGCCAAGCCGGAGTGATGAAATTGATCGAATCAAGATCGCCGACTCAAGCCGCTTAATAATTGCGGTTACAAATCATACCAAGGCCAAGCGAGCGGAGGCGAGCGCCCGGCGAGGGCCCGAAAATTGCGACCGCAGGTCGGAATTTTCCGGCAATGGTATCAGTTGGCATTCAGCCAATGGGCAAAGTGCAGCGTCAGTTTTCGCTGAACCTCTGGAGACAGCCGCAAGGTGGAAGCCCGCGATACCGCGTTGGTGACCGGTTCTCCCCTGTCGCCGTCGGCGGTGACGGCGAAAACCAGATCGGTTTCGCCGGTGAAAAGCCGCAGTACCGGTAAACGCTCGTTGGGAACAATCAGGTTCGAGGCAAATGCCTCCACCATGATGGCATACGCCTCGTCATCGCTGACCTCGCCGGGCACCGTGTAGTCGCAGACCGTTTCATCCGCCATGGCCGCCATTCTGCCGCGCCAGGAATGAAGATGCGATGAATCCCAACGCCTATCCCTTCCCCGCCCCGCCGGCCATGAAGTCCGGCAGCCATCCTTCGTGGACATCGCGAAGTTCCCCGACGGACACCTTGCGGCCACGCACTTCGACCACCTTCCCGCCGGTCCTGCCGATGACGCGGGCGGCGACATCGTGGGCGATGGCGGCATCCAGCACAACGGCAAGCACGTCGTCGCCGACCTCCAGCAGATAGCGGCCCTGATCCTCGCCAAAGCACCAGGCCGCCAGCGGCACCGTCGGCGGCGGGTCGAGACTGGCGCCGATGCCACCCTCCGAGGCCATCGCCATTTCCGCCACCGCCACCAGCAGACCGCCGTCGGAAACGTCGTGGCAGGCCTGCACCAGACCGTCACCGATCAATTGGCGCACCAGTTCGCCGGTACGGCGCTCGCGGTGCAGCATCACCGGCGGCGGCGCCCCGTCCTCGCGGCCGCACAACTCGCGCAGATACAGCGAGGCGCCGAGCCAACCCTTGGTTTCGCCCAACAGCACGATGGCATTGCCCGCCGCCTTGAACGCCAGGGTGACCATGCTGCCGACATCGGCAAGAAGCCCGACGCCGCCGATGGTCGGAGTCGGCAGGATCGCCTGGCCCTGGGTCTCGTTGTAGAGCGAGACGTTGCCGGAAACCACGGGGAAATCCAGTTCCCGGCAGGCCTGGCCCATGCCGCGCAGGGCCTCGACCACCTGGCCCATGATCTCGGGCTTCTCGGGATTGCCGAAATTGAGGTTGTCGGTCACCGCCAGCGGCAACGCCCCCACCGCCGTAAGGTTGCGATAGGCCTCGGCCACCGCCTGGCGCCCGCCCTCATAGGGATCGGCCAGGCAATAGCGCGGGGTGACGTCGGTGGTGATGGCGATGGCCTTCCGGGTCCCGTGCACCCGCACCACCGCGGCATCGCCGCCGGGGCGCTGCACGGTGTCGCCCATTACCATGTGGTCGTATTGCTGCCAGATCCAGCGTTTCGACGCCAGATCGGGACAGGCCAGCAGCTTCAGCAGCGCCGCCACCGGTTCGTGGGCGGGGACGGTCCCGGCCTCGACCACCGGGCGCCGTTCCGGCACCACCCACGGCCGTTCGTATTCCGGCGAGGCCTGGGCCAGCGGGTCGATGGGCAGGTCGGCCACCACCGCGCCGAAGCGTTTCAACACCATGCGGCCGCTGTCGGTGAGCCGGCCGATGATGGCGAAATCCAGTTCCCACTTGTCGAACACCGCCTTGGCCACCGCCTCCTTGCCCGGCTGGAGCACCATCAGCATGCGTTCCTGGCTTTCCGACAGCATGATCTCGTAGGCGGTCATGCCGTCTTCGCGCATCGGCACCTGGTCGAGGTCGATCTCCACCCCCAACCCGCCCTTGGACGCCATCTCGAACGACGACGAGGTCAGCCCGGCGGCCCCC
>JADFXL010000130.1 GCA_015233585.1 Alphaproteobacteria bacterium | reverse complement strand
GACAATATGACGCCGCCGGTGCTGCGCCAGGCGGTAACGATGGTGGCCGGGCGGGCGCGGACGGAGGCTTCAGGGGGGGGTGAATCTGGATAACATCCGCGCCATTGCCGAAACCGGGGTCGATTTCATTTCCGTTGGCCGGATTACCCAGTCGGCACCGGCGGTGGATATTGGGCTGGATTGGGTGATGAGCCCGCATTAATCGGGGCTATCGCCCCGAACCCCATCTGGGGTTATACCCCAGACCCCCTTATCTTTTTTAATGTAACTGCCAGGCATCCCATAAATCAGAAAATATCCATGATGAAAAATCAACCAGAAGATAAAGATGCGAGGGGCCTTGGCCCCTCACGCTCCCCGTTCATAAGATAAATGGGGAGCGTGAGGGCCATCATGCCGCAGGCATGTTTCACATGATTGGCCCTCGTTCTTGCCACTTTTGGTTAATTGTCATGAATAAGTGTTCGCCTGACATCAGGGGTATCTGGGCAGTTACTTTTTAATAAAAAAATAAAGGGGGTCCGGGCTTGCCCCGGGCGGGTGTGGGCGGCAGCCCACTGTTTGGGTACACACGAGGGGGGAACCGGCGATTTTCGAATTTGATGTGCTGGTCATTGGCAGTGGCGCCGCCGGGTTGACTCTGGCTTTGCAACTGGCGTCCCACGCTCGCGTGGCCGTAATGGCCAAGAGCAGCCTCAACGAAGGCAGTACCAACTATGCTCAGGGCGGGATCGCTGCGGTGCTGGACGCCGCCGATTCCTTCGACTCCCACGTCCAGGACACGTTGGACGCCGGCGGCGGCCTGTGTGATCCGGCTGTCGTGCGGTTTGTAGCCCAGAACGCGCCAGAAGCCATCCGGCGGCTGGCCGACTATGGGGTCGAGTTCACCCGTGATACCGACCACGGCGGCGCCGATTATCATCTCACCCGTGAAGGCGGACACTCCCACCGCCGCATCGTTCATGCCGCCGACGCCACTGGACGGGCCGTGGAAACCACGCTGGAGCGCCAGGTGCGGGCTGCCGATATTGCTTTGTTTGAGCACCATATTGCCGTCGACCTCATTCGCGCCTCGACCGGCTACAGACGTTGTATCGGCGCTTACGCGCTCGACCGGCGCGATGGACGGGTCAAGACCTTCCGTGCCCGTGTGGTGGTGCTGGCTTCCGGTGGCTTCAGCAAGGTCTACCTCTATACCAGCAATCCCGACGGCAGCACGGGTGACGGCGTGGCCATGGCGTGGCGTGCCGGCTGCCGGGTCGCCAATATGGAATTCTGCCAGTTCCACCCGACGTGTCTGTACCACCCCCAGGCCAAGTCGTTCCTGATTACCGAGGCGGTGCGGGGCGAGGGCGGACGGCTGTTGTTGCCAAACGGCCAGCGGTTCATGGACAAGTTTGATCCCCGGGGCGAACTGGCGCCCCGCGACATCGTCGCCCGCGCCATCGATCACGAGATGAAGCGGCTCGGCATTGACTGCGTTTATCTCGACATCAGCCACAAGCCCGCCGAATTCATCCGTGCTCACTTTCCCACCGTCTACAGCGAATGTCTGAAATTCGGGCACGACATGACCACGGGGCCAATCCCGGTGGTGCCGGCCGCTCACTACTCATGTGGCGGCGTAATGACCAATATGAAGGGCCAGACCGACCTCCACGGTCTTTACGCCATCGGGGAGGTGTCGTTCACCGGCCTGCACGGGGCCAACCGTATGGCCAGCAATTCGCTTCTCGAATGCCTGGTATTTGGTGCCGCTGCCGCTGCCGATATCCTCGCTACCCTGCCCGCCATATCCCAGCCCGCCGCACCGCCGCCATGGGATGAAAGCTGGGTCACCGATTCCGATGAAGAGGTCGTGGTCTCCCACAACTGGGACGAGTTGCGGCGCTCCATGTGGGACTATGTCGGGATCGTGCGTTCAACCAAACGGCTGGAGCGGGCGAAACGCCGCATTGCGCTGTTGTCGTCGGAAATCTCTGAATACTATCGCAGTTTCCGGGTTACCAACGATCTGATTGAACTGCGCAATTTAACGGTGACGGCGGGTCTGATCGTCGCCTCGGCGTTGGAGCGGCGCGAGAGTCGGGGACTGCACTACACCATCGACTTCCCCGAACCCGACGCCGTCGCCGCGCCCCAGAACACCATCTTGACCCCAGAGGGCTTTGCCGGGGCGCGGGTACGCTAGGGGGGTGCATTTCAACACGGTAAATGTTGACACGTTCGGGTCCGCCGCAAAATCCGACGGTGCAACGAATCCGTGGCCACCGTGCTGGATTGTGATGCCGAGAGTCTGGTAGCAGGCGGCCACATATTCCGAGTAAATGTATTTTCCTGCGTCTTTCAGTATCAATCGTTCGAGCAACCCGCCGCTGGCGGTAAAAGCCACGATGCGGGCGATTGTTTTTGCTTGATAGCACCGTATTTCACGATATCTTATTGCCACATCATCGTTTACGAACACAATAATGGTGTAGCCATTAGTTTTGAATTATTTACATGTACACCCTACAACTGACAGCAATACTGTCAATATAAATATGATTAATAGAGCCTGGAGGCAAAGATTTCCATTTACTAGCCAAGGAAGACACGCCATTGGCGTGGTGTCCCGTTTGGGTGCGGGTGGAAATATGCGCCCCTCGCGCTCCCCCCTTAATACGATTCACGGGGAGTACGAGGGCCTCAGGCCCTCGTTCTTTCCTCTTCCGTTTAGTGAAATCGACAGAACCGAATAGCCCAACCGGCCAAGGGCTGACCGCTAGCTTTTTAATGGTCTGTATGCTAGCAGGGGTGCGAATGACGATGGGTAAGCGGCGCGGCCACGTCGACTCGCGGCATCAACAAAGGATTGAGGCAAGCCAATGAATATGAGCCGTATTATTACGATCCTCGCCTGTTTGGTGACTGGGGCTGTGGTGTTGGTGTCCGTACCCTCGCTGGCCGCAACGACAGCCTCTGACATGATGGCAACAACGGTGCCGGATGCACAAACGGCAGCCGTCTTTGTCAAGGATCTGGCCGATACCGCCATTAAATCCATGGTCGAGTCCGCCATCCCGGACGAGGAGCGGCAGCGCCGGTTCCGCGAGTTGTTTACCCGGTCGTTTGATCTGCCTGCCATTGGCCAGTTTGTTCTTGGGCGTTACTGGCGCAAGGCAACCGAGCAGGAAAAGGCTGAATTCACCTCGTTATTCGAGAACATCAGCGTCCTGACTTGGTCGTCGCGGTTCAAGGACTACAACGGCCAGACGCTGACCGTGGACACCGTGCATCCCGCTGACAATGGCGAACTCGTGGTGGAAACATCGATATCGCAACCGCAGGGACAAAAGCCCGTTGCCGTGTCGTGGCGCCTGCATCCTGCCGCGTCGGGCTTCAAGGTGGTCGATTTGACGGTGGAAGACGTCAGCATGGCCCTGACTTACCGGTCCGAGTATGGCACTGTCATTCAACATGCCAACGGCAAGGTGGAGGGGCTGCTGGAGGCTTTGCGCCACAAGCTTGCCGATCTGCGGACTCTCAGGGACACGACGGTCGCCCATGGCGTGACAAAATGAGGGCATGAATCGAAGAAATCGGAATAACATCAAAATCTAATATTTGACGAAGGGAAAATTTGCGCTATACTTCCAGGTTCCGGATCTGCGGAGACAGATCCTTAAGTCTGGGGAGATCGACAAGATTAGGAGGTACTTATGACCACCTACTTCGCGCAAGTCTGCACCCCGAATATCCGCGCCATGGAAACCTGCGCTAACGATTCAGCGCTTCGCTCTATTCTGGGCGCGGTTGAAGACGCTGCGGATCGATTCGCCAACGTGAACCACGTCCAGATAGAACTTTACGACATATTTAGTCCCTACCAGCCAAGACCCAATGTCATTGCCGTATCTTCCGACGCTGCGGTGGACGAAGATGACTTGAGTTACGAACTGGAACGGGCTTTGGATAGCGCTCTCACCAAAGCAATCGCCGATAAGGCGTGGGAGCATGACGCCTGAACGTGTGCCCTGAACGGGGGATTTCGTAAACTAGTGCCGCTCTTGGCCCTGTTTTCGATTAAAAATGGGGTTCAGAGCCGCACGCTCCGTGATCGCCCGGCTCCTCCTCATTGAGCAGATGCAAGCGGCCCCATCGTAGTTCCTTGATTATGCCGTGGAGGGTCCGCGCCTCTTGCGCGGTCAGACCGGCGCGCTCGAACATGGTGCGGATGTTGCGCATCATGCTGGGACGCTTGTCTACCACCCGCAGAAATCCGCAGGCGATCAACTCTCGTTCCAGGTGAGCGAAAAGGTTGAACAACTCGTCCCGTGTTGCCAGTCGGCCGCCGTGGAATGGCAATTCCATTATGGGCTGGTCGCCAAGGCCGCTCTGATACCACTCATAGCTCACCACCAGCACGGCCTGTGCCAGATTGAGGGATGAAAAGGCTGGATTGAGCGGTGCCTCGATCACCACATCCGCCAACGAGACCTCGTCATTGGTCAGGCCGGTGCGCTCGGGTCCGAACAGAATGCCGCAGCGGTCGCCCCGGTGGCAATAGGCCCGCAGCTCGGCCACGGCGTGCCTGGGCACCATTACCGGCCGGGTCATCTCGCGGCGCCGGGCGGTGGTGGCATAGACCCGTTGCAGGTCGGCGACGGCGGCCTCGACGGTATCGAACAATCTGGCTTCGGTCAAAAGCGCATCGGCGCCCGATGATGCGGCAAGAGCCTTGGGCGCCACCTGAGACTGGCGCGGCTGTACCAGTCGCAGCTCCGTCAGGCCACAGTTGAGCATGGCCCGTGCGGCAGTGCCGATGTTCTCGGCCAATTGCGGCGCCACCAGGATGATGACGGGGGCCGCACCCGGTGAGCCGGCCGGGGGGAACGCCGCTTCGTGACGGCTGTCAGTGCCTGCCATGCTGCCGGGCTTACGGAGTGACTTCGGCGCGATCTTCGGCCGTTGTTCGCAGCCGCTCTTGCAGCAGTTTGAAGGTGATGGCGTCGTGGAGCGCGTTATAGGAGGCGTCGATGACGTTGGGGGACACGCCTACGGTGGACCAGCGTTCGCCCGTCTCGTCGGTAGACTCGATCATGACCCTGGTCACGGCGGCGGTGGCGGCCTCGGGCGTCAGGATGCGCACCTTGTAATCCACCAGTTTCAGGGTCTCAAGTCTTGGGTAGGTCGGCGTCAGCGCCTTGCGCAGGGCCGCATCCAGGGCGTTGACCGGCCCGTTTCCCTCGGCCACCTCCATTCGGATCGTCCCATTGACCTCGGCCTTGATGGTTGCCTCGGACAGGGTGACGAGTTCGTTCTTGTCGCTCCACCGGCGTTCGTCGGTGACGCGAAACGAGGTCAGGCGAAAGAACTCGGGCACCTGGCCCAGCATCCGCCGGGCCAGCAGTTCGAACGAAGCTTCGGCGCCGTCGTAGGCATAGCCCTTGTACTCGCGCTGCTTCACCTCCTCGACCAGCTTTGCCACATTGGGGTCGTCGGCATCGACGTCCAGGCCGATATCGCGGAAACGGGCCAGAATGTTGGAACGCCCCGCCTGATCGGAAACCACGATCCGGCGATGGTTGCCGACCTGTTCGGGCACAATGTGCTCATAGCAGCGGGGATCTTTTTCCACCGCCGCCACGTGCAATCCCCCCTTATGGGTGAACGCGGCCTCGCCGACATAGGCTGCGTGGCGATTGGGAGCGCGGTTGAGGCGCTCGTCCAGCAAGCGGGAGATATGGACCAGCTTGGTCAGGCTGGCGGCTGAAACAGCGGTTTCAAACCCCATTTTCAGGATCAGGCTAGGCAGGATCGAGGTCAGATTGGCATTGCCGCACCGCTCGCCCAGGCCGTTGAGGGTGCCCTGCACCTGCCGCGCCCCCGCCCGCACCGCCGCCAGAGAATTGGCCACCGCATTGCCGGTGTCGTCGTGGCAGTGGACGCCGATGAATTTTCCGGGAATTTCGCGGCTGACCTCACCCACAACGGCCTCTACTTCATGGGGCAGGGTTCCGCCGTTGGTGTCGCACAGCACCACCCAGCGCGCCCCGGCGTCATGGGCGGCTTTCAGGCACGCAAGGGCATAGTCGGGGTTGGCCTTGTAGCCGTCGAAGAAATGTTCGGCATCGAAATGAACCTCCTCCATATGCCCTTTGGCATAGGTGACGCTCTCGGCGATCATGCGCAAATTCTCGACCAGGTCGACGCCGAGCACAATGCCGACCTGGAAGTCCCAGGTCTTGCCCACCATGGTGACGATCCGGGCTTTCGTGCTTAGCAGGGCACGTACGCCGGGATCATTATCCGCACTCCGCCCTGCCCGCCGGGTCATGCCGAACGCGGTCAGACGGGCGTGGGCAAATGGCGGCGGCGCGGCGAAAAAGGTATCGTCGGTGGGATTGGCGCCGGGCCAGCCCCCCTCTATGTAATCAATGCCAAGGGCATCGAGTTGCTGCGCAATCGCCACCTTGTCGGCGAAGGTGAAGTCGACACCCAGGGTCTGGGCACCGTCGCGCAGGGTGACATCGTAGAGGTAGACCCGCTTGTCGTTCACCGGCAAAGTTCCTTTAATAACCGGAAGATGGTGGGCTTGCCGCCCACACCCGCTCGGGGTTTATGCCCCGAACCCCCTTTTTGTTTATACCTCTAACGTCTTGGGGATGTGAAAAAAAATGGGTGGGATCCGGTTGGTTGGCCTTACGGGACGTAAACGACGGTCAGATCACTGCCTTTAGATGAATAAATTAATCAATGGCATTCAGGCAAAGGGCTTGCAACAACGGCAACATGAGCTTCTTGCGGAAGGGGACAGTCATGCGACATTCTCCGCCGACCCAAGCAGGCCGCGAACTTTGTCCCGGAAATAGCGGAAACTCGGCGAATTATTTTCGTTGATAGCCATGTGCGGTGTAATTTTCTCAGACCAAGCTGATTTTTCTGCCCCGACGGCCTGCCATCCCTTTTTTGACAGGGCTTGCGAGCCACCAGGATATATGGCATCAGCCAAGCATTCCCACGTGCCGCATATCGAATCGTTCTCATAAGTGCTGAGAGTCGCGTCCCTGGCTTTCGGATAAGCCTTCTTCACTGCCGGAATATCACCAAGAAACCAAGCTTCGCCTTCCTCGATCGCAAAACAGAAGCGAGTTTCAGGCTTCGGACTGCACGCATTCAAAAGCCCCAACAGCTCATTTCGGAACGAATTCAGCCCTTTGTCGTCGAGGTCGCACACGACGATAACAAAAGCGCGATTGTCACTAGGATATTTTGAGTATATCTCTCCATATCCCTTCAATAGATTCGGCAAATGGTCCAGCAGGAGACGTTTGTTTGCATTAATCTTAGGGATCAGATTCTTTGGGATTCTCCCAATTCCTTTATAGGCGTGGACTTTGAATGTGTGTCCATCACCAATGATGTTTGGGAAGAGGATATCCAGAAATTTCTTTCCGGATTGGTCTTCAATGAGGATTTCAAAATGCATTCGATTAACTCGCATCAAGATAATCGCTGTACCACAGCCCGCCCAATGGTAAACCCTCTGCAACCATGCTCTTCACGATCGCATCATCGCTTGCTCGCCGTATAATCGAGAAGCCGTCCACTCCTTTTTCAAGGATCCAAACCTCTTCCGGTTCAAGGGCATCGACAAGATAAGGCTGATGCGTGGTAATAAAGACTTGTGATCCTCCTTTCCTGCCAGTCGCATGGTCTCTGAATTCGCGGGCCAGCGACTCCAGGAGTTTGTGATAAAGACCATTTTCCG
>JADFXL010000012.1 GCA_015233585.1 Alphaproteobacteria bacterium | reverse complement strand
CAGCGGAAACCCGCCGTGATTTCTATTTTCGCATCGCTGACGAGGCGCCGATTGATACGGTGTGTCTGGGCGAGGTGGTGTGCTCCAAACGCAGCCCCTTCATTGATCCCGTTCTCCCCGAAATTGTCGAACGCCTGGAGGCCGCCGGCAAGGCGGTGGTCTACTCAACCCTGGCCCTGATCATGAGTCCGGCGGAAATGGATGCCGTGCGCGATCTGGCGGCCGCGCCGGAATTCGCCGTCGAGGCCAACGATCTTGCCACGGCGGGTCTGCTGGCCGGACGGCCGCACTGGATCGGGCCATTCGTCAATGTCTACAACGAGGGTACGCTCGAATTTCTGGTGCGGCGCGGCGCCGAACGGGTATGTCTGCCGGTGGAACTGCCCGCAGCGTCGATATCGGCTCTGGCTGGATTGGGCCTTGCGGCGATCGAGGTGTTCGCGTTCGGGCGGATGCCGCTGGCGCTCTCGGCCCGCTGTTACCACGCGCGGGCGCACGGATTGCACAAGGACGGTTGTCAGTACGTGTGCGCCCCGGATCTGGACGGCATGGCCGTCGAGTCTCTGACCGGCCAGTCGTTCCTAGCCGTCAATGGCACTCAGACCCTGTCCTACACCCTGGGCAACCTTCTGGCTGAAGTGCCCGCCCTGCAACGAATGGGGGTTGCCAGCCTGCGATTGTCTCCCCACGATGTGGACATGGTTGCGGTGGCGAAAATTTTCCGCGCCGTTGCCGACGCCCAAGCCGACCCCGATGGAAGACAACTTGATCCCCTGGTCGGCGACATGCCCTTCGCCAATGGCTTTTACCACGGCGTCGAAGGACTGACCCTGGTAGAATAATCAACGGCGGGGGTCCGGGGGAGGCCCCGCCTCCCCAGGCTTCCTCTCCCTCGCGTGGTTTCATATTGGAAAAAGCCGCCGAATTGCTTCGATCTGGCCATCTGGTTGCCTTTCCCACCGAGACCGTCTACGGCCTGGGTGCCGACGCCACCAATGACCGCGCCGTCGCCGCCATCTTTGCCGCCAAAGCCCGCCCCCGCTTCAACCCATTGATCGTTCATGTCTGCGAGCCGGACGCGGCCGCGCGACTGGTCGAGTTTGATACCGTGGCGCAACAACTGGCCACACGTTTCTGGCCTGGTCCCTTGACACTGGTATGCCGCCGCCGCGCCGGGTGCGGCGTATCGCTGCTGGCGAGTGCCGGCCTTGATACCCTGGCGGTGCGGGTTCCCGATCATCCCATGGCCCTGGCTCTGCTGCGTGCGGTTTCCTGTCCGGTTGCCGCGCCCAGCGCCAACCGTTCCGGCGCCATCAGTCCCACCACCGCCGCCCATGTGATCGAGTCGTTGGGCGAACAGGTGACGATGGTGCTTGACGGCGGGCCGTGCCGGGTCGGAATCGAGTCGACGGTTATCGACCTGAGCGGCGTCAGTCCGGTCCTCCTGCGCCCTGGCGGCATTGCGGCGGAAGCCATCGCCGCCGTGACGGGCCCCCTGTCTTCCCCCGGTACCGGCGATGCGGCCCGTTCGCCCGGCATGATGGCCCGTCATTACGCGCCGGGCCGGCCGGTGCGTCTGTGCGCCAGCGCCACCGGGCCGGGCGAAGCCCTGCTCGGGTTTGGGCCGGGGCTTGAGGCGTCCTTGAATCTGAGCCAAAGCGGCGATCTGGCCGAGGCTGCCGCCAACCTGTTCGCCATGCTGCGTGCGCTTGACTGTCCTGGGGTTTCGGCCATTGCCGTTTCCCCAATACCGGAGTATGGGCTGGGGCTGGCTATCAACGACCGGCTGCGCCGCGCCGCGGCCCGGGATTAGCGGGCTGCCGCCCACACCCGCTTGGGGCTATGTCCCAAACCCCCTTTTTATTTATGAAGGGAGTTTGGGATAGAGCACCAACCGGGGCTGAGGAAAATTTTCGTCATGATCCACCTCCGCGACGCCATCACCCACCTGGTCGGACCCAAGGGCGTTATCGCCAACCCGGCGGACATGACACCTTACCTGGAAGACGAGCGCGGAATGTATCACGGCGCCGCCACCCTGGTGGTTCTGCCAGCTTCCACCGCCGAGGTCGCCGGAGTGGTGCGTCTGTGCGCCGAAGCAGGCGTGCCGATCGTGCCTCAGGGCGGCAACACCGGCCTGGTGGGCGGCGGAGTGCCGTTTGAACACGGCGGGGAAATAGTCATCAGCACCAGACGGCTGAACCGCATTCGTGCCATTGATCCCGTCAACTACACCATGACCGTGGAGGCTGGCTGCATCCTGGCCGACGTTCAGGCGGCCGCTGCCGCGGCGGGCGGATACTTTCCCCTCAACCTGGCAGCGGCAGGAAGCTGCCATATCGGCGGTAACCTGTCCACCAACGCCGGGGGGCTGAACGTGCTGCGGTATGGCAATGCCCGCGATCTGGTTCTGGGACTGGAGGTGGTGCTGCCCGACGGCCAAGTGTGGAACGGTCTGCGGGTTCTGAGCAAGGACAACACCGGTTATGCGCTCAAACACCTGTTCCTGGGTGCCGAGGGTACGCTGGGCATCATCACGGCGGCGGTTCTGAAGCTGTTCCCTAAGCCATGCGAGGTGGTCACGGCTTTTTGCGCCGTGGAGCGGGTTGAACTGGTCCCGCAGATGCTGTCGCAAATGCGGGCCATAAGCGGAGATACCGTGACCGCCTTTGAGCTGATCTCCCGCCTTGGCCTTGAGTTCGTCCTGCGCCACATTGCTGGCGCACGTGATCCCATGGCTACGGCTTACCCATGGTATGCCCTGATTGAACTCTCGTCCTCCAATCCCGCCGCCGGGCTGCGGGCTGCCATGGAGAACATGCTGGGCAAGGCCCTGGAGGAGAGCGGGTTCGCTGATGCCGTGATCGCCGAAAGCCTGGATCAGACCGCCGCCCTGTGGCGCCTCCGCGAGACCATCCCCGAAGCACAGAAATACGAAGGCGGCAGCATCAAACACGACATTGCCGTGCCGGTGTCGCGAGTCCCCGAATTCCTGGAGCGGGCCACGGCAGCGGCAGAGCAAGCCATGCCGGGCATTCGCGTCTGCGCCTTCGGCCACGTAGGCGACGGCAACATTCACTTCAATCTCAGCCAGCCCATCGGCATGGACAAGGCCCTGTTCCTGGCGGCTTGGGAGCGCATGAATCGCGTGGTTCATGACATCGTCGTCGATATGGACGGCAGCGTTTCGGCCGAACATGGCGTCGGCCGCCTTAAGCGCGACGTCCTGGTCCAGTACAAAAGCCCGCTGGAGATCGGACTCATGCGAGCCATAAAACAGGTGTTTGATCCAAAGGGAATTATGAATCCGGGGAAGGTCATTGCAAAACAAGAATAGGCGGGGGACGCGGCGCGTCCCCCGGACCCCCTGCATTCGAGGGGAAGGGATGTCGGCTTGACCTGTACCTATGAACCGAAGGATAGTACCGGGGCTATGATCCATCGGGAGACCATCATGCACGTCACGCTCGTTCATATCGTCGTCCAGCCGGAGCGGATTGATGATTTTATCACCGCCACGGCGGCCAACCACCGTGCTTCCATAGCAGAGACGGGGAACCGCCGCTTTGACGTGTTGCAAATGCCGGGGGAAGCCACCCGATTCATCCTCTATGAAGCCTATGCCTCGGCCGATGACGCGGCGGCTCACAAACAAACCGCGCACTATCTGATGTGGCGCGATACGGTGGCGGACATGATGGCCCAGCCTCGTGTGGGCGTGCCGCATGACTGCCTGTTTCCCGAGTCATGAGCCGGATCCCGCCGTTTTCCATCGCCCGCCTGCCGCGTATCGTTTTCGGCGCCGGAGCCAGTGCTGGTCTGGCGGATGAGCTTAAGGCGTTTGGCCGCCGTGTGCTCCTTATCACCGGCGCACGCTCCTTTCGCGCTACGCCAGGCTGGGAGCGGTTGTGCGAGTCCTTGGGCGCGCGGGGCCTGACGTGGGAAGCGGCCACCGTCCACGGCGAGCCGTCGCCGCAACAGGTCGATCAGATGGTGGCGGCTTACCGAAGCGGCGGGTTCGACGTGGTGGCGGGTATTGGCGGCGGTAGCGCCCTTGACGCGGCCAAGGCCGTGGCAGGGTTGCTGCGCCCCGGCAACTCGGTGCTCGATCACCTGGAGGGCGTGGGACCGGAGCGGCCCTACCTTGGTCCAGCGACCCCCTTCGTCGCCGTCCCCACCACGGCCGGCACCGGCAGCGAAGCGACCAGGAATGCCGTACTCAGCCTCCAGGGCGACGACGGCTACAAGAAATCGTTCCGCCACGACGATCTGGTCGCCCAGGTCGCCATCGTCGATCCCGCCTTGCTGAAATCGTGTTCCCGCGACCTCCTGGCTGCGGGCGGCATGGATGCTTTTACCCAGCTCCTTGAATCGTTCGTTTCGATCAAGGCCAACCCAATTACTGACGCCCTGGCGTGGTCGGGAATGGCGGCGTTCCGGGACGGATTTTTCGCTGCCTGGAGCGGGAACGGGAACGACGAGGACACCACCAACGCCGGGCGCGACGCCATTGCCTATGCCTCGCTCCTTTCCGGCATCACGCTGGCTCAATGCGGACTGGGGGCGGTCCATGGTCTGGCCTCGCCGCTGGGCGCCTACTTTCCCATTCCCCATGGCGTGGCGTGCGGCACCCTACTGGCGGAGGCGACTGCCATCAACATCAAAGCCCTGCGCGAACGGGCGCCGGCCAGTCCGGCCCTGGCCAAATACGCTCGCGTCGGTGCCCTCTTGTCAGGCCGGAATGGCTCCTCCGGCGCGGAGGAAGAAGAACTGGCATCTTTGGTGACGATTCTGCGCCGATGGGTGGCCGATCTGGCCTTGCCAAAGCTGGGGCGCTATGGAATGACATTGGCTCATGTGACCAAGGTGGTGGCGGGCAGCCGTGGCGGCAGTATGAAAACCAATCCAATTGTGTTAAACGATGCTGAACTGGGTGAGATCGTCCATCGCCGATTGGAATGACGACCTATGCCTTTGAGTTCTTCCCGGAAAATTTACAGACTGGTGCCCGCCCGCAAATACCGTCCGCAGTCCCTGGTGCGCGGCAGGCAGGACAAGCGGAGCACGCTATCCGACCTCGCCGCCCGCAAGCTCGCCGAGATGCAGTTGCGCGAGAGCGAGGAGCGGTTCCGCGCCATCATCGACACGGCGGCGGACCCAATCATCACTTTCGATTCCTCAAGCCATATCGTCGATTTCAACCCTGCGGCAACCAGCGTGTTCGGCTACCAGCGCCGAGAGGCCATCGGCCGCAGCATCGCCGATCTTATCCTGCCTCCGCAACTCAGCCCCAGTATCCCCGGCGGCTGGCGGGCCACCATTGACCAACTGGAAGACTCCGTCCAGGGGTGTCGCTTTTAAAACGAGTCCGCACGGGCCGATGGCACCCTGTTTCCAATCGAGTTGACCATTACGGAAATGACGCTGGCCGGGCGGAAGGTGTTCACCGTCTATCTGCGCGACATCACCGAACGGCGACAGGCCGAGGCCGAACTGAGAGCCTATCGTGAACAACTTGAGGATCTGGTGTCGCGCCGTACTCTCGCTCTGGTTTCGGCTGAGGAGCGGTTGGTGACCGCCATCAATACCTTCAAGGGCGGGTTTGCCCTGTATGATGCCGAGGAGCGACTGTCGATCGCCAATGAAAACCTGGGGCGTTTTATGCCCGAAGTGTTACCCCATGTGAGAATCGGCGTTTCGATGGAGGCGATGACCCGGGCAATCGCAGCGGCCAATGGCCTTGGTGAGGACTGGATTCGCGAACGCTTGGCCTTATACCGGAGCCACGAGGAATTCACCGCCCAGCGCCAACTGCGGAATGGGCAGTGGATTGAAACCAGCGTCCGCCACACCCCGGATGGCAGCACCCTGTTCATCATCACCGACATCAGCCAGCACAAACAGGCCGAGGCGGCTTTGCGGCAGTCGCTGGCCAGGGAAAAGGAGCTTGGTCAACTTCAGCGCGAATTCGTGTCGATGACCTCGCATGAATTCCGTACGCCGCTGGCCATTATCGACGCTTCGATCCAGCGAATACTGCGTCGCCGCGCGCAACTGTCGTCAACCGATTTCGACGCCCTGGGTGGAGAGATCCGCGCCGCCGTCACGCGCATGGTCGGGTTGATCGATACCATTCTCGATACCTCACGCATCGATTCCGGCACAATTCAGTTCAATCCTCAACCCTGCGACCTGCGTCAGGCCATCACCGACGTGTGCAAACGCCAGCAAGCTCTGGCCACCCGGCACAGAATCATTCTTGACCTGGCCCGCTTGCCCGACCGGATCATCGCCGACGCGGTGTTCATGGATCAGATCACCACCAATCTACTTACCAATGCCGTCAAGTACTCTCCCAATGGCGGCGACGTGATGGTTCGTGGGTGGACCGAATCCGGCGCCGTCGCCTTCAGCTTCACCGACTCCGGGGTCGGCATCCCCTCCGACGAATTGGCGCGTTTGTTCCAGCGCTTTTTCCGGGCCAGAACCTCTACCGGCATCGCCGGAACCGGCATCGGTCTGTACATCGTCAAACGATTGCTGGACATGCATCATGGCACCATTCATGTCGCCAGCAAGGAGGGATGCGGCAGCACCATCACCGTACGGCTGCCCGTGGTTGAGATGCCGATTGGGTAGCCCCTAAAGGGTGCCGACATCTTTCGGGTATCATTTTTCGTTCCGGTATTGTATCTTTGCTATTGGTGGTTTTGCGGTATAGCGCCTATGGGAACAAAAGCGATGGCAAAAATTCTCTGCATTGAGGACGAAGCGCCGTTGCGCCGGATCATCGCTGCCGAACTGCGCGACGCTGGCTATACCACGATCGAGGCCGAAAATGGGCAGGAGGGGCTTCGCGCCATTCAGGAACATCGTCCCGATCTGGTTTTGTGCGATATCAACATGCCCGGCATGGGGGGGATGGAAACCCTCACCCGCCTCCGCGCCGGTTCCAGCGATTTCGCAGAAACGCCCGTCATCTTCCTGACCGCACTGAGCGATCGCAAGGATATGATCGCCAGCCGTCAGCTCGGGGTTGACGACTACCTGACCAAACCGGTCGATATGGACCTTCTTCTGGCCACGGTGACGGGGCGGCTGGAACGTTTCGAACGTATCAACCAGAAACATGCCGCCGCTTGTGAGCGGGTCGAAGCGACGCTGCGCCATCTTACCACCCATGACGAACTTACCGGTCTGATCAACCGCACCCATCTCATGGCTTTGGTGGAAACAGCCATCGCGGCCGCTGGCGACCAGGACGGACCGGCGCTGATGCTGATCGAAATCGACCGTTTCAAAACAATGGCCGCCACCCTTGGCCGTCCTGACGCGGAATCCCTGTTGAAACTTGCCGTTCGCCAGTTGATCCACGACCTGCACCCCCGTACGGTTGTGGGTCGGGTTGGTGACGAACGATTCGCCTGCCTGTTCCCCAACGGCACCACGATCGCGGCAACCGAAGCCGCCGCCGAGGCGATGCGCCACCGCATGGCCGAACCCCACAAGATCGGCGAACGGCGTATCTTCACCACGGTCACGGTGGGGATCGTCGCCTATCCTGAACATGGCGCCAGCGCGGACGAGCTGTTCAACCACGCCGAAGCATCCCTGCACGAGGCTACCGGCCAGGGCGGGAATTCATGGCGAACCTACTCGGCGGATCTGGCCGTACGCACGATGAAGCGTCTGACCATCGAAGACGCTTTGCGCACGGCCCTGGAAAACCACGAGCTTGAGCTGCACTTTCAGCCCAAGGTGACCATGCGGGGGCATCGTATCGTGGGCATGGAAGCCTTGCTGCGTTGGACCAGCGCCACCATGGGACCGGTGTCTCCGATGGTGTTCATCCCGGTGGCGGAGGAAAGCGGCCTGATTCTGGCGATCGGTGAGTACGCGCTCCGGGAAGCGTGCCGCCGCACCAAACAGTGGCAGGACGATGGTCTGCCCGCCGACCTTCAGGTTGCCGTAAACGTATCGGTTGAACAGTTCCAGCAGCCGAACTTTGTCAAAATGGTCCAGCGGGTAATCGACGAAACCAAACTGTCGCCCCGCTCTTTGGTTCTGGAAATCACCGAAAGCGGCTTGGCCGAGGATGAACGCGACCTGATCGCCACCCTCAACGCGCTTTGCGATCTGGGACTGACCCTGTCCATCGACGATTTCGGCACCGGCTATTCGTCCCTCAGTTACCTGGGTCGCCTGCCGGCTCACGAGCTGAAAATCGACCAGTCGTTTGTGCGCGGGCTGCCCGATACCGCTGGCAGCCGCACGATTGTCGAAGCGGTCATCGCCATTGCTTCCAGTCTCAATCTGAAACTGGTCGCGGAGGGGGTTGAAACTCACGACCAGCTTGAATTCCTGCGGGAGCGGAGGGTTCCCGTGGCTCAGGGTTATTTGTTCTCCCGCCCGCTGGCCGCCCGGGAATTCGAGGCATTTGTGCGGAGGCGGATGAGTCTGGACGGGGTGTAATAAGAGGAAAGAACGAGGGCCTGAGGCCCTCGTGCTCCCCATTTATAGTCCTCTTCTCTGGTAAAAACCCCCGCCTTCAGGCGGGAAAGGCTTCAGCCCTATGCCTTGACACCACTCTGTCATGACGCTATAGGCGAGGGCTCGCCCAGTCGCCTATAGCGTCATGACAGAGTACAGCAAGGGTTCACATACGGTTTTCCACCACAGGTATCATCTGGTGTGGATTACGAAATACCGGTACCCAGTTTTGCAAGGCGATCTGCGGCTGCGGGTGCGCACGATCATCGCCCAGGTAGCCGACGAGATGGGTATTCGTATCGTTAATGGCGTGCTTTCGGTGGATCACGTACATATCTTTGCTGAAATTCCGCCACACATTGCCGTCAGTGAATTCGTTAAGAACGCCAAGGGCCGTTCTTCGCGAAAGATCCAACTGGAGTTTCCGCACATCGGAAAACGCTATTGGGGTCGTCACTTCTGGGGGCGTGGATTCTTCAGTACCACCAGCGGTAACGTTACTGATGACATCATCCTCGCCTATATCGATGGTCACACTGACGGCAAACGTTCGGAGAACGAAACCAACATCTCTTTAGAGTAACTTCCCGGCTTCCAGCCTAGACTCAAACCTACCAGCTTCCAGCTGGTAGTGGTTTAGTATCTTATTAACGGGGAGCGCGAGGGGCTTAGCTCCTCGCATCTTTGTCTTTTAGTTGATTTGTATTCATAGATATATTCTGTTTTTATTAAACGATGGAAGCCCGGAGGGGGAGATCCCCTCCGGGCTGTGGATTAATGCACGCTTTCGCCATGGAGGCTGAGATCAAGGCCTTCACGCTCTTCTTCGAGGGTAACGCGCAAGCCCATGACGACCTGAACCAGCTTTAGCAGGACGAAGGTGAGTACACCCGAGTAAATCAGGGTGACACCGACGCCGTAGGCTTGGGTAAGGATCTGGTGGGCGTTGCCGTCAATGAGTCCAGACTTGCCGTCACCGCCGATCTCATGGACCGCAAACACACCGGTCAAGAGCGCACCGACAATCCCGCCCGTGCAGTGAACGCCGAAAACATCGAGCGAGTCATCGTAACCAAACTTCCCCTTGAGCCAAGTGGAGGCCCAGAAACAGATCACGCCAACGATCAGGCCAATGGCCAAGGCCCCGGTGGGATCGACGAAGCCGGAAGCCGGGGTGATGGCGACCAGACCTGCCACGGCACCCGAAACCAGTCCAAGCACGCTGGGCTTGCCGCGAATGAGCCATTCGATTGCCATCCACGACAAGGCGGCGGCGGCGGTGGCAATCTGCGTTACCGTCATGGCCATGCCAGCCGCCCCATTGGAAGCCGTCGCCGACCCCGCGTTGAAACCGAACCAGCCGACCCACAGCAGCGAGGCCCCGATAACACTGTAGCTGACGTTATACGGGGCGAGGTTCTCGACCCCAAATCCTTTGCGAGGACCAAGCACCAGGGCAGCCACCAGACCGGCAATACCAGCGTTGATATGCACGACGGTGCCGCCGGCGAAATCCATGATGCCGGCATCATTCAAAAAGCCGTGCGGTCCCCATACCCAATGGGCGATGGGCACGTAGACCACCATCAGCCACAAGGCCATGAAAATGATCATGGAAGAAAACTTCATACGGTCGGCGAATGCGCCCGTAATCAGCGCCGGCGTGATGATGGCGAACGTCATCTGGAACATCATGAACACCGACTCGGGAATGGTCGTCGCCAACGGGCTTAAGCCGTCCTTTCCCATACCGTGCAGGAAAAAACGGGTCATCCCTCCCAGAAAGGGGGTGCCTTCGGTGAACGCCATCGTGTAGCCCGCGATCATCCACAGCACCGTGACCAGGCAGGTGATGACGAAGCTTTGCGCCATTGTCGCGAGAATGTTTTTCTGCCGCACCATGCCCGCGTAAAACAGGGCCAGTCCGGGTATCGTCATCAGTAGAACAAGTGCGGTAGAGGTTAACATCCAGGCCGTGTCGCCACTATCGAGCTTGGGCGCGGGCGCGTCTGCGGCGAAGGCGGGGGTTGCGGCTAAGGCCCCAAGCACAGCCAGCAGGCCCACCGTGTTCAGAGCGTTTCTAATCGTCTTGCTCATCTCTTTATATCCCTATCCTTGGGGAATGCATGGCGGAAGCGGTCCTCAGCGCCCGCTATCGCTCATCTGTCACAACTCAAGTTGCGTGCCAGATGTGGCGCAGAGCCATTTTTCATGCAGGTAAGGGGATTCGACTCCGTCCCGCGCGCTCAATAATTTACCACCTACAAACAAAATGCCTAAAATTAAGGCCTGCCCTTGTCGGGGGATCGTTGCCGCCTTACGGCTTATCGGTTAGAGAAGGAAAAGAAGGGCTTGGAAATCGGGGTCTGGCCTGAAACAATCGGCGTAACGTCCGGCCCGGCGCAGGAGGCTGGCTGGCGCGGGAAGTGGGAGAGATTTATGGACAATACGAAATCATCGGATGACGTGGTGGAAGCCGATGTGATGGTTGTGGGCAGCGGTGCGATCGCAGGGGTGCTGGTCTGTGCGATGGCCTCGGCCGGGTTGCGTGTGGCTCTGGTGGGCGGGCTTGCCGATACCACCGTGCAGGATGGCGGGGTTCTGGCCATTTCCGCCGCCAGCCGGCCTTTGTTCGAAGGGCTTGATCTGTGGGACGATCTGGCCGCTCAGGCCGAGCCGATCCTCGATTTTCGCGTGGTCGATGGAGTCTCACGCCTGTTCCTCCATTATGACCAGGCGGACCTGGGTTTCGAGCCGTTTGGCTGGACCATCGCCAACAATCAGGTTCGCGACGTGTTGACGGCTCGTTTGGCCATGAAGGCGGATGGGGTAACGGTCATACCGGCCTCCGTGCTCAGTCTTGACTTCGGCACCGACGGCGTGCAGGCCCGCCTCACGGACGGGCGGCAAGTGGCGGCCCGTGTGCTGGCTGCCGCCGATGGTATCAACTCGCCGACTCGGCTCGGAGCCGGAATCGGCGTTATCGGCTGGGAGACCGGACAGACCACCATCGTTTGCGATATTGAGCACGCGACATCCCACGACGGGTTCGCCTATGAACACTTTTTGCCAGGCGGACCTTTCGTCGTTCTGCCCATGACCGGCGAGCGGGCAAGCGTGGCCTGGACCGAACGGCACCTCAAAGCGCTTCGATTGCTGGACATGGAAGAGGGTGAATTTCTGGCTGCCTTGCGGAAGCGCCTTGACGGCGTGCTGGGAGAACTAACGCAGGTGGGTCCGCGCCGGGCCATTCCGGTATGCCCGCAGATCGCCGATGCCTACGTAGGCAAACGTCTAGCGCTGGTGGGCGAGGCGGCGTTGAGCGCGCATCCCGTTGTTGGCCATGGTTTCGATCAGGCGTGCCGGGATGTCGCCGCTCTGGCCGAAGTTCTGGCGGATGCCGCCCGCATCGGGCTGGATATTGGAGAAACCGGCATTCTGATGAAGTATCAGCGGTGGCGTCGGCCGGATGCCATTGCAACACTGGTGGCGGCCGAAGCGTTCAACCGGCTGTTTTCCAATGACTTCGCGCCGTTACGCTTTGGCCGCGATCTTGGCCTTGCTCTTGTCAACAAGGTGGCGCCCGTCAAAAAGGCACTTTTGCAACGCGTGACCGGTTTCAGTGGGGAGGTTCCCAGGCTGCTGCGGGGAGAAAATCTCTGAACCAGGTCTTTGCGCCGGAGGCGCATTTCCCATGACCCACTTTGTTTCCGTCGCCAAAGTTGCCAGAGCGCTTGGGATTAATCGGGCCGAGCTTCGCCAGAGGATCGACAGCGCGGGCATCGCGACCTTCGAGGGGGCCATTGATCTTGAGGAACTGCGTCGCATCGCTCCCAGGTTTGATATGGGCGAAGACGATATCATGGAGCGAACGCGGCTTATCCGCGAGAACGCCAAGGCGCTTCGCCATGATCCCGGCAACAAGCCGTCCTCCGAAGACCCACACCAGCAAATCCGCCGCCTGACCGTGGACCTGTTGCTGGAGAAGCGGCGCGTGGAGCGCTATGAACAGATCGTTAACGACTTGTTCAAACGCTTTGAGGAGATTCAGGTGTCTCCTGATTCGGGGCGTCGTGACGTGGCGCTGGAACTGGGCGGCTGGCTGGCGAAAACGCTGGGAGCACCGTAGGCGACGCCGGTATCAGACGCCTCGGGGCTATCGCCCCGGTCCCCATCTGGGGCCATGCCCCAGCCCCCCTTTATAATCAAAAATGGGGTTCGGGGCATCGCCCCAAACGTGTGTGGGCGGTAGCCCACAGGGTGTTGAAGCGGGTATTATTAAAGGGAACGTTGGGCAGGCGACATCCTGTCCCGCACGGCGGCCAGCACCGGGCCAAGTGCCTCGGGCAAGTCCTCGGCGATAAGGCCCGGTCCCACCCGCCGCGCCGCTTCGCCGTGAAGCCAGACGGCAGCGCAGGCGGCATGGAACGGGTCGGCTCCCTGGGCGAGCAGGCCGGTGATCAATCCGGCGAGAACGTCCCCCGATCCCGCCGTAGCCAGGTCGGGTGGCGCGTTGGCGTTGATGGCCGCCCGGCCGTCTGGTGCCGCGATTACGGTGTCCGCTCCTTTGAGCACCACGACCGCCCGGCTGCGTTGAGCCGCAATTCGTGCCCGCAGAAGGCGGCTCCCGGCTGTCCCGGTGCCGAAAATGGCGGCATATTCGCCGTCGTGCGGGGTCAGGACACACGGACAGGTTATGGCATCCAGCAGGGTTTCAGGATCATTGCGGAAGCTGGTCAAGGCATCGGCATCAAGGACGCAGCTTCGGCCAGAGACAAGTGCGGCCAGAGTTCGCTCGCGCGTCGCCTCGCCCACGCCGCTGCCGGGCCCTACCAGAAGAACGTTTTTGCGTCGGTCGGCGAGAATTACGCGTAACGCCGTCGCGTCGGGTGCGGTTAACACGATATTGCCGGGCATGTCGGCAGCGCAGAGACTCACCGCTTCGGGCGGCACCGCCAGAGTTACCAGCCCGGCACCAACCCGCCGTGCCGCTCGCGCGGCCAGCCGTGCCGCGCCGGTCATGTTGCCGCCCACGACCACGGCGTGCCCCCGCGTGTATTTGTGGCTGTCAATGGGAAGCGGCGGCAAAGACCAGAGGCCCGGCGCATTGGTAAAGGTCATAGGCGCGATGTCGGCCAATACCGATTCCGGTATTCCGATGTCGGCCACCACCACCTCGCCGCACAAGGCCCGACCGGGCAGCAGGAAATGAGCGGGCTTGCGCCGGAAAAAGGTCACCGTCATCTGTGCCGCATGAGCGAGACCTCCCAGAGGTTCGCCGGTATCGCCATGAAGACCGCTCGGTACGTCGACGGCGCAACTGGAGATACGACGGCTGGCCATGGTGGCAACCACGTCCCGTGCCACCCCTTCCAGCGGCCGGGTCAGGCCGGCGCCGAATAAAGCGTCAATCGCCACGGCGCAGCCGTCGAACACGTCTGGGGATAACGGCACCACAGGTCCGTGCCAGCGCGCTGCCGCCCACCCGGCGTCTCCCCGGAGCGCCTCCCGGTTGCCCAACAAGGCTACCCTGACCGGCCATCCGGCACGGGCCAACAACCGTGCGGCAACGAAGCCGTCGCCACCATTGTTTCCCGGGCCGCATAACACGGCGATGCGCTGGCGCTTCCAGCGTTTTCGTACCGCTGCCGCCACAGCCCATCCGGCGGCGGCCATCAGCGTTGGTCCAGAGACACCGGCTTCCATGGCCGCCCGGTCGGCCCGATACATTTCCTCGACGGACAATAGCTCGAAAGACGATGGTGCGGTCATGAGGAGTCCAAATCCCCCTTTTTATTTATGGGGTTTGGGGGCAATGGCCCCAAGCGGGTTTGGGCGGCAGCCCACATCCTTAAATTCTGCCATGGCGGAGAATAAATATCGGGGCGATCGCCCCGAACCCCATCTGGGACTTATGCCCCAGGCCCCCTTTCTATCTTGCCGGAAGTTGATCGGGGAGACGCGGCCGTCAGGCGGCGCGAACGGCTTGCGACTGCGTCAGCAGGGCGTAAAGGGCCTCGGCGTTGTCGGTGCCACGCAACTTTTCACACACGGTTTTGTCGCGCAACAGGCGAGACACCCGCGCCAGGGCCTTCAGGTGATCGGCTCCCGCCGATTCTGGGGCCACCAGGAGGAAAATCAGATCCACCGGCTGATCGTCGATGGACTCAAAATTGACCGGACGCCCAAGGCGGGCAAAAACGCCAAATAGATGGTCGAGGCTGGGAAGCTTGCCGTGGGGAATGGCGATGCCGTTGCCAACGCCGGTCGTGCCAAGCCGCTCGCGCTCAAGCAACACGTCGAACACAGCCCTCTCGTGCAAGCCGGTCAGGCTGGAGGCCCGGCGTGCCATTTCCTGCAACGCCTGCTTCTTGCTGGTGGCCCGAAGGTTCGGAATCACACTTTGCGGGGTAATGAGATCCGCAATCTCCATCACAATTGTTCTCCGGTCAGACGGTCAGCTCAAGCGCTGTCGCGGCGTGGAATGCCTTGCGGATCTATCCAGCCGATATTGCCGTCCGGACGGCGGTAGATCATGTTCAACCCTCCGTGCGCACTATTGCGGAACAGCACGGCTGGCGCGTCGGCGAGGTCAAGCCGCATCACGGCTCCGCTTACGGTACAAATCGGCACATCGGCGGTCATTTCCGCAATGATGACGGGCTGGCCTTCGGCAACCGGAACTTCTTCCTCATCGGCGGCGATGATGAATTGCTGGGCCTGCACGCTGTCGACCTCGACCTTACCCTTGTGGGGGCCAAGCCTCTGTTTGTAGCGATGCAATTGTCTCGCGATCCGCTCCGACGCGACATCCAGCGCCGCGTACGCATCGTTAGCCGCGCCGCTGCCCTGAACCAGAACGCCACGACTGGGATGAGCCGATATATCTGCGTTAAATGTATGACCCGAACGGGAAAAGACCACCGACGCCTCAATCGGACGGTCGAAATACTTCCCTACCAACCCCTCCAGACTTTGCTGAGCGTAGGCGCGCAACGCATCGCCGACATCAATCTGTCTGCCTTTGACTGAAATATGCATGATTTGATGTCCTGCCGTAATTCCGATAGCTGAACGAAAACGACAGTCCTGACCGGTTCCTGTTATGAGACGCCCACCCGATCGTCCATCGACCCAACAGACAGTAAGAGTAGACCCGCAACCCGGACAAGTCAAGACGTACGCGGCGATCCAGCAGGGCAATCGCATTTGAACAATGTGGACTCTGCCCACACCCTAGCAGAAGGCCCGAGGTCTTTGGAAACCCACTTATTTCATGACAGAAAATGGGGGTGAGGTGGGACCTCCCGGCACCAGGCGGGTATGGGCGGCTGCCCATCGTTCCCATGTCAGGCATCGTCGTGTTGCATGACTCGTTTATCGTCAAAGTCAAGCAGGCGCGGCGCCCGTTCGATAATGAGGGTGAGAATTTTCTCAGCCTTGCTTACATCTCTGAGCATGTTCTTGCTCAATCGGCCATGAACGCTCGTTTGCTGGAGCCGCTCGTTGCACCGATAGAGGGTGCGCAATTCCCGGCTGAAAATTTCATGGGAGCCAAGGGGAAGTTGCTTGAGCGATATCTTGTCGAAAAATCGGATACTCATCTCAAGCGAGCGGCCAAAGATCAAGGCAATCAGTTGGTCGAGTTGCTCGCGAAGGTCGGTGATTCCCTGCTCGCCGACCAAGGCCCGGATTCGTTCCTCAATGATGATCGAGAACGACTCAAATTCGGAAATTTTGTCGCGAAAAGTCATAAAAGCAGTTAATTCGGCAGAGTTATCACCAGGATTGCACCAAACGCTGAAGCGCTGTGTTTCATCGGCCTGCTGGACAAGAAACCCCAGCATGGCCTCAACCTCTTCCCGTCGAAACGAATAGGCCTTGGCCATAACGGAACTCCACGAGGAGAAGACTGCCACCCTATATGATAGTAGCCCCCTTCACTTTTCCAGGGTATGTCGAAATATTTCCGAATATTTCCAGAGCGTCAATTCCGTTTGACGTTCGCCGACAATCTGTAACCCCGGTTGCGGATGGTCTGGATGAGGCGGCCCGATCCCTGGTCGATCTTCTTGCGTAGGCGAGTGATGATGACATCCACGCTCCGATCGAAGGCAGGCGCATCGTTGGTATGGGTGAGACGGATGATCTGATCGCGAGACAGCACCTGGTTCGAGTTTTCGACCAGTGCCTTCAACAGAGCGAACTCGGCTGATGAAAGAGGGATTCCATTGCCGCCCTCAACCGACAGGGATTCCGCCCCCACGTCCAGTATCAAGCCCGCGAAACGATAGGAGTCGGACGGTGAAAGCGTGGTTTCCGGAACCTGCTGTGACGGAGCGACTCGCCGCAACACGCTGCGAACCCTAGCGAGCAGTTCGCGGGGTTCAAAGGGTTTGCACACATAATCGTCGGCCCCCACCTCCAGGCCAACAACCCGATCGACCAGCGTGGCGCGTCCGGTCAATATTATCAACCCTGCCCCTGGTTGTGATTGCCGGAACATCTGGGTCAGCGTCAGACCGTCCATGTCCGGCAGACCCAGGTCGAAAATCACGGCACTGAGAGAGCGGTCACGAGCCAACGCCAAGCCGCTGGCGCCACTTTCCGCTTCCAGAACATCGATCCCGGCTTTCCCCAGGCAGTAGCTCACGACCTCACGCACGCCCGGATCATCATCAATTACAAGGACGAGAGGCACAAGAATGGAGGGCGACTTCATGGGGAACGTGTTTCGCTGTGAAAAATTCAGCTTGTTTCCCGGCGTCATGAAATAGCGGGGAACGAAACCGGCCGCGACGAAACTCCTGGACCCAGGCCGAATCTGATACGGCCAGCAATCCCCTTGCAAGCATTGGCGCGCCCTACTGGACTCGAACCAGTGGCCCACAGCTTAGAAGGCTGTTGCTCTATCCATCTGAGCTAAGGGCGCGGCGCCGGCCTAAAAGGGCTGACCGGGGCGAAAATTCTCGGCGTAACTTTTGGGACGTACCAACCGTTCACAGGGTTCATCCACATGGAACTCGAAACCCTGACGGGTAGCATAGGCGATGGCTGCGTCCTTGCTATCAAAGGTCAGGCGGATTTGCCCACGCACATCCCGCGAACCAACCCACCCCATCAGAGGGTCGATCACTTTTGGGGCTGTCGGATCGAACTCCAGCAGCCATCTCCGGGTTCTGGCCCGGCCGGATTGCATTGCCGTCCTGGCTGGTCGGAAAATTCGTACCCGCATGTCCGTACCTCCCCGTCTCCGCCGCGCATGATGTGGCACATCATCGAACTCGATATTGGTGTACCGATGTTGGTCGGGGCGACTGGATTCGAACCAGCGACTTCCTGCTCCCAAAGCAGGCGCTCTACCAGGCTGAGCTACACCCCGTTTGGGGAAAGTTAAGGGTTTTGGGACGACGTGGCAAGGGGCAATACGGCGGAACAAAGAACAGATCCGATACCCACGGCACAATCATATCGTACTGACGGCATATTCTGTTCCGGTTGGCTGGGGGAATACCCGAAGGTAATTGGCGGGGTGGATCGCGACCGCTCGAACGCATCAATCGTTGATGCAGCCGACCACCACCATGTGTGGATATATGTATACATAACTGCTTTTGTAACACATCTGGCCAGGCGGAAGGGTAAATTTCCGTACGACTTCCTGGACAACCATCACATGTGATTAACCTTTTTCTTTCTTTCGATATGGACTTTGACCATCGTCAAATTATTCCCGCTTCAACATAACCTAAAGTTCATAGAGAACTGGTTGTGCTATCACCAACCTACTCGCCGGAGGCTTGGAGCAAAGCTGTGTGGCCTAACCTGTTCGTGTAATTGTTATAAACGCCACGTACGGAGAAACAGAGATGGCTAGGTCTATGAGTGTCGTTGGAATTGTGCGTTCAGTTCGTATTGATACGACGAAAATTGGCAACACCCTATTTGCGGCAAAGCAGGCTTTGTTCCCAATATTTTTGCTTTCTACGGTTGCTTTCATGTCGCCGTCCATGGAGACAATGGCCATGGATAACAACGTCACGGCCACATCCGTCTCCATGCGTAATTCGTTGGCGTCTGCCCGGGCCAATCTGGTAGCCCTGCTGGACTATAATGATAAGACATCCCCAGGAAAACGCTACATACAAATGAATGATGCGTCTCAGGCACTTGACTATATATTATCTAATCCAGTCGTTGATATAGCCGATAAAAAGGCTCTCAATGAATTTAAGGAGATTTGGGTGGCGTTTAAAACGACAAGAGAGAGAGAAATAATTCCAGCATTGCTTGACGCCAGAAATGAAGATGCAAAGAGGTTAGCCTTTGGTGTCCAGAAAGAAAGATTGGAATCAATGACGAAACTGCTGGATAAACTTGACAAAAAATAAGTTACGAAGATCGCTTGTTGATTTCCGGGCGTGGCTTTCCGATAAAAGGAAAGCTACGCCCATTGGGAATGGAGCGACCACTCCATCCCCCCAGACGTATAATCCTAGAAACGGCAGTTGACTGCGTTTTGCCTATTCCATCAGGCTGGCATCTACAACCTGTAGGTGCTGCCTGATGGGCGATCAGCCAGGGTGGTTGGTGTAGTTGTCATCCGTGGAGATACTTTTTCAGCGCCTCGGCGAGGATGCGTGCCCATCTTTGTGGGACGGTCAACTGCTCCGCAATTTGGCGCAGGTCTTGGAAGAACTTGGAGATCCGCCGCAAGGCCCGACTGACGTGTTCCCGTCGTCCATGGCAGGAGGTTACGGTCAGGCGCGTCTGGCCGGCGTGGCGGGTCTGTCGAGCCACGCCGTGGAGCAGGAGCGGCCGGCTGGTCAGCGCCTCGCGGTGATGGTCGGGGTCGGCCAACCGGGGTGTCAAATTCATTGATGGCGTCGAGGTCATCGAGCCAACAGCACAGCACGCCGCCTGAAACCGGCGTCACCCAGTTTCCCGCATAGCTCCAAGGTTTTTCCTCTCACCCGCAGAGTGACGGATGGGCTACCGCCCATACCCGTCCGGGGCGTTGCCCCGGACCCCATTTTTTTCTTTCGAATCAAATAGAAAGGAGGTCCGGAGCCTCGCTCCGGGCGGGGTTCGGGGCGGCAGCCCCGAGAGCAACTGCCGGATTTAGGGTAATACATGGCGGCATCGGCGTTCCATCGGAAAGGCCATCATGAAGCGGGCTGGCCCCGACTTCGGAGAGAACCAGGTCCCCGATTGTGCATCTCACCCGGAACAGGCAGAAAGTAAGGATGGAGTGCCAGTCGTTGACACCGATTAGAGAACCGGTGAGCCTAATGATTGCCCCATATAGGGTCAGGCGGGCTCTGCCCGCACCCTAGCAGAAGGCCGGGGGCCTTTGGAAACCACTTATTGAATGGGGTTTGGGCAGCAGCCCACAAGTATTGCGGCGGCTCTATGACCGTCGTCTTATGGTAACCGGCTCGCCTGTTTCATGGCCTGCAACTGTTCCGACAAAAGAACGTAATGCAGAACCTCCGTAACCAGCGGGTGGGAAAACCCGACCTGGATCGGTTCATTGCCAGGGGGCATACTCAACAGACCGGCCCGCACGGCAAGATCGAGTTCCTTGTCGAATTCGGAAAGGTCGCCGCGCCATTCGGCCCGCAGCCTCGCCACGGCGCAGGGGCCTTTACGGGCCACGGCGCTCAACAGGCTACGGTCGAGCGGCATTTCGTCGACTCGCGAAAGTATGAGCGTGACCAGGGTCAGCGGTAGTGGCGGAATGCTGCTGCCTGATTCGGCACTCCACCCGATAACGATGGCCTGACGAGCAAGCTCGGTGGCAAACAGCGGCACACCACGAGCAAGGCGGGTAATAGCCGCCACCGACGGGCGTGACAGTGGCGAGGGTGTGGAATTGTCGATCAGGGTCTCGATATCGCCGGGCGGCAGGTGGCGCAGTTTCAAGGCCGCGTTGGCGATCAATGCACATAAGGCCGGCTGGCGAATCTTGCGGCCAACCCCAAGCAGCAACAGGGGCGCCGTCGGGGTCAAGGTCGCCAGACGCTGGACCAGATCGGTGGTGGGGCCGTTGGCGAGGTGCAGATCATCGATCATCAGCACCAACGGCTCTTGCGCAACGATGGCGGCTACGGTGTCGAACAAACTCTCGATCAGGGGCTGTTCCCCGCTGGGGGAGCCGCCCAACCGCCGCAGCAAGCCGGACAGGTCGCCGTCGTCACCGCACCGGCCCTCCAGCCATCGCAGTTTCTGATGGACGCACATGGCGCCAAAGGCATGACACAGCGTCGTCTTGCCCATCCCGGATTCGCCTTCCACCCACACCAGGGCGCCACGCCCCTGCTCCAGGCGACCGATAAAGTCATCCAGCGTCCGGCGTTCATCGGCGCGTCCGACCAATAGCGGCGCCGGGGGCGGCGTAGTCGCCCAGGGTTCCGGGTCGTTGCCCAGCAGGGAGAGGGTCAAAGGCAGTTGGCTTGGCGATACCGGGATCCGGTTCCTGGCGCGAAGGGCGAAGGCCATGAGCAAACTGGAGGCATGATCCATGCGGGCCTGGCCGGGCGCGGCCATGTCCTTGAGATCGCGGGCCAGGGTGACGATCCGTCCGGCGACCGTCTCTCCCGTCCATCCACCGCGCCGCTGCATCGAGGCCATCAAATAACCGCTGGCAATCCCCGCATGGATCATTTCCGAAGCTGATTCCTTGCGCAGACGTCGTGCCACGTCGCTGGCCACGCGAGCCGCCCGCACGGCGTTATCCTCATACACATGGTGCAGTCCGAAAATGATATCGACACCAACACCGGGCCGGCTGATCAGCCCGGCGTCCAGATCGCAGATCGCGGCCGAACAGGCTTTCTGCAAACGCTGCCAAGTCTCCACGTCCTGCAAAATGCCGCCGCTGAGGGCCGACAGACTAAGTACGGTCGCCGGGCGCAATTCCATGCTGCCATCGGCCGGGTCGGGCAGAGCTGGCGGCGGCGGTGGTGTTACCCGGGGTTCGAAGTCACGGGAAACAGCCTGGACGCGATTGGTGACGTGCAACTTTTTAAATAAAGCAACGAGGTGCTGTTTTACCGTCCCCAGACCGATTCCAAGTTCGCGGGCAATATCCTTGTTGGCCTTGCCGGCCTTTAACAGGGTCAGCACTTCCGCCTGCCGATCCGAAAGGGGCCGGTCATTACCTTTCCGGTCATTGCCTTTATCGACGGTCCTGGACGAGTGCGGCGGCACGATCCTTGCCTCATTTTCGTGTCGAGTTATAGTGAACCATACGGTTCCCTGCATTAATCGCTCTGTTACCACTCTTGAGTCGATTTACCATGATATCTTGCATATTACCACCACTCGATCTAAATTTCGTCTTCACCTTGAGTGCTCAATGAGAATCTGACGTACCGAATGGGGGCCACATCCAAGGTTATAGGCGGAAGAATATGATGTCTTCCTGCGCAGTGAAACCCACCACAGATTGTGTTTCTGTTTCCGCGCGTTCTCGTCATGGTTTCTTTTCTGCCACCCGATTTTTGTTAATTTTGCAATATATCAATACTTTATTAACTCCCCGGTAATGATTGAAGTCATAGTTAATACTGAAAGGCATCGTTCAACGTGTTGACGGTTCATGAATTGCCGTTCATGCCATGTGGCAGGCTCCCGGCGGTCGTTGACAGGTGGCGAGCGTAGACGGAATCCGCGTTTTTTTTGTCGCGGCCATGTCGCGATGGTAGAGGTGTGACGCCGTGGCGAGCGATAAGCCGAAATATCTGGAACTTAGCGGTCTGCGTTCCATGTTGCCGGAACTGGGCCTGGCGACGACGGTCATCAACATCCTTAACCTGGCGTTACCGCTGGCCCTGCTCCAGATTTACGATCGGATCATCCCCCACCAGTCGGCGTCAACCCTGGGCCTCTTGATCCTGGGCGTGGTGCTGGCCCTGGTTTTGGATGGCTTGGTCAAGATTGGTCGCAATTACATCACGGGCTGGCTGGGTTCGCGTTTCGAGCACAAGGTGACGTGTCTGGCGTTCCGCCGTCTGATCGATATCCCGATCAGCGATTTCGAGCGCGATGGGCCGAGCGTCTACATGGAACGCATTCGCGCCGCGTCCAAGATTCGCGACTTTTATTCCGGACAGGCCCTTCTGGCGCTGTTCGATCTGCCGTTCGCGGCGCTGTATCTCGGGGTGATCGCGATGCTGGGCGGATGGCTGGTTATGGTGCCGGTATCCCTGCTCGCCGTCTTTGCCATACTGGCGACGTTCAATGGCAGCAAGCTTCACGACTTCGCCAAAAAATTCAGTACGTTCGAGGAGCGGCGTTTCAGCTTCATCGCCCAGACCCTGGCCGGCATTCACTCGGTCAAGGCCATGGCCATGGAAGCCATGATGCTGCGCCGCTATGAAATGCTCCAGGATACCAATGTCCACCAGACCTTTGACGGCTCGCGGTATTCCATCACTGCGCTGAACATCGGCGCTTTGTTCTCTCAGCTTTCCACCATTCTCGTCGTTGCGGCGGGGGCGGTGTTCGTGGTGAAGGGAAACCTGACCCCCGGCGCCCTGGCGGCCTGCGTGACCTTGACGGGCCGCTCGCTCTCGCCGGTTCAGTCGGCGCTCAGCACCTGGATGCGGTTTCAGGGAATGCTGGTCGCCAAGAAACAAATCGACAAGCTGTTCGAGATCCCCGCAGCACCCAATGCCACCAGTCCGCCGCTGCCTCCCATCGACGGCGGCATACGGATGCAGAATGTCACTTTCCGCTTTTCCAAATCGGCGCCCCCCATTTTTACCGACCTGTCGCTGACGGTGGACCCGGGCCAGTGTGTGGCCATCGTCGGCGATAGCGGCTGCGGCAAGTCGTCGTTGCTGTCGCTCATGGCCGGCATTCTGGTGCCGACGGATGGGAAAATTCTGGTGGATGATTATAATATGGCGGAGTTCTCCCCCTCCAGCCTGCCACGCCAGATCGGCTATCTGCCGCAGCAGGGCGTTCTGTTCGCCGGCACCATTCTTGAGAACATCACCATGTTCGATCCCAGCCTGGAGGAGGCCGCGTTGCGTGTGGCCGCCGACATGGGACTGAACCGCATCGTGGCGACCATGCGCAACGGCTACAATACGACCGTCGGGGGCAACGCCGGTGATTCCGTTCCCGGCGGCATCAAACAGCGTATCGCCATTGCCCGCGCCCTGGTTCATGATCCCCGGATCATTTTGTTCGATGAAGCCAACACCGCCCTGGATACCAGCGGCGATGACCTGTTGCGGGAATATCTGGTATCCCTCAAGGGCAGGCGGACCCTGATCCTGGTGGCGCACCGTCCGTCCCTTTTGAAACTGGCCGATCGGGTTCTCGTTCTTGAAGATGGCTGGCTGTCCGATCGGAGCGGAAAGCTGTTACCCTTGCCGTCGTCGATGGAACCGCCAATGTTCGGCGCACCGATGGTGGCGCCCGGATCCGTCCCGGCCACCACGAGCACAACGGTTCCCGGAAGTGGCGGGAATGCGGCGGTCACCGGCGTTGAGTCGCACCTGGACCGTCCCGCCAGCGGCTCCGACCTGATTGAAAGTATGCTCGGACGGTTTCGGCAGGCCTCGGAGTTCACGCGTTGCCTGCCCCCCCTGCTGTCGTCGCTGGCATGGAAAGGCACCCCCCGTCAGTTCGCCGAGGCCCTGCCTCATGCCGTCGCCACGCTCGATCTTCCGGGCCTGCGCAAGGTGATGGCGAGCCTGGGCTACAAAAGCCGGCATATGCGGTCAAGGCTGGGTGAACTCGACCCGCGCCGGCTCCCGTGTCTGTTCGTTCCTGACAAGGGCAGCGCGGTGGTTCTGGTGGGGTATGAGGAGGGGCGGGGTTACAACGCCTTCGACGGCGGCACGGGAATGTTGACGTTTCTCCCGCTGGGTCCGGTGAAGGGAACGGCGCATTTGTTCTGGTCGGCGGAACAGGAAAAAGCGGCGATCTCCACCGTGGGCGGAAGCTGGATCGGTGGCGTGGTCGCGCGATTCCGGCCCTTGATGCTGATGGCGTTTTTCCTGACCATCGGCGCCAATCTGATGTTTCTGGCTACCCCCGCCTTTATCTCGACCGTCTATGATCGAGTTGTTCCCAGCGAGGATATCAGTCTCATCCCCTACCTTTTGTTTGGTCTGTCGATCGTGCTGGCCATCGACTGGAAGCTGCGATCCTTGCGATCGCGCATTCTTTCCTTCATGGGCGCCCGTGGCGAATACATTATCAGCAGCACCATCTTCCAGCGCATCCTGTCGCTTCCGGCCTGGGCGACCGAAAGCCTTCCCGTCGGCGGGCAGGTCGCTCGCATCAAGGATTTCGAGTCCTTGCGGGAATTGTTCATGGGACCGCTGGCTCTGCTGTTTTATGAGCTGCCCGGTACATTGGTGTTTGTCCTGGTCCTGGGTTTGATTGATGGCTGGTTGATTGTCATTCTGCTGCTGTCCATCCTGATGTACATATTGCTTGGTCTTGGCGCCCAGCCGGGGGTCGCGCGGCGCATGATGGCGGCGTCGCAGGTCAGCTCCCAGCGCCAGGAATTTCTTACCGAAGCCCTGAGCCAGTTGCGCGCCGTCCGCAATTCCGGGGCGGGGATGCGGTGGTACGATCGCTATCTCACCTTGTCCGGCAGGGCATCGGCGGCGGAATTCAAGGCTCAGCAATACTCGGCCGCCATGGCGACGGCGGCGCAGACGTTGGGCGTGCTGACGGGTGTGTCCATCATTACCACCTGCGTCGTCGGCACCTTCACCGGCACGGTGGCGGTCGGCTCCGTGGTGGGAGCGATGATCCTGACGTGGCGGCTGGTGACGCCGCTGCAAAACGGGTTTCTATCGCTGGCAACCCTGGTGCGGGTGTCGCGAAGCGTGCGCCAGATCGACAACCTCATGCGCATGAACGCAGAGCGGCAGGTGGCGTCCTCGCGGCAGGTCGTGCCCCTGTACAAGGGCGAGATCAGTTTTGCCAGGGCGTCTTTCCGCTACAGCGCCGATACGGACCCGGTGCTGCTCGGCGTCAATTTCAGCATCACCCCCGGCCAGGTTGCGGCCATCGCGGGTCCGAACGGCGCCGGCAAGTCAACTCTGCTGAAGCTGGTCACCGGCCTTTATCAACCCCAGGCCGGCAGCGTTCGCATCGACAACACCGACATCCGCCAACTCGATATCCGGGATCTGCGTTCGCTTATCAGCTACGCGCCCCAGCGCTGCGACCTTTTCTACGGCACCATTGCCCAGAACCTGTACTTGGCGCATCCGACGGCAACGATGGACGAGTTGCGCTGGGCCGCCGAGATGGCCGGGCTGCTGGACGACATCGAGAGCCTGCCCGAAGGATTCGAGACCCGCCTCGCTGATGGACAGAACGACCAGATTCCCAACGGCTTCCGCCAGCGCATGTCCCTGGCCCGCGCCTATCTCAAGCCCGCGCCGGTGATGCTGTTCGACGAGCCGGGCAACGGTCTGGACGACAAAGGCGACAGAGCCTTCAACGACGCCATCAACCAACTGCGTGGACATACCACCATCATGTTCGTCTCCCACCGCCCGAGTCACCTTCGCCTTGCCGACGTGGTCATCTATCTCCAGGAAGGTTACGTCCGGCAGATCGGTACTTATAGCCAGGTTCTTCCTCTGGTGCTGGGCGTTGCCAAATGAATGCCCCCATGCTCAAGGCGGATACGTCCAAGGCCATCAAGGTTGTTGGCGGGGGCGTACCTGCCGTGGGGCCGCCCCATGCCAGTCTGGATGCCAGGCTTCTGACGGAGCCGGTATTGTTCGAGGAGGAGCGGCTTCCGGGGTTCGTCCGCAGCGCCCTCCTGGCCGTGGCATCCCTGGTGATCCTGTTTGTGGCATGGGCTTCCGTGGTCCACCTGGACGAGGTCGCTACGGCCGCAGGCCAGGTGGTGCCGAGCAGCGCGGTCAAAGTGATCCAGCACCTGGAAGGCGGGGTGGTATCGGAGATCCTCGTATCCGAAGGCGACACGGTGCAGCCTAGCCAGATCGTCATGAGGATGGACCCCATCGCGGCCTTATCCGAACTCGACCAGATGAAAGCCCGCCTTGTGGGCTTGCTGTTGCGGGATGAACGACTGAAGGCGCTGGCGGAAAAACGCAAGCCCAACTTCGGAGGCATTAGTGAAGGATATCCGGAATTGCTGGCTGACCAGAAAAACATCTGGATGAGCCAGATTGCGGAGCAAAGTTCAGCCATTGCGGTCATCGACAGCCAGATCGACCAGAAGCAAAAGGAGTTGAAACAACTCCACGATACTCTGGATACCGCCATTGAACAAATGAAACTCGCGGGCGAACAGGTTGCCATCCGCAAGGAAGGCATGGAAGGCGGCGTGGTCTCCCGCCAGACCTATCTCGAAACCCAGAGGGCCCTGGTTACGGCTCAGGGCGAGGTTCTGCGCATACGCGAGCAAATCCGCGTCGCCACCGACTCCCTGACCGAAGTCAGGCGGCGCCACAACAACCTGGGACTGGGCCAGATTCAAAACGCCCTCGGCGAAGAAGGCACCGTTTCCGCCGAGATCGAGCAGGTGAAAAAAGCACTTTCGAAACTGGAAGACCGTGTCTACCGCCTCGACATAAGGGCACCGGTCGTAGGTCATATACAGGATTTGAAAATACGCTCGACGGGCGAAGTCGTTCCCGCCGGCGGGATCGTGATGCGGGTGGTGCCGATGAATGACGTTCTGGAAGCGGAAGTCCGCATTAACCCCACCGATATCGGCTACGTCCATGCCAGTCAGCCGGTAAAGATCAAGGTCGCCAGCTATGAATACGTCCGGTTCGGCACCTTGCCGGGAAAATTACAAAAAATATCGCCCAGCACGATCGCAGACGAACATGGTGCGCCTTACTACAGGGGAGTCGTATCGTTTGACAGATCCTACCTGATGGGGGGCGAGGTCAAATACCCCATCATACCCGGCATGGCGGTGGAGGCCGATATTGTCACCGGAACGAAAACGCTCATCCAGTATCTTTTGAAACCAATTTTCACCTCCATGAAAAGTTCGTTCCACGAGCGGTGAACTTTGGGCGCGAGGGAGTGAGGGTACGGGCAGGCCGTATGGGCTGGGGATCCTGTTCTGAAGCACGGTTCCCAAGCCCGCCTTGCGGCAACCCCGCGCGCGTCCTAATATCCCGGCGGACTTATGGGCGATGAGGGAGAACGACGTGAAAAACATGT
This sequence comes from Alphaproteobacteria bacterium, assembly GCA_015233585.1. Taxonomy (GTDB): domain Bacteria; phylum Pseudomonadota; class Alphaproteobacteria; order Rhodospirillales; family Rhodospirillaceae; genus JADFXL01. Next base: position 4,174 of record JADFXL010000012.1, on the reverse strand, counting down.
TTTGGCTATTGTTGTTATGGGTTGGCATCCTGACCGGCGGCAGCGTTCTGGCCGCGCCATCCCTTCCCACGGACGAGGCCATGCTGGCGGACCGGGTGCTGGGCAAGGCGGAGGCTCCGGTTACGATCCTCGATTATTCGTCGTTGACCTGTCCGCATTGCGCCGCCTTCGCCACGAAAATATTGCCCTCCGTGAAGATCAACTACATCGACACCGGCAAGGTAAAACTGATCTACCGCGATTTCCCCCTGGACGCGACGGCCACAGCGGCGGCCATGCTGGCGCGGTGTGTGCCGCAGGATCTGTATTACCGCTTTCTCGACGCCCTGTTCTCGTCCCAGGCCCAGTGGGCACCATCCGCCAATCCCAAAAAGGCCCTGTCCAACATGGCCCGTCTGAGTGGGATGTCGGAGGAGAACATTAACGCCTGCCTCGACGACGAGGCGTTGCTGAAAGGCGTGCTGGCCCTGAAGACCGAAGCCGTCACCCTTTATAAGATCGAGGCGACTCCGAGTCTGGTAATCAATGGAAAAACGATCGCGGGTGTCGAAAGCTATGACGAACTGGCCAAGCTGATCGAAGCTCAATTACACAAATAAGCTTCGATCCAGGCTGGGAAACACGTAGTGGTTCAGTTCGACAGACTACGGCTGTCCGGGTTCAAGTCGTTTGTCGAACCCGCCGAACTGGTGGTCGAATCGGGGCTGACCGGCGTGGTCGGCCCCAACGGCTGTGGCAAATCGAATCTGGTCGAAGCCCTGCGCTGGGTGATGGGGGAGACCTCGGCCAAGCAGATGCGCGGCGGCGAAATGGACGACGTGATTTTCGGCGGCACCTCGACGCGCCCGCCGCGCAACGTCGCCGAAGTTGCGGTTCATCTCGACAATAGCGCTCGCAATGCGCCCGCGATGTTCAACGACTTCTCCGAACTGGAGGTCACCCGCCGCATTGAGCGCGGGTCGGGTTCCCAATACAAGGTCAATGGCCGCGAGGTGCGCGCCCGCGATGTCCAGCTTCTGTTTGCCGACGCGGCCACCGGCGCCCGCTCCACCGCCATGGTCAGCCAGGGACGGGTTGCCGTCCTCATCAACGCCAAGCCTTCGGAACGGCGGTCGCTGCTGGAAGAGGCGGCAGGCATTTCCGGCCTCCATAGCCGCCGCCACGAAGCCGAACAGCGGCTGAAGGGAGCCGAGGCCAATCTTGAACGCCTGGAAGACGTGGTTTCGGCCCTGGATACCCAACTGGGCAGCCTCAAACGCCAGGCCCGCCAGGCCGCCCGTTACCGCGCCCTAAGCGAGCAGATTCGCCGTGCGGAGGCGGTGGCGCTCCATCTGCGCTGGGTCGCCGCCATCCGGTTCCAGGAGCAGGCCCGCATTGATTTCCTTGCCATCGAGTCCCGCGTCGCCGAGTCGACCGGCGTTGCCGCCGCTGCCGCCACGGTCCGGGCCGATGCCTTTGCCGCCCTCCCTCCGTTGCGCCAGGCCGAGGCTGAGGCTGCCGCGCGCTTGCATCGCCTGATCGCCGCGCGGGAACAGATCGACGCCGAGACCTCCCGTTTGACCACGGCCCGCCGCGAGGCCGAGCGCCGCTGGTCTGAAATCACCAACGATGTTGCCAGAGAAGCGGCTCGTGCCGCCGATGCCGCCGCCGCCCTGGAGCGCCTGCGGGAAGAACAGATGGAACTGGAAGCCGAGAGCCGGGAAGACCCCGCCCTTCAGTCGGCGTCGCGCGCCCGCCTCCTGGATGCCAACAACGAAGTCAACGCCATTGAGGCCGAACTCACCCGCCAGACGGAAGCTCTGGCAACGCTGGAGGCCGGACACGCTGCGGCCCTCCGCCGGGCCGAGGAACTGAAATCCCGCCGATACCGTCTGACGACCCGCATTGCCGAGGCCGAAGCCACCCGCGCCACCCTTGCCAGTGCCGCCATTGGGGATGAACTGGCGGACAGCGCCCGCCGCCTTGAGCGCCAGGACAACGCCCTCGCCCTCGCCGCCGCCGTCATCGAGGAGGCTGAAAGCGCCCGTGACCATGCTCAGAACCGGCTGAATGCGAGTCAAGCCGACACTGCCGCCGCCAATGCCGCACACAGAGGACTGGCGGCGGAGTCCCAGGCGTTACGCGAACTGCTGGTTCAGGAAGACGCCGGTGGTGAGGGGGAACCCTTGCTCGACACGATAGAGGTCACGCCCGGCTATGAGGCGGCGCTGGCCGCAGCCCTTGGGGATGACCTGCTGGCGGCGGTTGCGGCGGATCAGGATGGTGGGCTTCCGCCCACACCCGATCGGGGCGATGCCCCGAACCCCCTTTTTATTCATAAAAGAAAGGGGGCTTGGGGCACCGCCCCAAATAGGGTTCGGGGCGATAGCCATGATACCGCACCAACGCGATACTGGACCCCGTTATCACCAGCGCCGCTGTCGGAACTGCCCGCAGAAGCCCTGCCCCTGGAACGTTTCGTATCTGCATCCGCCGCATTGGCCCGCCGGTTGCCGTATATCGGCGTTATCGAGAACGCCGCCGCCGGGCACGCCCTTCAACCCCGCCTGGGCCCTGGCCAACGTCTGGTATCCCGTGAGGGGGGTCTCTGGCGCTGGGATGGCTTCACCGTAGCGGCCGGCACGCCGTCCAGTGCGGCAACCCGGCTCCGACACCGCAACCGTCTTGCCGCCCTTGAGATTGCCCTGGCCGACGCCAGCGCCCGTCTGGCCGAAGCGACCGAGCGGACGACCCACGCCCACAGTACCGCCGAGCGCGCCCTCGCCGCCGTGCGTTCAAGTCGGGACGCCTTGCGTACCAGCGAACGGGAACGGGCGTCGGCCAGCGAGGCCCATGCTCGCCTGATGCAAAAGGCCGCAGCGATCGAAACCCGCCTTGCCGCCGTCGATGAGTCTCTGACGACCCTGCGGGCGGATCTGGTCGAGGCGGAGGCCGAGGCCGGGGCGGCGCGGACCCTTGCCTCCGAACTCGATGATCCGGCGGAGGGACGGCACCGGATGGCCCTGTTGCGGGCCGAAGTGGCTTCGGCACGGGTGACGTTGGTTGAGGCTCGCGCCGCTTACGACCGCCTGACCCGCGACGCTGAATCCCGCCAGCGGCGAGTCGCCGCCATTGTCGCCAACAGCACCACCTGGCAACAACAAATCGCGGATGCAGCCCGCCATGGCCGGGAACTCGATGACCGCCGCGCAGCGGTCGCGGCCGAGATGGAGGAACTGGCGGAACGGCCCCTGGTGATCGAGGCCAGCCGCAATATCTTGCAAGATCAGATCGCGTCCGCCGAGACGGCCCGGCGGAATGCCGCCGACAATCTGGCAAGAGCCGAAACACGGCTCGCCGGAAGCGACCGCGCCGCCAGGGAGGCCGAGCACGCCCTCGCCGCCGTCCGCGAGGAACGAGTCCGATGCGAGGCCCAACTTGCCCAGGGACGCGAAGCCTGTCAGGCCGTCGCCACCCGGATTGCGGAGCGACTCGCCTGTACGCCGGAGCAGGCGGCCACGCTGGCCGACCTGTCCCCCGGCCTCCCGCCCCCCGCCATCGACGATGCCGAACGACTCCTGGAACGGTTCCTGCGCGAACGTGAATCCATGGGTCCGGTCAATTTACGGGCCGAGCAGGAGGTGGAACAGCTCGAAGGGCAGATCGGCGGGCTGTTGGCCGAACGGGAGGATCTGACCGCCGCCATCGCCCGGCTGCGGCACGGCATCAATGAAATCAACCACGAAGGCCGCGAACGGCTGCTTTCGTCGTTCGAGGCCGTGGACAACCACTTCCGTGCCTTGTTCGCGCGCCTGTTCGGTGGCGGCCGAGCCCATCTCGCCCTCACGGAATCCGAGGATCCTCTTCTGGCTGGCCTGGAGATCATGGCCAGCCCACCGGGCAAGCGGCTTCAGATTTTGTCGCTATTGTCGGGTGGCGAACAGGCCTTGACCGCCCTGGCCCTGCTGTTCGCGGTCTTCCTTACCAATCCCGCCCCCATTTGCGTTCTGGATGAGGTTGACGCGCCGCTGGATGACGCCAACGTGGACCGCTTCTGTTCCCTGTTGATGGAAATCAGCGCCACGACCCGGACCCGCTTCCTGGTAATTACCCATCACCGGATGACAATGGCCCGAATGGATCGTCTTTTTGGCGTCACCATGGGGGAGCGCGGCGTCTCCCAACTGGTGTCGGT
>JADFXL010000129.1 GCA_015233585.1 Alphaproteobacteria bacterium | reverse complement strand
CCTGTTCGGGACGCGAGCTTTCCTCGCTCATCCGCCAAATTCCCGAGCATGTGGGCCTCCCCATCATTTTTCTGTCAGCCGAGACCGACAAGATAAAACAGACCTCGTTAATGACGGTCGGTGCGGAAGGATTCCTCACCAAGCCGGTTCAGCCCGACGACATGATAAGCGCCGTTGCCATTCGCGCCGAGCGTATGCGTCTGTTGCGGTCCCTGATGGTCCGGGACAGCCTTACCGGACTGTTCAATCACACCTTTGTAGCCCAGTTCACCGAATCCGCATTGCTGGATGCCCAGCGGGTGCCGGACTCGAAGATGATCTGCTTTGCGATGATCGACGTCGATCATTTCAAAAAGGTCAATGACATCCATGGACACCCGGTGGGAGACCAAGTGTTGCTGGGGCTGGCGCGGCTTCTTCAGCAGAGCTTGCGTAATTCCGATATGGTGGGCCGTTATGGTGGCGAGGAATTCGCAGTCGTATTGCGTTGCTCCGCGATTGAGGATGCGTTCAAGGTCATCGACAAGATCAGGACGGATTTTTCGAATATTCTGTTCAAGTCCGCCCAGGGGGAATTCACCTGCACCTTCAGCGCCGGACTGGCCTGTTACCCCGGTTTTGATACCGGCGAAACCCTGCGCCAGGAAGCCGATCAGGCTCTTTACGCCGCCAAGCGCGGCGGGCGCAACCGGGTCGTCCTGGGGGGAAGCCATCCATGACCGCAGGCAGGGCAACTCTCGACGAAATTCTCACCGCACGTCACGGAAAGGCTGGGGAGGTCGTCAACGTGAACGAGCCGCTCATCCGGCTGGTGATCTTCAGCCTTGACGGGGACTGGTTCGCGTTTCATGGGGAACAAATCCGGGAAATTCTGGCTGATTGCCACGTCTTTTTTCTTCCTGGTTGCCCGCCCTCCATGGAAGGCGTGATCAATGTCAGGGGCGAAATTGAATCCGTCATTCGTCTGCGCTCCGTCCTGCGATACTCTGGGGAGCCGGAAACCACGAGTACCCGTATTCTAATTGGACAAGGTCGGGCCATGCGCAGTGGCCTTCGCGTGGACCGGGTCGAGGACGTGGCCAGCGTGTTCGCCAGCCGTATGGAGGTGCCGCCCCACAACATGCCCGACCATCTTGCCACCATTGTCCAGGGGATCCTCTCCTTTGGCGAGCACCACGTCAGCGTTCTTGATCTGGATCGTCTGTTCGACGATTACCGCGCGGGACTCCGCTGACATGAACACCGCCGTCCAAGGGGGGGGCGCCGGGATGACTCTTGCCGTCGTCCGCTTCACGGCTGGCGGCACTCGCTTCGCCGCCGAGGCACGGCATGTCCGGTTCATACACGACATTCCCTTTTTTTCGGACGGAGCCGGGATACTAAGGATCGAATCCCTGCTGGGTCCGCTTGCTTCCAACCCCGTCCGCAGACGTGGGCTGGTCGTCGAGACCGCGACGGGAGAGACGGTGGTGTCCGTTTGTGAACCGGTCTTCCTGGATACGCTGGATGCGAAGACTATTTTTCCCATGCCTCCCTTGATCGCGGCACGGCTTTCGCTCAAGGGGGTTCGCGCCCTGGCGATGGACGAGTCAGGGCTGATTCTTCTGGTGGACCTGCCTTTGTTATCATCGCGCAGGGCAAAGGACGGGCAAGCCTGATCACGGGCGTCGGCCCCGGCTCCCCTCTTAAGGCATCACCCGCACGCGGGCCTTCATGCGGCTATGGCTTAGGCCGCAGTACTCGGAGCACTGCATGGCGTACAGGCCAGGGTGCGTCGGCGTCACGGTTACGGTGGTGGCCCAGCCTGGCACCAGCAGCGTTTCGGCTTTACCCAATGGAAAATTGAACCCATGCACCACGTCGGTGCTGGCAATATGCAGGCGATAAGTGCGTCCCACATCCAGTTGCAGAATGGGGGTGAATTCAAAACGGCGGGCAATCACGTAAACATCGCCGGCGGGCGGATGCACAATGGGGACGCCGCCTTCGGCCTCGCCGGTGGCATGAGCCTTTGTCATGGCCTCCACCAGGGTGGAGAAGTCGCGGGCGGAAATGGTTTGTCGCGATTCGGCCTCGGGGCTCTCCGCCACCCGGTGCCATATCGGCATGGCGGCGAACAAGGCCAAAGCGGCAGACGCAAACACGACAGCGGCCAGACGATCCAGGAAGGAAGCCATGTCTTACCGCCGTGCCATCAGGCGGCTCAAGGCCATCCATACGAACATGACGCCTCCCATCACGGCGATGATGCCGCCGGTTCCCGTCATGGCCATGGACACGACCTTGCCGATAGTGTCCAGGCCCTGTTCGGCGCCGGCCGTCTTGCGCGGAACTCCGGCCTCACCCGCCAGAAACATTCCCACGGAAAACAGCAACTGGCCAAAACCATAAAGATGGAACTGCCAGCGTATCGGCCCCGCCCGCCGCGACGAACGCCCCAGCAGCGGCAGCAGCAGCGCGAAATACAGGGCCATCGCAGCCAGGTTTACGCCGCCGATGACGGCGTGATAGTGGGACGGGGTGCGTGTATCGGCTACGCCCAGGAAAAACCCGAACAAGCCACCTACGGCAAACAGACCCACCGACAGAACCAGCCCGACAAAGGCCGGGTCTCGCCATGGCAAGGCCGTGCGCCGCTGGTACAGAAGCCGCGCCAGCCCCGCCATCATCACCACCGGTTGGGGCGCCAGCCCATACCAGAGCATCTGGGTAAAGGCATCCCGGTGTTCTCGGCTCAGCACATCGAACAGGGCGTAAAAAACGGGCGCCGGCAGCACGAACAGGACCAGCGATCCCGCCACCGCCGCAGACAGCCACGGCCCCAGCGGCATCTCTCCCAGGGTGATCTCCGCCAGCACGCTCCACCCGACCAGCATCAGCGCGGTATTGACGAATTGCAGCACATGGCCACCGCCCCAGAACAGTCGCTCATTGAACAGGGCCTCGCCCGTGCCGGACGGAATGGCGATCAGGGCGAGGCCAAAGCACACCAGGGCGACAAGATACGCAGCAGCCGCCGCCGCGATCCCCCAATCCACCGGCCCCACCTCGCGCCCCGGCAAGTTGAGGATCAGCCGAACCGCCACCATCCCCACGCCAAGCGCCAGAAGAACCAGACCGGCATAAAAGACCGGATGAATGACGACGGGAACGTAATTGTTGAGGGAAGGTTCGCCCCAGTTCAGCAAGGCCGGTGCCAGGAGAATCAGACAGCCCAAGGCACCCGCGCCCAGCCCCACCGTCCCCAGCCGCCTTGCCCGGGTTTGTCCCATGGCAAGACGCGCCGTGGTCAGCACCATCAAGGCGCCCAGCACTCCCAGAAACCAGACCACGAACGAAAACACGACATGGGTGACGAGGGCGCGGTAAAAGAATTCCTGCACCGGCCAGGGCAGAAAATCCTGAATCTTCGGAGTGCGCGACAGCGCCAGCAGCAGGGCCAGCACACCCGCCAGCGCCAGCGCCGCCACCGCCAGTCCCGACCAGCCGCGCAATTCGCGTTTTGACGCCGGTGTCAGCGACAAGGCGCTGGTCTCACGATAGCCGGGTGACGGGGCATCTCTCATGGTGGAGGCACGTCGGGATAGAGATGATAAAGCATGATATAGACGATGATCCCCGTCAGTGAAACGTATAGCCACACCGGCAAGGTCCAGCGGGCGATGGCTTTGTGGCGCTTGAACTGACCTCGCAGGGACCGACTCGCCGTGATCGCTACCATTGGCGTTGCCACCATGGCCAGCAGGACATGGCTGATCATGATCCCATAATAGACCTGCCGAATCAAACCCTGGCCGCGAAACATGAAAATCGGCGACGTGAGATGATAGGTCACATAGCTGACCAGAAACATCGCCGATACCACCATGGCGGCGATCATGGCCGTGCGGTGCGCATAACGGTTTCCGGTGCGGATGAAGACGAATCCCAGCAGAAGCAGCACGGTGGTTGTGGCGTTGAGCGCCGCATTGACATGCGGCAGGACCATTGCGGCGGTCATGGGCCTTTTATCTCCTTGCTGCGCGAAACTTCTCACCGGGACACCGTCCCGAACCCGATCTGAAGCTATAGCCCCGATCGGGTGCATACGGAAGCCCACAAGAGAACTTTCCCAGGGCAATCGCATTTGAGAAAATTGGACGGAAGATAATGGGCTGCCGCCCATACCCGCTTGGGGCCATTGGCCCCAAACCCCATTTTCTGGTTGCCTGGATGTGATTGCCAGTCACCCAAAAGTTCATAAATCAATGGGTTTCCAAAGGCCTCCGGCCTTTGGCGGGTGTGGGCAGAGCCCACATCCTCCAAATGCGATTGCCCTGAGAACTTTCCTAAAAGCCAGCGTGGCGATCAACGAACACGGCAATGAAAATCGTCAGCAGGTACTGCATGGAACCCATGAAGTTGATACGGGCCATGGTACGGCTGGGATCTTTCACCAGACGCCAGTTAAGCCACAGAAACCACAGTCCCACCGCCACCGCGCCAGCCGCATACAGGCGCCCCAGTTGGCCAAAGGCGAACGGCAGCAGCGACGAGCCGACCAGCAGCAGGGTATTGAACATGATGTACTTTGCCGTTTTCGCATCCCCGATGACGCACGGCAGCATGGGGACTCCGGCGCGGCGATAGTCCTCTTTCAAGGTGATGGCCAAGCTCCAGAAATGGGACGGGGTCCACAGGAACAGCGTCAGAGCCAACAGCCAGGGCAACATCCAGATCGACGGGTCTACGGCCGCCGCCCCGGCCAACACCGCGAAACTGCCGGCGGCCCCGCCGATGATGATGTTCACCCACGAGCGGCGCTTGAGCCACACGGTGTAGACGATGCCGTAGAAAAAGCTGCCCAGAAATAGGTGCGCGGCGACCACCCAGTTGAACGTGGAAAGCGCCAGGGCCATGCCGGCGACCAACAGCCCCGCAGACAGCCACAGAATGCGGAACGGGTGGGAGAGCTTGCCAGAGGCCAAGGGTCGCCCGGCGGTGCGCGCCATCAGGCGATCGATGTCGCGGTCATAAAAATGGTTGAACACGGACGCGCTCGCCGCACCCAGCACCATTGTTACCGTCAGGACGGCGATCTTCATGGGGCTAACGTGTTCCGCCACGGCCAGATATCCGACCACCGCCGTCAAAGCGATCATGAAGCCGATGCGCAGCTTCAACAGTTCCATGTACGATTTCACCGTCACCGGCGTTTCCTCCTGGTCCATGTATCACGTAGGTCGTGGGTATCTGAAAGCTGTCGCTCACCCTGCGGACGCCTGGGTCTCCGCTAGCTCCCTGGGTCTCCGCTAGCTCATTGTCATCTGTTGTCGGCGGCAAAGTATTTGATGGTTGTCAAGTCGGGGGTTGTGGACGTTTTTTTGTCCCTGGTGACACCGCCGTCGACTCTCGCGTACTATGAGCGCCGGTACGATTGTTCAAAGGATGACGGTCATCATGCGTATTTTCCTTAATCCAGCCTTCGGCTTGTTATTGTCCCTCGCCGGACCGACCGCTGCAATGGCCTCCGTGCCTGCGTCTCCCTACGATGCCGCCATTGATTGCCACGAAGCAAAAACGCCGCAGGAAACGGCGGTGTGCGGCGATGCCTCGCTTCTGGCGAAAAACCGCACCATGGGCGAGTTGTACCTACAGGCCAGCCATGTGGTGTCCAAGGGGCACCAGGGGGTTTTGCTGGAGCAGCAGTACAAGTGGCCAGCTTCCCTGGTTACCGCCTGCCCGGTCGCTCTGGCTGCTGCCCTGACGGAGTGCCTGAGCAAACAGTACGATGCGCAAATCGCCCGCTTTCAGGTATTGGTGACCCCCGACGGACCCTTTCGCTTTTTGCCAGTGGAGACGATCGAGTTGCACAAAGGGGCTGGGCCCGGTTCCGGTCCTGTCGGCGCGGCGGATCTGACGGCCACCTCCACCTTCCGTTATCCGCAGATTACCGGCACCGCCAGCAAGGAAAACCATCACTGGAACCGGGCGGTCATGGGACTGGCGATGTCTCTGCTCAAGCGTGCCGATGGGGTGAGCGAAAGGGTCGATTATAAAATCACCTACGCCGTCCCCGGTCTTATCAGCCTCGTTTACGAATACGGCACCGACCAGCAAGGCGCGTCGGAGATCGCCAAGGCTTACAACATCCGACTCGCTGACACGCGGCTACTCACGGCCCCTGACATATTCGCCGATGGCACGTCATGGCAGGGGACGCTGGCCAATCAAAGTCTGGTCGGGTTGGGCCGCCTGGCCTCCAGCGAAGGCTGGACCCTGAAATCCGACTCGGTGTCGTCCCTGGTGCAGGAACCGCAACGGTGGGTTTTTCGCCCGGCCGGGCTGGCTATCCGTTTCTCTGCCGCCGAGATCGGCACCAAGGACCACGCTAGCCGGGAGGTCGTCATTCCCTGGGCCGACCTGCGGACCGATTTGCGGCCAGAGATGGTGAACCTGATGGGGCTGCGTTAATGGCTTTTGGTGCGGCAGCCCAAAATCAGGTATCCTGCCGCTGTTGCGCATACGCCATCGTTTCATGAATCAGCCAGATCCCCAGCGTGAGGAGCACCAGTGCTCCCGCTTGGTGGGTTGCGGCAAGCCCCACGGGCACCACAAGGAGAAGGGTGGCGATACCTAGTCCAAGCTGAACCACGGCCATGATTCCGAACGCGTCCAGGGCTAGGCGTACCCGTCCCGCCGGCGCGGCCCGGCGTCGCCACAGCCACATGGCGATGATGAGGATTCCGGTGGTCTCGGCCAGCATTCGGTGGTCGAACTGCACCGTGGCCGGGTTCTCAAAGAAGTTCACTAAGACCGGGGTCATGGCCATCACGCCATCCGGGATGAATTCGCCGTTCATGAGCGGGAATGTGTTGTACCCCAGCCCCGCCTTCAGCCCGGCTACGAACCCGCCCGACATCATGGTGAGAAACACCAGCCCCACCAGCGCCAAGGCTCCCCGCCGCAGTCCATCCACCGCGGCCGCCCCGCTCCGGGGTTGGCGCGGCGCCAGCAAATCGAGTCCCACCCACAGCATGGCGCCGTAGACGAGCACCGCCAGCGCCAGATGGGCGGTCAGCCGGTACTGGCTGACTTCGGGACGGTCGACCAGTCCGCTCTTGACCATCAGCCAGCCCATGAGGCCCTGCATCCCGCCCAGCAGAAAGATGCCTGCCAGTCGCAGCCCCAGCGGGCGGTCAATGGCACGGCGGACCACGAACCAGGCAAAGGGAACGAAGAAGATAAGACCAATGGTCCGTCCCCACAGACGGTGGATATATTCAAGCCAGAAAATCCCCTTGAATTCGGCCAGGGTCATACCGGCGTTCCGCAGATGGTATTCGGGGAATTGCTGGTACTTGGCGAAGGTTTCCTGCCACTGCGCCGTGTTCAGCGGCGGCAGGATCGAGAGCGGCTGCCACTCCACCATGGAAAGTCCGGACCGGGTCAGCCGGGTAACACCTCCCAGCACCACCATGGTGAACACCGCAGCGCAACATACCAGCAACCACACGCCAATCGCCCGCCGCACCGGAGACGGCCGGGGGCCGCTCGTCGCAAAGGTCGTCATATATTGCATTTCCCCTCCTTGCGTGGAGACCCTGACCGTTGTCTCCCTATCCCGCCCTATGTAACACAAAATAAGGGATCACGGCATTGGCAACAACAGAATGTGCCAAAAGTTGTGAAAGTAGGCGGCATACGCGCTCAATAGGGTAAGTCGCCAAATCTCTTGACCAAAGTCAAAACGACGCAACCATCGCCGTGATAAAAGTTAATAAAAGCGTAACCTCGCCTTGATGAAGATCAAATAACCCTACC
>JADFXL010000128.1:3703-7856 GCA_015233585.1 Alphaproteobacteria bacterium | reverse complement strand
AGGTGCAACCTGGAGAATTGAACCGCCGTTCCGCTAACGGGTGGTGCCGATGGGGGCCGCAACTGCGTTGGCTGGGGTAGCATAGTTGAAACACTTGTTGGTGTTGATGGCGTAGATACCCCGCTGTCCCTGAAGGGGCTTGAAGCGCTCGGAAATGCCGAGCACCGTTTCGGCACCGCCGAGATACAACACGCCATCGTCCGGCATCAACTTTGCCACCTTGTCCAGAATGGCAGTCTTGGTGGGCTGATCGAAATAAATCAGCACATTGCGGCAGAATACGATGTCAAATTGCCCCAGAGGCTTAAGATCGGACAGCAGATTCCATTCCTTGTACTGGACCATGGCCCGCACGGCGGGGTCAATCTGCCACACGTCATCGCGCTTTTTGAAATATTTCACCAGAAACTGGATGGGAAGACCTCGTTGGACCTCGAACTGGGAATAAACCCCCGCCCGCGCCTTTTCCAGGATATCGCGGGAGATGTCGGTGCCGACGATCTCAATCTTCCATCCATTGAGCCGTGCCGCCTGTTCGCGCAACAACATGCCCAGCGAATAAGATTCCTGGCCACTGGAAGCCGCTGCCGACCAGATGCGAATCGAACGCTTGGCCGCCCTGGCCTCCAGCATGTAAGGCAATACCACGTCGCGGAACTGTTCAAAGGGCTTGTTGTCACGAAAAAAGAACGACTCATTGGTCGTCATGGCCTCCGTGACTTCGCGCACCAGCGCCTCGTCGTTGCTGCGCAGACCTTGCACCAGCTCCTCGAGTCCCTTCAAGCCGCGCTTGCGCGCTACCGGCATGAGTCGGCTTTCCAGCAGATAGGCCTTGTCACGGGTCAGCACAAGACCGGAACGGTCTTTGAGCAAACGTGAGACGAAATCGAAGTCCTCGGGTCGCATATCGTTACCGCCTCGTGGCGAGTTTTTTGATGAAAGCCGCGATCTCGTCCAGCGGCAGCACCGCCGCGCAGATTCCAGCCTGGGCGGTGGCGCCGGGCATCCCCCAAACCACGCTGCTGGCTTCATCCTGGGCTAGCACGGTCCCCCCCGCCTTATAGATTTCCTGACCGCCCTTGGCTCCGTCGGATCCCATGCCGGTCAATACTACGGCCAAAACGTGACTGCCAAAAACCTTGGCCAGACTGCGGAACATAGGGTCTACCGAAGGACGGCAAAAATTTTCCGGCGGATTCTTGTTGATGCGTATGACCTTTTCGGAGCCGCGCGACTCAATGACCATATGAAAGTCACCGGGGGCGACATAGATGTGGCCCCCGCGCAGAGTCTCACCATCCTGAGCTTCCGTGGCCTCCCGACCCGAAATGCGTTGGATATGCTGCGCCAGGATCGTGGTGAAGGTCGCAGGCATGTGCTGCGTGATAACGATGGGTTGGGTGATGCCGCCACCGTTGTGCATGGCGGCCAGAAGCTTGAACAGCGCCTGCGGCCCCCCGGTGGAGGAGCCGATGCCGATCACCTCGGGGATCTGATCGGAAGGTTTGCGCAGGATGATTGCGCTGGGCGCCGCCGGGGTTGCTGGTCCGGCACCGGATGCCGATGACGTGAACGGCACCCGCGCCGCCGGAACTTTCGACCGCTCACCAAGCGGAACGGCGGGGGACGGAACGCCGGGGCGCCGACGTTTCGGGGCCCGGCGCACGGCGCCCAGGGCTTTGACCTTTTCAACCAAATCGCGCTTGAAGTCGAGACCGCCCGTAATTTCCTTGGACGTCGAGGGTTTTGGAATATAGTCGGCGGCCCCGGCTTCGATCGCGCGCAAACTGATATCCGCGTTCTTCAGCGTCAGGGTCGATGACATGATGATCTGAATATCGGGATCCTTCTGGAGGAGCTTGGGCAGCGCCGTGAGCCCATCCATGATCGGCATTTCAATGTCGAGCACGATCACTTCGATATCATAGTGGCTTAGCGACTGTACCGCAGCCTGACCATTGCCGACCGACGCGACCACCGATATGGACGAGTCGGCTTCCAGCATCCGAGTCATAAGACCACGAACGACGGCCGAGTCATCCACAACCATGACCCGATACGGGTTGCTCTTGGGTCGGTTGATTGTACTTGGCGCTACGGAATCATTCTCTACCGACAAGTGGGCGTCTCCCTATAACAACCCCACCTGCGCGAACTTGGCCTGAAGGATTTCGCTATCGAACGGTTTCATGATGTATTCGTTTGCGCCGGCCTCAATCGCCTCCTGGATGTGTTCTATGTCGTTTTCCGTGGTGCAGAACACCACGATTGGGTGGTCGCCGCCAGGAAGGACGCGCAAGGCGCGCAAAAATTCAATGCCGCTCATCACTGGCATGTTCCAGTCGAGAAGCACCGCATCCGGCATTGAGCGAATGCAAGCATCCAGAGCAACTTTTCCGTCCTGGGCTTCCTCGGTCTGGAAGCTCAGTTCCTGAAGAATCTTTCTGGCCACCATGCGGATGACCTTGGAGTCATCGACGATCAGACAGGACTTCATGCCACCATTAAACCTTATGTGAGAAAAGTTCATTTCCCGACGGGAAGGCCCGATAATACCTGATTAACCAGTGCCAGAGTCAAAAAACTCTCAACCCCGGACACCAGTATATCACTCATTCTACGCACACCACGCCGATATTGCCAGCTTTACGCGGCCCCGTCCCCCCCTGCGCTGCCAACAATGTTGCGCAGGGTTACCAGCAGAGCCTCCCGATCAAATTTGGCGACGTAATCATCAAACCCAACCTCGCGGCCACGGGCGAAATCTTTGTCGGTGGCGTGGGACGACAGGGCGACCAGCGGTGTTTGCGCCCATCGGGCATCGGACCGCACCGCCTGAGCAAAGGTATAACCGTCCATGCCCGGCATTTCGATATCGGAAATTACAACATCGAACGTTGCGCCGTGGTCGCGCAGGTTCAGAGCATGAAGAGCGCTTTCAACCGCCGTCACCTCGTAACCAGCCACCGACAACAGAGGCGTCAGCAGATTACGGAAGAAGGTACTGTCGTCCACCAGAAGCAATCTGTGGGTGGTGGATCCAGTCAGATTCGAAGTGTCGTTGTCCCCGAACCAGTCACCAAAAGCCTGGGTCAGGAAATAGCCCGCATCAATCACGTCGGTAGCTTTGCCGTTGATGACGGCAGTTCCGATAAGGCCCGGCTGATCGGCTTTGAGTTCCACCTTCAGACGATCCTCGACGATATCGACAATCTCATCGACCACCAAGCCCATGCTGCGATCGCGGTCGGCGAACACCAGGACGGGGCGGCGCCCTTCGCCCTGGAGATCGCAACTCATGTCCATGGGAATGAGCGGCATGAGCTGCCCACGATACTGGACCACCGGCTTGCCATAGGAATGTTCGATTTTGGCAACATCGACCTCTTCGAGTCGTGCCACCAACGCCAGGGGCACGGTCTTGAGATCCCGGCTGCCCGCCCGGAAGATGAGCAGCGAGGTCTTGTCGTCGCCAACGGCCCGGCCGGCCTTGGCGGTGGACTCGGCCGCCTGGCCGCCGCCAACCATGGCTTCTCCGGTGGCGCTGGCGATTCCGTTAGGATCTAGGATCATGATCACGCTGCCATCGCCAAGGATCGTGTTACCGGAAAACATCGAAATATTGCGCAGGATCGGTGCCACCGGCTTGACCACGATTTCCTCGGTGTCGAACACGCGATCGACGATGATGCCGAACGTATAGGTACCGACCTGTGCCACGACAATGAACAGTTCCTTTTGTTCCTGTCCAGCATTCTTCTCGATTTTCAGAAGTTTGGCCAGAGACACCAGCGGCAGCAGACGATCGCGCAGGCGGAGCACCGGCGCATCATTGATGCGTTCAATGCGATGCTCGGAATTGCCGGTGACCCGCACCAGTTCGAGGACACTGATTTGCGGGATGGCGAACCGCTCGCCGCCACACTCAACGATCAAGGCCGACACGATGGCCAGGGTCAGCGGGATCTTGATGACGAAGGTCGAGCCCTTGCCCGGGAGGCTTTTCAGTTCGACCGTGCCGCCGATCTTTTCGATGTTGGTGCGGACGACGTCCATGCCGACGCCGCGGCCGGAAACGCTGGTGACCTTTTCGGCGGCGGAGAAGCCGGCCGTGAAGATGAACGGTGAGATTTGCTGGCTGGTCATGCCGTCA
>JADFXL010000128.1:0-3673 GCA_015233585.1 Alphaproteobacteria bacterium | reverse complement strand
GGCCTCGGTCTCCGTGGCCATTCCCGCAGCAACCACCTTTTCCTTGATGCGCTTGATGTTCAGTCCGCGCCCGTCGTCGGCGACCTCGATGATGATGTGTCCGCCCTCGTGGTAGGCGTTCAGGAGGATAACCCCGATTTCGGCCTTGCCGGCGGCGGCGCGCTCCTGCGGAGGCTCCAGCCCGTGGTCGGCGGAATTGCGGATCATGTGGGTGAGCGGGTCTTTAATCAGCTCCAGCACCTGACGGTCAAGTTCGGTCTCGGCGCCGTGCATCTGTAAGTCGATTTTCTTGCCCATTTCCAGAGACAGATCGCGCACGATGCGTGGTAATTTGGCCCAGGCGTTGCCGATGGGCTGCATCCGGGTCTTCATCACCCCTTCCTGAAGGTCGGTGGTGATGTGGGACAAACGCTGTAAGGGCGAGGCGAATTCGGAGTCGTCGCTGCCACGGACCATCTGAAGGAGCTGATTGCGGGTCAACACCAGTTCCGAAACCAGAGTCATCAGATTTTCAAGCAACTCGACATTGACGCGGATAGTCTGGGCCGCGATTGCCGATTCCTTCGGTTCCTTGCCCTGGGGCTTGGGTTCCGGGTCGAGCGTCGCCAGGGTTTTGCCGGTCGGGACGGGGGCACTGGCGCCAACGACGAAATCGGCGGCCCGGCCCTCGGCTTCCGCCTCGCGGCTGGACTGGGCCAGTTCGGCTAGGCGTTCCGCTTCCATTTCGGCCAGCAAGTCACGGTCACTGGCCGCGCGTTTGCCGGAGGCCACCGCCGCAGCGACTTCGGCGAGCAATTCCGAGGCGACCGGGAACCCCCTTTCGTCGAGCACCGGGCCATCGTCACCCCCCTGAGCGCTGCCACCGCTATCGGGCGGGGCGCCAGCGGCCAGCATTGGCGACGCGGCAGAGGAAAATTTGGCGGCGGGTGGAGCGGCGGGTCGACCCGATGTTTCAGGGGGAACGACTTCGCGGCCCTCGGCCAGGGCGTTCAGTCTTTCCTTGAGATCGAGATCCCCGCCTTCCGGCTCGGTCTCGTTGGCCTCCAGGTAACCCAGGATTTCCTTGATGCGATCAATGGTCAGCAGAATCACCGTCACCGCCGTCTGTGTGACCCGTAATTCACCGTCGCGGAACTTGCCGAGGACATTTTCACCGGCGTGAGCCAGGCTCTCCAGCCGTGGCAGGCCCAGGAAGCCGCAGGTTCCCTTGATGGTGTGAACCAGCCGGAAAATCCCGGAGAGAATGGCGGCATCATTGGGATTCTGCTCCAGATTGACCAGTTCCAGGTCAAGAGTCGCTATGCTCTCCGAGGTCTCGGTCAAAAATTCACTCAGCAGATCGTCCATGCTCACCCCCCAGAAGATATCTGATATCGCGTCTGGCCGTCCACGGCACCCCCCCAGCACAACCCGTTACGCTGGAGACGACATTGGAGAAATTCCATAATTTCGAACGTGTAGATTCGCTTTTGTTGACGCAAAAGCCAAGCATATTTCTTCCAGTGGTTCTCTTTGTGCCCAAAGGACGGTTGGCGGTCCATATTTTTATGCGAGAGCGGGCTGGGGCATCGCTCCGGGAGCGGGCTAGGTCTGCGGGATTACGGATAGAACCACCCGGCCCTCGGTCGACTCGGTGGTCACCCGGCCGCCCAGGCGACGGGCCAGCCTGGCCACGAAACTGGCCGGAGCCGCACGGACCGTCGCCGCGCCGGGGGTCAGGGTCAGGGCCGCAGCCACGCCTGTCTCCAGCCGTGCACCACGTCCGGTCGCGGCAATGACCAGCCCGCCGGCAATCGAGATATCGAGGCCGCCCCCCCTGGGCAAACACTCCATGCCCAGCAGGCTTAATATCAGGATTAGACGAAAGGCGCTGGGATCGAGTCGGTTCAGGGCGGGCAGCGGCGGCCAGTGAACGTCAATTGCCCCTGCCGCGTTACGCGACACCGCCAGGAAGTCGCTCAGCAGACCCCGCACGGCTTCCCCGTCCTGGCCCTTGGCGCCGTCCACACCAAAGGCGGCGCGAAAAAACTTGAGGCGGCGGGCGGTGGCCATGGCGCTGAAATCGAGCAGGGCCATCGTTTCGACGTGAGTGGCCGGATCTTCCTTCAGCAATTCTAGCCCATTGGCCATCGCACCGACCGAGCCGACCAGAGCGTGGCAAATCCAGGTGCACAACATCTCGCTGAGTTCCAGATCGCGATCGTCCGTCGTCGTGCTCAGGTCAATCTCCATGTTATTTCTGGACAAACACAGGCTTTTTTGCCAGCATCCGGCCTCGACATCTGCCCCAGTATCCAGCATAACGCAAACCTGCCTTCGACCAGATTGAAACAAAGGACATGATGAATCAACATTTCGTTCCCGGCACCCTGGTGCGCCAGCCCGACCGTCCCGACTGGGGTCTTGGAAGAATTCTGGCCGCCGCCAGTACCGGCGTGACTGTCAATTTCGAACACGCTGGCCAGCTCCTGCTGGATCCCAGTGCCGTCAGGCTGGTTCGGGTCGAATTTTCCGGCCGCTGATGACGCAGCCGACTTGCCGCCCAACCCCTCGTTATTATTGACAAAACAAGGGGGGCCTGGGCATCGCCTCGGTCAGGTGCGGGCGGAAGCCCGTTATGACCAAATGGCCCAGCGATTTTCCGTCACTGCCGGCAAAGCCTGTCAGCCTCCGCCAGATCGTCCGGGGTGTTGATATTGAAGAAGGGATCGAACGGCGCCGCCGGGAAATCGACCGTGGCCAGACGGTGACGTTGAAGGAAACGCTGGATTTGGCGGTCCCCACCCTCAAGGTAGGCTTGCAAATCGAGAGCCAGATGCGGCGCCCACAACGCCACTACCGGATGCAATTGTCCCTCCGAGCGGGCGCAGGCTACTGGGGCGTTATCAGCCAGGGCCGCCGCCGCCAGCCGCGCCACCAGATCGGAGGGCAAAAAAGGCGTGTCGCTCGGCACGCTCAAAAGCCAGCCGCAGCCAGCGGCCTCGCGCTTCATCCACAAAAGTCCTGCCAGCACGCCAGCCAACGGCCCGACGAAACCGGGAATGGTGTCGGGAACCACCGGCAAGGCCGCGTTTCCGCCAAAGGCGCCCGCATAGCGGGCCACATCGCCATTGGCATTGAGCGCCAGGGCCGCCACCTGGGGCCGGACGAGGGCTGCGATGCGTTCCACCAGAATACGGCCATTGACCGGCTGCAACCCCTTGTCGCCCCCCCCCCATCCGCCGGGACCGTCCGCCAGCCAGGATGATGCCCGCCACCAGGGGCGAACCGGGAAGATTTGTCGTCATGGTCATTGCAGAAAAAATCCTTTATGTTAGTCAGCTTCGCTGGCGTGGAATGGCCGCGCGCGGCATCGGATCATGGACGGGACTATGCTGGATGCGTTCGGACGGACAATCACATATTTACGGGTTTCCGTCACCGATCGTTGCGATCTCCGTTGCCGCTACTGCATGAACGAGGTCATGAGCTTCGTTCCCAGAACCGAGCTTCTGACCCTGGAGGAACTCGATCGCGTATGCAGCGCTTTTGTCCGGCTGGGAGTTACCAGGCTGCGCATCACTGGCGGGGAACCTTTGGTGCGGCAAGGGGTGATGACCCTGTTCCGATCCCTTGGCCGTCATGTCGCTTCGGGGGCGGGGAGCGAGTTGGCCCTGACCACCAATGGCACCCA
>JADFXL010000127.1 GCA_015233585.1 Alphaproteobacteria bacterium | reverse complement strand
GAAAAGGTGAATTTGCCGCGCTTGCTGCGATCGGGTGACGATCGTCTGCCAACGATAGCCCCCGCTGAGATTGAACTTGGATAAATGGCATCTTCTTTGTCAGCAACAATATGGTGAATACCCATGGGTCAACAGTTCAGCCTTGGCATCGACCTGGGGACAACCAACAGCGCGATTGCCTTCACGGATGTGGAGGGCGACCAGACCGAAGTATTCGCGATCACCCAGTTTCTGGGACCAAACCAGATCGGCGAAAAGCCGACCCTGCCTTCGGCGCTTTACATCCCGCACCCGGACGAATTTCCTAAAGAAGCCTTTCCGCTACCCTGGCTGAGCCAGAACTCTGGAGGGGCGATCATCGGTTCTTTCGCGCGGGATCATGGCGCCTTGGTTCCAGATCGTCTCATCACCTCGGCCAAGTCCTGGCTGTCGAACCCGCTTATGGATGCCCGGCAGCGCGTTCTTCCGTGGCAATCGGAAATCAGGGAGGAAAAACGCTCCGCCTTTGACTGCTCGCGCCTTTATCTTGAACATATCAAGGAAAGTTTCCTGTCTTCCGCGCGGGCGCGGGGGCTGAATTTCGACCTTGCCGATGGACTGGTGGTGCTGACCGTTCCCGCCTCGTTCGATGACGTGGCAAGAAACCTGACCGCCGAGGCCGCAGAAGCCGCCGGACTCGGCAAGGTCATTCTGCTGGAGGAACCGCTGGCGGCCTTCTACGCCTGGACGGCGCAGGCGGGGAAGGAATGGCGTTCCCAGGTTCGCCCCGGCGACATCGTTCTGGTCTGTGATGTGGGTGGGGGCACGGCAGACTTCAGCCTGATCGCTGTCTCCGAGAACGCGGGGGTTCTGGATCTGGACCGCATCAGCGTCGGCGAGCATATCCTGCTCGGCGGCGACAATATGGACCTGGCGCTCGCCTATGCGCTCCGTGCCCGGCTGGAGGCGGACGGCAAATCCATTAACGACCGGCAGTTCCTGACCCTGGTGCATTCCGCCAGCAAGGCCAAGGTAGCGATGCTCGAAGACGACGCCCTGGACGAGTTGCCGATTGCCGTTCCGTCCCGCGGCTCCGGCCTGTTGGGGGGAACCGTGTCCGTGAAGCTCGACCGGGCGACGCTGGAGCAGGTCATTCTTGACGGCTTCTTCGCCAGGACCGGGATTGAGGATCTGCCGCAAAAGGCGCGGCGCGGAGGATTGCAGGAATTCGGCCTGCCTTACGCTTCGGATCCCGTCATCAGCAAGCATCTGGCCCGCTTTCTCACACGGAGCCTGGAGAATGCCCGCTCAAGCCAGGCCCTTACGGCGTTGGTTGGGGCAGAGGCTTGTTCCAGGCCGTTTCTGACGCCTACGGCGGTCCTGTTTAATGGCGGCGTCTTCAAGGCCGCTCCGATTCGCAGGCGGGTTCTCGAACTGCTGGCATCCTGGAATGACGGCCCAGCCGGGCGCGAGCTGGCCGGATATCAGCCGGACCTGGCCGTAGCCAAGGGCGCTTCGTTCCTGGGACGCAATCGGATCACGGGAAAAGGCATCCGCATCAAGGCCGGAGCCTCCCGATCCTACTATATCGGGTTGGAGACATCGATGCCGGCGGTGCCCGGCTTCCGTCCGCCGCTGAAGGCGTTGTGTGTCGTTCCGCAGGGGATGGAGGAGGGTACCGAGGTTCTGATCGAAGGCCAGGATCTGGCGCTCATTACCGGGCAGCCCGCAGAGTTCAGGTTCTTCTCGTCAGAGGTGAGAAGCGGCGATATCGCAGGGCTGATCTTGCCCGATGCCGAACGGGAACTCCTGGAAATCAGCCTTTTGGAGGTCGATTTGCCGGCGGCCCCGGACGCTCCGGCGGGGCAGCCGGTTCCGGTGCGGGTCAATGCGGTTGTCACGGATCTGGGCAATCTTGAGCTTTGGATGAAACACACCAAATCAGACCGCCGCTGGAAAGTCGAATTCCAGGTCAGGACGGAATAATGCCAGGGCAGGTAACAACCCAGGCATCCAAAAAATCAGAAATTATCTGCGCGTGCAAATCAACCGGAAGATAAAGATGCGAGAGGCCTGAGGCCCCTCGCGCTCCCCGTTCATAAGATAAATGGGGAGCACGAGGGCCGTCATGCCGCAGGCATGTTTCATATGATTGGTCCTCGTTTTTTCCACTTCCAGATAATTATCCTGAGCCGGTGTTTACTTGGCATCAGAGGTACCTGGGCAGTTGCCATGTAACACAATAAAAACGTCCTCATGCGGTGATGGATACGGTCTGAGATACCGCCGGCAAGTTGGCTTGAAATCAAGATCGACGATGCCACCAGCAAGGGTGCTGTTTCCAGATAATTAATATGCGCTGAAAAAGTGGCGGCAATACAGGATTTTTCCTCCAGCCTCCGGGTATACTACCTGTTTCTGGGTATAATAACTAATCAGTACTGGGAATTGCGGCATCGGCAGGTTCTGATAAGATGATCCCCAGCAAGGCAGTTAGGTGTATCGAAAAAGATCGCAGGTGTCTTGCTCACGGGCAAACACAGATGTTGAGGGAAGTATCATGGAAAAACACATTGAGTTCTGGCGAGAGGTTCGGAATAGTTACGGGTTAACGCACCGTTCTGTTTTGTGGACATTCGTGGCGCCTTGCGACATGTCCGATGCGGAGGCCGTGTCGTCAGCTGTAAGTCGTTTCTGCGACTGGGCCCACATTACCCGCTGGAATGACTTTGCCAATGGCTTCGATGTTTTATGTGGCCGGGATGCGCCTGACGACTCTGGGCGGCGGGATGTGACGCACCCCTGGGGGCCGGTTATGGACGTAGTGGCCAAGACGATGTCTTCGGGCCGAAAGTTGAGGGGACACGTCGCACACGCTGGATGTTGAACCTAAGGGGGTGCCCCCCCCTCCTGGTGGGTGTTCCATTTTTTGGACACGCGGCGGCGGCAAAGGTGTCGTGCAGGGTCGCTGTGGAATGTGGGTTGTGGTGTGGTATTGATGGAAGCGCCGTTCATTTTGTAGTTCGGATGCGGTCGGAGTCGTCTGACAAATGGAGGGGAAGATGTCTGCTTATACGCCTGCTTCTTATCCAATCCTTGCGATTGCCGAGATTCAAGCTGCTGCATTGGATACCTGGGGGAGACTCGGCTCCCGGATGTTGGAAAGCATGAAGCAATTCTATGATGCAACTGAGTCGGTGATGCCGCTGTACAAGCGGAACCGTCAGCAGGATATTAGCCCGGAGGGGGTTGACCTGCTTAACGGCTATGGGCGCCGGAGTCATGACGTAGACGCCGAGCGGGCGGTTTGATTCATGTAAAGCAAGCCCAGGGGGTGCGTCTTTCCCGTTATTCGCTATGGACAATTGGGGGCGTCGTTCCGTTTCCTGGTGGCTGTGCTTCTTGGCGTGGAGGGGTACAATGTTCACCGTTGCGGATGCGATTGGAGGAATGGCGCGGGCCACTCATCAACCGATAAGCGATAAGGAACAGTGGCGGCCAGAGAGTCCGGTCGTTACCTTGTCGCGCGACTATGGTTCCGGCGGCGATGAAATCGCCGGGATGCTCTCCGAGCGGCTGGGGGTTCCGCTGTACGATATGGTCATCCTCGAAGAGATAGCCAAGCGCCTGGAGGCTGACGAGGCGGTCCTGAGACGAATTGACGAGCATATTTCCACGGTTCGTGACCTGTGGCTGCTCAATGTGATTACAGGACATCACGTGGACTTGTCGTCTTATCGGCGCACGCTTGTTAACGTTGTGCTGATGGTAGCGCGCATGGGCGGGGTGATCGTTGGGCGCGGGGCTCATGTGATTCTTTCCACCGCCTGCGCGCTTCGGATCAGAGTTGCTGGATCGCCGGATGTGTGCGCCAAACGAGTTATGGCCCTTGAGGGTATCAGCGAGGCGGCGGCGCTGGCGAAGATCCGCAATGTCAATTCCAATCGTGGCCGATTCGTGTGGGAGATGTTCCACGTCCGGCACAACGACCCGACCCAGTTCGATATAACCCTGAACACCGACCGTATGGTGGACATGATCCCATGCGTCGAAATGTTGATGACGATGGCGCGCGCCATCTACGCTGGCGACGTTGTTCAAAACAACGCCAGGGTTCCGATGTAAAGGGACGCCGGATTTTGACCGAGGTGGTGAGGGCATCCTGTCTGTGGCGCCTTTGCCCCCCAGGCCGGTTGGCTTTAGATGTCTTCCGGGGGGGTGAATCATTGGAATCGCCTGTCATTCGAGGGATATGGGCGTCAGTCTTGAAATCTGTGCAAGCTGGAAAGCACGCGTCGGCGTGCCGGATATAAAGATGAGAATTGCCAATCTCCTTTAACAGAAGCGTGACCACACCTCCCCGCTCTGCTAGTGTCGGCTTCGTTGCAGACTGGAACCGGCCAATTCGGAGAGAGTGATGTCATCGTTGACCCAATGCCCTGCGTGGAAAGCCCTTGAAGCCCACTACCAGACGATCAAGAACGCGCATATGCGCGACCTGTTCGAACAGGATCCCAACCGGTTCGCAACCTTTTCTACCCGCCTTGGCGACATCCTGCTCGATTATTCCAAGAACCGCATCACCGCCGAAACATTGCGCCTGCTGCTCCAGCTTGCCCGCGAGCGCGACGTCGAGGGCTGGCGCGATCGTATGTTCGGTGGCGCGCGGATCAACAACACCGAAGATCGGGCCGTTCTCCATGTGGCGCTGCGCAACCGCTCCAACCGTCCGATCCTGGTGGATGGCCAGGACGTGATGCCCAAGGTCAACGCCGTGCTGGCCAAGATGAAAGGGTTCTGCGAGGCGATTCGCGGCGGTCAGTGGACCGGAGCCACCGGCAAGCGGATCACCGATGTGGTCAATATCGGGATCGGCGGCTCCGATCTGGGGCCGGTCATGGTGTCCGAGGCGCTGAAACCCTACCACGCCGATCATATCCGCCCGCACTTCGTTTCCAATGTCGATGGGACTCACATCGCCGAGACCTGCAAACGGCTGGACCCGGAAACCACCTTGTTCATCGTCGCCTCCAAAACCTTCACCACCCAGGAGACTCTGACCAACGCCCGCAGTGCGCGGACCTGGCTGGTGGACAAGCTGGGCGAGGCGGCGGTGGCCAAACATTTTGTCGCCCTGTCCACCAACACCAAGGCCGTGGCCGAATTCGGCATCGATCCTGCAAACATGTTCGAGTTCTGGGACTGGGTCGGCGGACGCTATTCGTTGTGGTCGGCCATTGGCCTGCCGGTTGCCGTAGCCATCGGCTTTGAGAACTTCGAGGCTCTGCTGGCCGGCGCCCATGCCATGGACGAGCACTTCCGCACGGCACCGCTGGAGACCAACATACCCGCGATTCTGGCCCTGGTCGGGTTGTGGTATGTCGATTTCTTCGGTGCCGGGGCTTATGCGGTGCTGCCCTACGATCAATACCTGCACCGTCTGCCCGCCTATCTGGAGCAGGCGGACATGGAGAGCAACGGCAAGCGGGTGACCCGCGACGGCCAGCCGGTCGACTACGCCACCGGCCCGGTTCTGTTCGGCGAGCCGGGCACCAACGGCCAGCACTCGTTTTATCAGTTGATTCACCAGGGCACTTGGCTGATCCCGTGCGACTTCATCGCCCCGGCGCGCAGCCACAACCCGATCGGCGATCACCATGCCATCCTGCTGTCCAACGTGTTCGCCCAGACCGAGGCGCTGATGCGCGGCAAGACGGAGGCGGAAGCCAGGGCGGAACTGGAGACCCAGGGTTTGAAGGGCGAGTCCCTGGACGCCTTGTTGCCGCACAAGGTGTTCCCCGGCAACCGTCCGACTAATTCAATCCTGATAAAACACGTAGACCCCTACACATTGGGGGCGCTGCTCGCCATGTATGAGCATAAGATCTTTGTTCAGGGGATGTTGTGGGGTGTCAATCCCTACGACCAGTGGGGCGTTGAGCTTGGCAAACAGCTTGCCAGCAAGATCCTGCCCCAACTGGCCGGGGACGGTCCTGCGCCTGGACATGACTCTTCGACGACGAACTTGATTGCAGCGTATAAAAAGATGCGGTAACTCCTTGCGATTGGGAAGAGTGGGCTGCCGCCCACGCCCGCTCGGGGCATCGTGCCAAAGGCACGCCTACGGCGTGATGCCCCGGACCCCATTTTTAATCATAAAGGGGGGCTGGGGCATGGCCCCAGGCGGGGCCGGGGCGGCAGCCCCGTTTTTTTCTCAAGCGTGCCGATAAAAAACACGATTAAGGAGCGTTATGGAGATGGACGGAGGTCGGCCCGTAATTGGCGATGGGACTTTGGACCCTTCGGATTGGCCACGACTGCGGCATCAGGCGCATCGGATGCTGGACGATATCCTCGACTATGTGGAAAACGTCCGCGATCTTCCGGTATGGCAGCCCATGCCGCAAAACGTGCGGGAGCAATTCCGCCAGGAACTGCCAGAGGCGCCCACGGATATTGCCGTCGTGCATGATGAATTCTTGCGCTACATCATGCCCTATGCCACGGGCAACGTGCATCCGGGCTTCATGGGCTGGGTGCATGGCGGCGGCTCGGTGGCGGGGATGTTGGGGGACATGCTGGCCGCAGGTCTCAACGCCAACCTGGGCGGGCGTGATCATGCGCCGATCGAGGTTGAACGGCAGATCCTCCACTGGGTCCGGGAGCTTTTTGGTTACCCGGAGGGGGCAAGCGGTTTGTTCGTCACCGGCACCTCCATGGCCAATTTCATTTGCATCCTGGTTGCGCGCACAGCGGCGCTCGGGCCTGAGGTTCGCCGGGATGGGGTTGCCGCCACCCCCACAC
Source organism: Alphaproteobacteria bacterium (assembly GCA_015233585.1). GTDB lineage: Bacteria > Pseudomonadota > Alphaproteobacteria > Rhodospirillales > Rhodospirillaceae > JADFXL01. The sequence goes on along the minus strand of JADFXL010000127.1, from coordinate 1,124 downwards.
ATCTGGTCGCCTACACCTCCGCCGCAGCCCATGGCTGCGTGACCCAGGCTATGGATTTGTCCGGGCTTGGCACCAAATCGCTGCGGATCATTCCCACCAACCCCAACTATCAGATGGATCTTGGCGCCCTGCGGGAGGCTATCAGAGCCGATCGTGCGGCTGGAATGGTTCCCTTTCTGGTGGTCGGCACGGCGGGCAGCGTGGATACCGGAGCCATTGACGACCTGGACGGGATCGCCGATATCGCCAGGGATGAAAAACTGTGGTTTCACATTGACGGCGCCTATGGGGCGCTGGCCATTCTGTCCCCGACTCTGGCGCCACGTCTGCATGGGATCGAGCGTTCCGACTCGCTGGCATTCGACTTCCACAAGTGGGGTCAGGTGCAATACGACGCCGGATTCGTTCTGGTGAAAGACGGCAATATGCACCGGCGAACCTTCGCCTCCCCGGCGGCGTATTTGCGGCGGGAAACGCGGGGTCTGGCCGCCGGGTCGCCTTGGCCGTGCGATTTCGGCCCCGATCTTTCCCGTGGATTTCGGGCGTTGAAAGCCTGGTTCACCCTGAAGGTCTATGGCACCGAGCAGATCGGCGCGGTGATCGCCCGTACTTGCGAACTGGCGCAATACCTGAAAAAGCAGATCGAGCGTTCGCCAGCTCTTGAACTGATGGCACCGGTTCAGCTCAACATCGTATGTTTTCGCCACCATGGCGACGACGCCCTCAACGCGCACATTGTCGCTGAACTCAACGAAGCGGGAATTGCCGCGCCGTCGATGACCACCATCAAGGGCCGTCTGGTGATTCGCGCCGCTTTCGTTAACCACCGCACGCAAACGAGCGACATCGACAAACTTATCGCCGCCACCCTGGTGTATGGCGCCCTCAAGGAGGCGTCATGACCACAGACCAGCAACAAACGGGCCAGCAACTCCACACCAATCCTTTTACCGGTCAGCCATGGCCGCCCCAGCCTATCGGCCTGGTCCAACTGGCCGGGATGGCGTTTCGTGGCGAGACGCTCCTGCCGCTGGCCGCTCGGTTAATGGGGCTTCTGACCGATACGACGGAGGATGCGGCGATCCTGACGGATCTGGGAACGCTTCACCTGCTGATGGGCAAGC